>JANORD010000244.1:0-9120 GCA_031415095.1 Lysobacteraceae bacterium
TCAACGACGCCAAGGGCTTCGGCTTCATCAGCCGCGAGAATGGCGAAGATGTGTTCGTGCACTTCCGCTCCATCCAGGGCACGGGCTTCAAGTCCCTGGCGGAAGGCCAGAAGGTGTCCTTTAAGCTCGTCAAGGGCCAGAAGGGCATGCAGGCTGACGAAGTGCAGCCCATGTAATCGAGTCCCTAACCGGACCCAAGACCAGCCCCGGGTGGAAACGCCCGGGGCTTTTCTTTGGCTGCCATGCCCACCGGTGCCGCCGCGTCGTATGCTGCGGATTCCCCCCGCTGCATGGATGCCCGCATGTACACCCTCTATTACGCTCCCGGCGCCGCCAGCCTGGTGGTGCACTGGCTGCTGATCGAAATCGGCGCCAAGCACGAGTTGCGCCTGCTCGACATGGCCAATGGCGAGCACAAGCGCCCCGAGTACCTGGCCATCAATCCCAGCGGCGTGGTGCCCACCCTGCTGATCCACGGCGAGCCGGTGACCGAATGCGCGGCGCTGGTGCTGCACCTGGCCGACGCCCATCCGTCTTTTGGCCTGGCGCCTGCACCGGGCACCATCGAGCGCGCCCGTTACTACCAGTGGATCCTGCATTTGGCCAATACCCTGCAGCCGGCGTTCCGCACCTGGTTCTATCCGGGCGAAGCCGCGGGCGACGCGCACGCGGAGCAAGCCAAGGCCTTGGCGCAGTGGCGCATCGAGGCCTGCTGGGATCGTCTGGAGCAACACCTGTTGAAACGCGGCCCCTACCTGTTGGGCGCTTCTGCCAGCGCTGCGGATTTCTACCTGGCCATGCTGATGCGCTGGTCGCGAAACATGCCGCGCCCGGCCACGCACTGGCCGCAGTTGGACGCGCTGGCGCAGCGGATGAAGGCGCGCCCGTCGTTCCGAATCCTCTATGAGCGAGAAGGCCTGACCGAATGGGCCTGACCCAGTGAGCCCACCGCGCAGCGTGATGCTGGCGGGTGCCAGCGGCATGGTCGGCGGACAGGTATTGGCGCGCCTGCTGGCCGACCCGCGCGGGCCACGCGTGCTGGCGCCGGTGCGCCGGCCGCTGCAAGAGGAAGCGCCGCGACTGCCGATCCTGAT
This sequence comes from Lysobacteraceae bacterium, assembly GCA_031415095.1. GTDB lineage: Bacteria > Pseudomonadota > Gammaproteobacteria > Xanthomonadales > Xanthomonadaceae > Arenimonas. Next base: position 1,095 of record JANORD010000244.1, read on the forward strand.
GTCGAACCTGGCCGACCCGTCGGTGGACGTGGAGCTGGCGGATCAAATCCGCGCTACCGGTAGTCCGCCCGAGGCATTCATCTGTTGCCTCGGCACTACCTTGTCCAAGGCCGGCTCGCAGGAGGCCTTTCTGGCCGTGGACCGTGACCTGGTGCTGCGCCTGGCCGCCATGGCCCACGACGCCGGAGCGCGCCACGCCATCCTGGTGTCCTCGGTGGGCGCTAGCGCGCAGTCAGGCAATTTCTATCTGCGCGTAAAGGGCGAAACCGAGCGCGCCGTGGCTGACTTGGGCTTTGCCCGGGTGGACCTGCTGCGTCCCGGCCTGCTGCTGGGCGAACGCGCGGAGTCGCGGCCCGGCGAGGCCTTCGCGCGCGCCCTGACGCCCCTGACCAACCCGCTGCTGCGCGGCAGCCTGCGGCGTTTTCGCGGCATCCCGGCGGCCACCGTGGCAGCCGCCGCGGTCGTACTGCTGCGGGAAACGCAGGACGGGCGCTTCGTGCATGAACACACTGAACTGATGGCGCTGGCCGCGCGCGTCTAGCGCCGGCGGACGTCAGCGCAGCAGCGGCTCCAGCGCGGGCCAGACGTGGTCGAGCAGGCGCAGCTGCACTGCCGCCACCGGGTGGATGCTGTCGGCCTGGAAGCTGTCGCGCTCGGTGGCGATGGGCTCGAGCAGGAAGGGCAGCAGCGCAACCTCGTGCTCACTGGCCAAGGCGCGGAAGTTTTCTTCGAAACCCTGGGTGTACTGCGGGCCAAAGTTGGGCGGCAGGCGCATGCCGAGCAGCAGCACGCGGGCGCCGGATTTCTTCGCGGCCCGCACCATTGCGTCCAGGTTGGCTCGGGTCTGGGCCAGCGGCAGGCCGCGCAGGCCATCATTGGCGCCCAGTTCAATCACCACCACCGCGGGACGATGCCGCTCCAACTCACCGGCGATACGGCTGGCCCCGCCAGCGGTCGTTTCGCCGCTCACGCTGGCATTCACTACTTGCCAACCCGCATGCTGGGCCTGAACGCGCTGCGCCAACAGCACCACCCAGCCCTGCTCGGGCTGGATGCCGTAGGCCGCAGACAGGGAGTCGCCCAGCACGAGCACGGTGCGCGGCGCGGCGACCGCCATCGCGGCCGGCAGCGCCAGTGCCACCAGCAGGGCCATGACGCCCCGTTGAACCCAGGCCCGCCAAACTCCATATCCTTGCTTCACTGTCCACGTTCCTTTGTCTTGAGGATCCACATGCCTGACTCCAGCCCCGCGCCCATCGCCGCCGAATCACTGCGCGCCGAAGACTTGGGCAAGCGCGTGCCGCTGCCCTCGGGTGAGCTCACTATCCTTGATGGCGTCGGTTTTGCCATCTCCCAAGGGGAAGCGGTCGCCATCGTGGGGGCCTCCGGTTCAGGCAAAAGCACGCTGCTCTCGCTGCTGGCGGGCCTGGACGTGCCCAGCCAGGGCCGGGTGCGGCTGGACGGCGAGGACCTCTCGGCGCTGGATGAAGACGGCCGGGCGCGCGTGCGCGGCGCCAAGGTGGGCTTCGTGTTCCAGAGCTTCCAACTGCTGCCGTCGCTCACGGCGCTTGAAAACGTGATGCTGCCGCTGGAACTGCGCGGCGACGCCGATGCCCACGGGCCGGCGCTGGCCATCCTGGGCCAAGTGGGGCTGGCCGAACGCATCGCGCATTATCCGCGCCAACTGTCGGGCGGCGAGCAGCAGCGCGTAGCGCTGGCGCGCGCCTTCGTCACCCGCCCGTCCGTGCTGTTTGCCGATGAGCCGACCGGGAACCTGGATACCCGCACCGGCCAGGCCATTATTGATTTGCTGTTCAACCTCAACCGGGAGTCCGGCACCACCCTGGTGCTGGTAACCCACGATGAGGCGCTGGCCGCGCGCTGCAGCCGCGTGCTTCGGCTCGACTCCGGTCGGCTGGTTTCACCATGAAGGTGGCCGCCCTGGCCTGGCGCCAGCTGCGCCGAGACCTGGCCGCAGGTGACGTGCGGATCCTGCTGGCCGCGATCGTGCTGGCGGTGATGGCCGTGACGTCCGTGGGCTTCATCACCGACCGCGCCGAACGCGCGCTGGCGCTGGAAGCCAACCGCCTGCTCGGCGGTGACGCCGTGCTTCGAGCCGATATGCCCATCGGCGGTGCGCTGCGCGAGGCCGCGTCGGCGCCCGGCTTGCGCCAGGCCGAAACCCTGGGCTTCCCGAGCATGATCCGCGCGGGAGAGGCGCTGCGGCTGGGCGAGCTCAAGGCAATCTCGGACGGCTTTCCGCTGCGAGGGAACTTCCTGCTTCGCGATCCGGCCAGCGGCGCCGAGCGCGTGGCCGAGCGCATTCCCGCGCCCGGCACCGTGTGGATGAGCCGCGCTGGCGCGGACACGCTGGGCGCCCAGGTGGGCGACCTGATCGGAGTTGGCAATATCGAGCTGCAGCTTGCTGCGCTGGTGCTGCAGGAGCCAGACGCAGCGCTGGACTACTTCAACGCCGCGCCGCGGGTATTCCTGAACCTGGCGGACGTTCCGGCCACTGGCCTGGTGCAGGAAGGCAGCCGCATCACCTACCGCCTGGTGGTGGCCGGCGACGCCACCGCCGTGGAGCGCTTCAGTGCGCTGGCGCGCGAAAACCTGGGCCGCGGGCAGCGGCTGGAAACCGCCGGCGACGCGCGTCCGGAAATCCGCCGAGCGCTGGAGCGCGCCGGCCAATTCCTCGGTCTGGCGGCGCTGGTGTCGGTGGTTCTGGCGGCCGTTGCCGTGGCCATGGCGGCGCGGCGCCACAGCGCACGCCATCTATCGGGTTCGGCGGTGATGCGCTGCCTGGGCGCCAGCCAGCGCACGCTGGTGGGCATCCACGGCGGCGAGCTGTTGATGCTAGGCGTGGCGGGCAGCGCCCTGGGCGTTGCGCTGGCCTTTGCGCTGCAGGCGGCAGTGGCGGGCTGGCTCGCGGGCTCGCTGGGCCTGGCGCTGCCGGCGGCAGGCTGGCAGCCGGTGCTGGAAGGATTTGCCGTGGGCCTCACCGTGCTGATGGCCTTCGGGCTGCCGCCGGTGCTGGCCTTGCGGCGGGTGCCGGCGCTGCGCGTGCTGCGCCGGGATCTCGACCCCACCGAGCCCAGCGCGTGGGTCGTGGGCTTGGCGGGATTCAGCGGCCTAGCGCTGCTGATCTGGTGGAAGGCCGGCTCGGCGACGGTGGGCACGGCCATGTTGGTTGGCATCGCCGCCACGCTGGCGGTGCTGGCTGGGCTGGCCTGGCTGCTGATCCTGGCGCTGCGCCGCCTGCGCTCGCGCCTGCGCGGCCCGTGGCGCTACGGCCTGGCCAACGTCAGCCGCCGCGCCGGTTCCAGCATCGCCCAGGTGTCGGCGCTGGGCTTGGGCCTGATGGCGCTGCTGCTGCTTACGTTCGTGCGCACCGACCTGCTGGACCGCTGGCGCAATTCACTGCCTGCGGATGCGCCCAATCGTTTCATCATCAACGTGCAGCCCGACCAAGTGACGCCGGTGCGCGAGTTCCTGACGGCGCAGGGCGTGGTGGACCCGGCGCTGTATCCCATGATCCGCGCCCGGCTCCAGACCGTGAACGGGCAAGCCGTGAGTGCCGACAGCTTCGCCGAGGAAGGCGGCCGCGCGCGACGCATGGCAGAGCGCGAGTTCAACCTGTCGCAGGCGCAGGCCCTGCGCGCCGACAACATCATCACGGCGGGCCAGTTCTGGCCGGCCTCGGGTTCGCCCACGCCGGAGCTTTCCGTCGAGGAGGATTTCGCGGCAACGCTGGGCTGGAAACTGGGTGACGTGGTGGCTTTCGACATTGCCGGCTCGCCGTTCCAAGGCACGGTGACCAGTTTCCGGAAGGTGGACTGGGAGAGCTTCCAGCCGAACTTCTTCGTGGTGGCGTCGCCCGGCGCGCTGGACGCCTACTCAGGCAGCCACATCACCGCAGTGAACATTCCTGACGATCGGCCGCGTTTCACGGCCGAACTGGTGTCGGCGTTTCCGAACCTGTCCGTGGTGGACGTAGACGCGGTTCTGGAACAAGTGCGTCGAACGGTGGAGCAGGTGTCCATGGTGGTGGAGTCGGTGTTCTATTTTTCGCTCGCGGCCGGCGTGCTGGTCTTGCTGGCGGCGGTGAGCGCCAGCCAAGACGAGCGCCTGCTCGAAGGCGGCGTGATGCGCGTGTTGGGCGGCAGCCGGCGTCAGCTGCGCTGGGCCCAGGTGTCGGAGTTCTCGGCCATTGGCCTGCTATCGGGCACGGTCGCCGCCATTGCGGCATCGGTGCTGGCAGGGGTAATTGCCACCCGGGCGTTCGACTTGCCGTGGACGCCGGACCCCGCCCTTGCCGCTACTGGCGCCATCGTGGGCACGCTGGCGGCGCTGCTGGCGGGCCTGTTCGCCACCCGACGCGTGCTGGATGCGCCGCCGTCGGTGACGCTGAGGGAGCTTCAGGAGTAGGGGTTAGTCCACCCAGAGCGCAAGGCAGAAAATGGCCAGCATGGAAAACGCCAGTCCCACTTTCAGGACGGCGCCCAGGGCCAGGCCCAGCCAGGTGCCCAAGCCCACTTTTGAGGCGGCACGCCACTCGCGGCCGTGCGCCATCTCGCCGGCAGCGGCGCCCAGGAAAGGACCGGCCAGCAGGCCCGGGATGCCGAAGAAAATTCCGATGACGCCACCCAGGCCGGCGCCCACCAAAGCCTTGTTCGAGGCGCCCACGCGCTTGGCGCCCATGATGCTGGCGCCCACGTCCACGGCGATGGACAGCAGCACCAGCAGTGCCATGACGGCCAAGGTCCAGACGCCGATGTGCTGGAAGCCCCCGGTCCACGCCGTAAGCAGCATGCCGGCGAACATCAGCGGCAGGCCGGGTAGCACCGGCAGCACGGTGCCCAAAAGCCCAACCAGGATCAGGGCGGCGGAAATGAGGTAGAGCGCGGTGGTGTTGTCCATGTCGGCAGCATAGCAAGCGACGCCCGGACAAAAAAACGGCCCGTCCGGAGACGGGCCGCGACAACGCTAGGGAACGTCGTGCTTACTTGGGCATGATCACGGTGTCGATGACATGGATGACGCCATTGCTGGCGGCGATGTCGGTGGCGGTGACGGTGGCGTTCTCCACCATCACGGTGCTGCCGGTGACGGTGATGTCGGCCACGGCGCCATTGACGGTGGTGGCGTTGTCCAGGGTTACCACGTCGGCGGCGAGAACCTTGCCGGCGACGACGTGGAAGGTGAGCAGGGCGACCAGCTGGTCTTTGTTCTCGGGCTTGAGCAGGTTCTCAACGGTTCCAGCCGGCAGCTTGGCGAAAGCGGCATCGGTGGGCGCGAACACAGTGAACGGGCCCTTGCTGCTGAGGGTCTCGACCAGGCCAGCGGCCTTAACGGCGGCGACCAGGGTCTCGAAGTCGGCGTTGGCAGCGGCCACTTCGACGATGGTGCCCGGTGCCATTTCGCCCGACTTGTGATGCTCGGCGAAGGCGGGGGTGGCGATAACGCCGGAGATCAGAACTGCCATCAGGCTCTTGCGAAGAAGATTCATCGTGGACTCCAGAAAAGGGGGTGTGCCTCATGCACCTTGGCAGCATGCGCCGAGGCATGTGGTGGTCGCGTCGCAGTCGCGTCAACGGCGCGTACGTTTCGCGTGCAGGCGGCGTGATGCCCCCCTGACGCGCACGCCCGTCGGTCGCTATGCTCGGCGTACGGATCAAAGGGGCCGCTGGCAATGACACCTTCGCTGATTTGCGTCACCAGCGCCGACGGCCACACCAGCCACGTGCGCCTGCACACCGGCGCAGCGGACGGGCCACGGCTGTTTTGGCTGCCGGCGCTGGGAGTGACCGCCCAGAAATACGACGTGTTCGGCCAGGCCTTGGCGCAGGCGGGCATCACCTGCGCGGTGCACGAGTGGCGCGGCAACGGCAGCAGTTCACTGCGCGCACGGCGCGGCGTGGACTGGGGCTACCGCGAGCTACTGGGGCAGGATCTCAAGGCCAGCCTGCTGGCGTGCGGCGGCGTGCAGCGCTGGCATTTCGGCGGCCACAGCCTGGGTGGGCAACTGGCGGCAATGGCGGCCGCCGGCCGGCCGGAGGTGTGTGCCGGCGTGGTACTGATAGCAACCGGCGTGCCCGAAGCCCGCCATTTCCGCGGGCGCCAGCGGCTCGGTATTTCGCTGTTCGCGCACTCGCTGCCGGTCATGACGCACGCCATGGGCTACTACCCGGGGCAGCGCCTGGGTTTCGCGGGGCGCGAGGCAGGACGACTGATGCGTGACTGGGGTGCGACGGCGCGCAGCGGGCGCTACCTGGCCTACGGCGACGGCCCGTCGCTGGACGTGCAACTGGCGCAACTGGATGCCCCCGTGCTTGGCCTGCGTCTGCGCGACGACTGGCTGGTGCCGGCGGGTTCGCTATCGGCGCTCATGGCGAAAATGGGCCGCGGCCCACGCCAAACCGTGGTGCTGGATGCTGCCCAACTGGGCGTGGATGCCGATCATTTCCGCTGGCTGCGCCAGCCCCGGGCGGTGGTGGAAGCGCTAGCCGCCTGGCTGCGCGTCAACCCTTGAAATCGCGGTGGCAGGCCTGGCAGCCGGCATTCACCCGATCCAGCGCCACCTTGGCCGCGGCGCAATCGGACGGCGGTGCGGCCAGCGCGGCGTCCAACGCGGCCCGCAGGCCGCTGGCGTGCTCGGTGAACAGCTCATCGTCCCGGGTGGGCAGGAACGCCGGCTCCACATCGTTGCCCAAGTAGCGCAGCGTTTGCAGCCGCGGGCTCAGGTCGCTGGCGGCGCAGCGGTTAGCTTTGAGTGACTGGTTCAGGCCCTTCATCTGCGCCGACATCACCGCCATTACCCCGTTGGGGTAAGCGGTGCCTTGGCGCAGGGTGTTGAGCAAGATCAAGGTGCACAGCGAACCCACCAGCAGTGAGACGACGGCGACGACTAAGTAACGCATGGACCGCTCCAGTAAAAACCGCCGTGACCATATCACGGCGGCCTGGGGCGTCGCCCGGACTTAGCGCAGCGGTGTGAGGCTGTTGCCGTCGACGCGGACGTAGCTACCCACGCGCAGGTTGTTGCCCGGATTGTTCCTGTTGATCACCACGCGCCGGCCGTCGTCCATCAGGATGTGGATGTCGAAGGTTTCCTCGTTCATCTGGTTCTCGATGGCGTTGCCGGCAAGGGCGCCAGCAGCGGCGCCGGCGACCGTGGCGGTGTTCTGCCTGCCGTCGCTGCTGTGGTTGGGAACTTCACGCGCCACCACCGCGCCCACTAGCCCGCCCAGCACCGCACCGGCCCGGCTGTTGCTGCGGGCGCCGTACACCGGTTCGATCCGCTCGATGCGGCCGCAGTCGTAGCAGCTCTGCGGCTGGCTGTAGATGGGCGCGTTCTGGTAGCCGTAGCGGGGAGCCGGTGCAGTGGTGGTGCAGGCTACGGTAGCCAGCGCGAGCGCGGCAGCGATCATCAGGCGTGTTTTCATGGCGGGCTCCATTGGGTTGGTTACCACCTGACCGTAGGACAGCGCCGCTGAATGCCTGCCTACTGGGCAATACGCCTGCTGCGACCATGCGTGGCGTAAAATGCGGCCATGAGCGCCGAAATTCTCTCTCGCTTCGCGGGCATCGACCGTCTCTACGGAAACGGCGCGGCCTCGCGGCTTGGGCGCGCCCGGGTCTGTGTAGTTGGCTTGGGCGGAGTCGGGTCGTGGGCGGTGGAGTCGCTGGCGCGCAGCGGCGTGGGGCATCTTTCGCTGGTGGACGCCGACGAGGTTTGCGTCAGCAACACCAACCGCCAGCTGCATGCGCTGGACGGCCAGTACGGTCGCGGCAAGGGCGAGGTTCTGGCCGAGCGCTGCCGGGCCATCAGCCCCGGCATCACGGTGGAGGTGGTGCCCATCTTTCTCACGCCGGGCAACCTGGAGGATTTGCTGGATCGAGGCTTTGACCTGGTGCTGGACGCCTGCGACAGCTTCCGCAGCAAGCTCGAAATGATCGCGTGGTGCCGCCGCCGGAAGTTGCCCATCGTTGTCTGCGGCTCCGCTGGCGGGCGCCGCGACGCGAC
>JANORD010000245.1:0-6362 GCA_031415095.1 Lysobacteraceae bacterium
TACGCCGGCCGCGACGCCTTCATCAGCCTCAAGCGCTGAGTCCACGCCCTTGCGCCGCTGGTGGGTCCTTGCCTTGCTCCTGCTGGTCTTCGCGGCCCTGCAGGTGAAGCTATGGTGGGGCGAGGGCGGGCTTTACCAGGCGCGCACGCTTGACCACCAGGTGGGCGAGCAGCGCGGCGAGAACGCCCGGCTGCAGCAGCGCAACGATGCGCTGTCGGCTGAAGTGGAGGATCTGAAATCAGGCGAGGCCGCGGTGGAAGACCGCGCTCGCAGCGAGCTGGGCATGATCAAGCCCGGGGAAACGTTCTACCGCGTGGTGGAGCCGGCCAAGCCCACGCCGCCCACCAGCCAAGAGAACCCCGACGCCCCGGCTCCGGAGCCGCCGCCGTGACCTGGGCGGTGGTGCCTGCGGCCGGACACGGGCGCCGTTTCGGGGCTGAGCGGCCCAAGCAATACCTCATGCTCGCGGGCCGCACGCTGCTGGAGCACAGCCTGCGCGCGGTGCTGGCGCATGACGACGTGGACGGCGTGGTGGTGGCCATTTCGCCCGACGATGCGGATTGGCCCGGCTGGCGCGAAATCGGCGGCAAGCCGGTGATTTCCTGCGTTGGCGGGGCCGAGCGGGCCGACTCGGTGCTCGCGGGACTGCACGCGCTGCCCGCCACCGTCAGCGACGACCAGTGGGTGCTGGTGCACGACGCCGCGCGTCCCTGCCTGCGCGCGCGCGACCTGGCGCGGCTGATTGCCGTGGGCCAGGCGGACCCCGTCGGCGCACTGCTGGCGGCCCCCGTTCGCGACACCCTGAAGCGCGCCGATCACCTGGGCCACAGCCAGGCCACCGAGCCGCGCGAATGGCTATGGCGTGCGCTGACCCCGCAGCTGTTCCGTCGCGGCGGGCTGACCCGCGCGCTGGAAGCGGCGCTGCGCGCCGGCCTCGCCGTGACCGATGAAGCCATGGCCATGGAGCGCCTGGGCCTGCGCCCCTGCCTGGTGGAAGGCAGCGAAGACAACATCAAGGTGACCACGCCGGCCGACCTGGCGCTGGCCGAATTCATCCTGTCCCAAGCCGACCAAGGAAACGGGAAATGAGCGCTGACTTCCGCATCGGGCAAGGCTACGACGTGCACGCGTTCGGCGCGGGCGACCACGTGGTGCTGGGCGGCGTGCGCATTGCCCACGGGCGCGGCGTGCTGGCGCATTCCGATGGCGACGTGGCCATCCACGCACTCTGCGACGCGCTGCTGGGCGCGCTGGCGCTGGGCGATATCGGCGTGCACTTCCCGCCCACCGATCCGCGCTGGAAGGGCGCCGACAGCCGCGTTTTCCTGCGCCATTGCGCGCAGCTGCTGGCGGATCGCGGCTGGCGCTTGGGTAACGCCGACGTCACGGTGGTCTGCGAGGCGCCGAAAGTGTCGCCACATGCCGCGGCGATGCGCGCCAACCTCGCCCAGGACCTGGGCGTAGCGCTGGACGCGGTGAGCATCAAGGCCACCACGACCGAAAAGTTGGGGCTCACGGGCCGCGGCGAAGGCCTGGCGGCAATGGCCGTGGCGCTGCTGGTGCGCCCGTGAGTGGGCTGCCGCGCGCGCATGGAGACGCCGCGCTGACCGGGCGTTTCCGGGTGCAGCCCGAAGACTTCCAGGTCGAAGAAATCGACGGCTTCGAAGCCACCGGTGAGGGCGAGCACCTGCTTTTGACCGTGGAGAAGCGCGGCATGAACACCGCCTTCGCCGCCAAGCGAATTGCGCGTTGGGCCAACATCCCGGAGATGGGCGTGGGCTACGCCGGCATGAAGGATCGTCACGCCGTCACCCGGCAGCGTTTTTCCGTGCATTTCCCCAAGCGCGTGGCGCCCGGGCTGGAGGGATTGGTTTCGGACGATCTGCGCGTGCTCGCCTCCACTTGGCACAACCGCAAGTTGCCGCGCGGTGCGCTCAAGGGCAATCGCTTCGAGCTGCTGCTGCGCGAAGTGGTCGGTGAGGTCGACGCCATCGAGCAGCGACTGCAGGCCATCGCCGCGCAGGGGCTGCCCAACTATTTCGGCGGCCAACGTTTTGGTCGCGACGGCGACAACGTGGACGCGGCGCGGCGCATGTTTGCCGGCCAGCGGGTGCAGCGCGAACAGCGCTCCATTTACTTGTCGGCCGCGCGCTCGGAGCTGTTCAACGCCGCCCTGGCGGCGCGCGTTCTCGACGGCCGCTGGGCCAGCGGCGCTCCGGGCGAGGTGTGGATGCTGGACGGCAGCCAGAGCGTGTTCGGGCCGGAACCGGCCACGCCGGAGCTGGTGGAACGCGCCGCACGCCAGGACATCCATCCCACCGGGCCGATGTGGGGCCTGGGCGAACTGCGCAGCCAGGACGCCGTGCGCGCGCTGGAACTGGCCGCCGTGGACCCGCATGCCGACCTGCGCGCGGGCCTGGAGGCGGCGGGCCTGAAGCAGGAGCGTCGCGCGCTGCGGGTGCGGGTGGACGGGCTGGCGTGGCAGTGGACGCAGCCAGGCCACTTGGCCCTGCAGTTCGGCCTGCCGCCGGGCGCCTACGCCACCGGCCTGCTGGACGCGCTGGGCGAGCTGTCAGAGCCCACGCACGGCGGCTAGTCACGCCGCTCGGCACTTGCACCCGGGGATGCCAGGAGTAGCCTGAGCTGGCGGTATCCCGACCAAGGAGTTCGCCATGAACGCAACGCGTAGATTGACCAGTGTGCTTGCGGCCAGCCTGTTGCTGACCGCTTGTGCCACGGCGCCCGTGGCCACCCTGCAGGGCACTGACAAACTCCAGAACGTTGATCAGGCCTACGTGGCCGCCGTGGAGGACGCCACCCGCAAGGCCCATGTTCGTGTTTATTGGGTCAATCCGCCGCTTGAAACCGACCAGCGCGACTGACGCGGGTCAGGGCCCCGGCCTTTGCTCACCGGGGCGACGTTTTGCCAAAAGCACCAGCACCGCACCGGTGCCGCCCATCGCCGGCGGCGCCGAGGCGAACGCCAGCACATCCGCGCGCTGGCGCAGCAGCCGGTCCACCAGCGCCTTCAGCACCGAGCCGCCTTCCGCGGTGCGCAGCCCCTTGCCGTGGATGATCCGCACGCAGGCGTGGCCACCGGCGCGTGACTGGGCCAGGAATTCGCGCAGCCAGCGCTCGGCCTGCGGGGCGCGCAGCTGATGCAGGTCGAGCTCGCCGCCGATGCTGAATTGGCCGCGCTTGAGCGACTTGAGCACCGCCTCGGGCACTTCATTGCGGCGGTAGGCCAGCGCTTCGGCGCCGTCGATGGTGGCTTCCAGATACGACAGGGTGTGCGACTGCTGCAGCGCCAGCGCTTCGTCGCGCACCTGCATCCGGGCCTCGGGCGCGGGCCGCGGGCGTTCGGGCGCGGGCGCCGGCGGCGTTAGTTCGCGCACCTCGCCGATGGCCTCCCGGAACAGGGCGGCATCCTCGGGCGTGATGGCGGGCGGCTTGCGCTTCATCGGGCAAGGTTACCGTGGCCCGTGGTGATGGCGCAGTGGCCGCGCAAGCCGGCGCATCCGTTATCATGTGATCTTTCCGCGGAACCCCCGATGCGCGTACTGGTTAGCAATGACGACGGCGTGGAAGCGCCCGGCATCCGCGTCCTGGCCGAAGGCCTGCGCGCCGCCGGCCACGAAGTGACCGTGGTGGCGCCCGACCGCGACCGCTCCGGCGCCAGCAATTCGCTCACCCTGGACCAGCCCATCCGCGCCAAGGAAATCGGCGAACGGGTCTGGCGCGTGGGCGGCACGCCCACCGATTGCGTCCACCTGGCGCTGACGGGCCTGCTGGCCGCCGACCCGGATATCGTGGTTTCAGGCATCAACAGCGCCGCCAACCTCGGGGATGACGTCATCTATTCGGGCACGGTGGCGGCTGCCATGGAGGGCCGTTTCCTGGGCCTGCCCGCGGTGGCCATGTCCCTGGTCACCACGGAGCAGTCTGGCCGGCACTACGACACCGCTGCGCGCGCCGCGCTGGAAATCACCGCGCGCCTGCTGGTGGACCCGCTGCCGGCCGACACCATCCTCAACGTCAACGTGCCTGACCTGCCCTGGGACCAACTGCGCGGCTATGAAGTGACGCGCCTGGGCCACCGGCACCGCGCCGAGGCCTGCATCGAACAACTGGACCCGCGCGGCCGCCCGCTGTGGTGGATCGGCCCCGCCGGCCCCGAGCAGGACGCCGGCCCGGGCACCGATTTCCACGCCATCCGCACCGGCCATATTTCCATCACGCCCATCCACGTGGACCTCACCCGCTACCAGGCGCTGGAAAAAGTCGCCAGCTGGGTGAGTGGCTTGGGCGCCGGGATCAGCCACCCCGCATGACGCCGCGCTTCCACAGCCAGCCGGCCGTGCACGGCCAGGGCATGACCTCCCCGCGCGCGCGCGATCGCATGATCGAGCGCCTGCGCGCCGAGGGCGGCATTGCCGACGAGCGCGTGCTCACCGCCATGCGCACCGTGCCCCGGCATCTGTTCATTGACGAAGCGCTGGCCAGCCGCGCCTACGAAGATACCGCGCTGCCGATCGGCAATGGCCAGACCATCTCCCAGCCTTGGGTGGTGGCGCGCATGACCGCCGCTCTTATCGAACACCGGCTGCCGGCGCGGGTGCTGGAAGTGGGCACCGGCTCGGGCTACCAGGCCTCGGTGCTGGCCACGCTGGGCCTGGAAACCTACAGCGTGGAGCGCATCGAGGAACTGCTGCGGGTGGCGCGTCGGCGCCTGCGCACCTTGGGCTTCAACGTCCGCACCAAGCACGATGATGGCCGCGCCGGCTGGCCGGAGTACGCGCCCTTTGACGGCATCATCGTCACCGCCGGCGCCGCCGCGCTGGAGCCGGCGCTGTTCGAACAGCTGCCCGAGGGCGGCACCCTGGTGGCGCCTATCGGCGCCTCCAACGGCCAGCGCCTGCTGCGGGTGCGCCGGATCGAGGGCGAACTGGTGCAGGAAGACCTGGGCGCCGTGGTGTTCGTGCCGCTGCTGCCCGGGACGCTGTGATGGCGGTTTTCCGGCCCCTTTATTTGCGCACGCTGGGCTGGTCCCGGAATCCGCGTGCGCCGCTGCTGCTGACGCTGCTCAGCTTTGCCGAAGCCATTTTTTTCCCGATACCCCCAGAAGTAATGCTGGCGCCGATGTCGCTGGCCCAGCCCAAGCGAGCGCTGTGGTTTGCCACGCTTAGCCTGGCCGGGTCCATGGTCGGAATGTTCATTGGCTATGCGCTGGGCTATTACGCCATCGAGTTGGCGATGCCGCTGGTGGAGCGCCTGGGCTATGCCGACGATTTCACCGATATCAAGCGCCAGGCGGCGGACAACGGCTTCTGGCTGCTGTTGATCGCTGGATTCACGCCGATCCCGTTCAAGATTTTCACCATCGCCTCGGGCGCGGTGGGTATGCCGCTGCTGCCGTTTTTCCTCGGTGCGCTGATTGGCCGCGGCAAGCGCGTGTATCTGGTGGCGGGCGCCATTCGCTTGGGCGGCGAGCGCGCGGAAGCGGCGCTGCACCGGCACATCGAACCGGTGGGCTGGGTGGCGGTGGTGCTTCTGGCCGGCGCAGTGGGTTGGATCTTCTTAGGGAACCACGGCCCGTGATGGCACGGTTCGCAAAACTTGCGCTGCTGCTGTTCGCGCTTTCGCTCGTTGCCGGCTGCGGGCAATCGCGCGTGGTGAAGCGCGAGGGCGCGGCGCCGACGTCGCGCGGCGCCGCGCAGGCGGTGCCGCGCAACGGCAGTTACCAGGTGCGCACCGGCGACACGCTTTATGGCATCGCGTTCCGGCACGGGTTGGACTACCGGGAAGTGGCAGGATGGAATCGAATTCCTGCGCCTTTCATCATTTATCCGGGGCAGCGCTTGAACCTGCGCGCGCCGGGCGCCGCGGCGCCGCGGCCTGCACCCGCGTCCACCACCGGGGCCCGGCGCCCGCCTGCAGGCGCAGGCACCCGGCCTGCCGTGCTTGCACCGCCGGCAACCACCACGGCGCCTGCGGCAGCCGCGGCCGTGCCCTTGGGCCCCAAGGTGCCCGCCACAGTAGCCCCCGGCGGCTGGCGCTGGCCCACGCAGGGTCAGTTGATCGGGCGCTTCGCGGCCGACGACCCCAAGCGCCAGGGCATTGATATCGCCGGCACGGCCGGCCAGGCCGTGGTCGCGGCGGCCGATGGCGTGGTGGTGTATTCAGGCGCGGGCCTGGTGGGCTACGGCGAGCTGATCATCATCAAGCACAGCGATGAGTGGCTGTCGGCCTACGCCCACAACCGCAAGCGCCTGGTGGCCGAGGGCGCCGCAGTGAAGGGCGGCCAGCCCATTGCCGAGCTCGGCCGAACCGGCACCAGCCGCGACATGCTGCACTTCGAAGTG
>JANORD010000246.1:0-6251 GCA_031415095.1 Lysobacteraceae bacterium
GTGACGAGCACCCGCTTGCCAAGGAGCGCGCCCGAAGCTTCGCCGAAATCGACCGGCTTGCGTCCCAGCAAGTCCTCGATGCGTACCTCGCTGAGTTCAAGGCGCTGCGGCTTGCCCGCCAACACATCCGACAGCCGCGGCACGGTGCGGAACGGCAGGCCGGTTTCATCGCACAGCGCGACGATGCGCTGCATTTCGGCCGCGCTGGCCGAAGGCATGGCAATGACAATCAACTTGGGCGCCGTTTCCTGGGCGATGTAAGGCAGGTCGGAAAGGGTGCCCAGCACCGGCACGCCCTGGACCTTCGCACCCTTCAATGAGGTCTGGTCATCCAGCAGGCCCACCGGCTGGTAGCGGCCATCGCTGCGCAAGTCGCGCAGCAGAGTCTCGGCGGTGCGGCCAGCGCCCAGCACCAGCACCCGCTGCGCGTCTCCGTTGTGCGCCGCCTGGCGGTAGTCCTTCCAAAGCCGATAAAGCAGCCGGGGCAGCCCCAGCATCACCACGATGGCCACCGGGTAAGGCACCAGCACACGGCGCGGCACGTCATCGAGCATGCCCAGCAGGAACAAGATGCAAACGACCAGTAGCACGCCAAGCAGCGCCGCACGCACCAGGTTGGCCAGGTCGGGCAAGCTGGCGAAGCGCCAAAGCCCTTGGTACAGGCCCACCCAGCGAAGCATCAGGCCTTGGGCGACCAGCACGATCACCAGCTCCAGCAGCAGCGAATCCGCCGGCGGTGCGCCCGCCACGCTGGCCAGCCAGCGCAGCGCCACCCAAACGCCTGCGACCATGGCCTGGTCATGCAGGACAATCAGCAGGCGTGGCAACAGGCTGGACGCTAGGGGGCGCAGATTCATTCAACAGACTCCATTCTTGGTGACACATCCGGCAACGGCCAACGCCGCACTGCCCATCCGTAAACGCAGGCGCCCACGATCAGGCTGACCGCGAGCACCGCGAATTGTCGCCCGCCCGAGGCGCCGGCAGTAGCCCAGGCCAACACGGCGGCCGCGCCGGTCCAGGCGGCATACGCCCACAGCACGGTCAGTTGGCTGCTGCCTTGGGCGATGGCGCGCTGGTAGAGATGCTCGCGGTGGGCCAGCCACACCCGCTGGCGGCGCCACAGGCGCCACAGCAGCGTAAGCCCCGCATCCAGCAGGAAAGCCGAGGGCAAAAGCAGCAGCGGCCACGCGCTCATTCGGCCCGATGAAAGCGCCATCAGCCCCATCGCCGCCACCGCATAGCCCAGGGCATGGCTGCCAACATCGCCCAGGAACAGCCGGGCCCTGGGCACGTTGAAGGGCAGGAATCCCAGGCAGGCCGCCGCGGTGATGGCGCCCAGCCATCCCGCCTGCGAATCCACGCCGGCCAGGCAGGCCAGCGCCAGCCCCACCAGCAGCGCCTGGCTGGCGGCCATGCCATTGCTGCCATCCATGAAATTCCAGAAGTTGATCGCCACCAGCACTACCGCCCATGCCAGCAGGGCACCGGCGGCGCTTCCCAACAGCTCCGGCAGCACTGGCAAGGCCCAAGCCAACGGCAAGGCACCGAGGACCTGCAGCGCCAGCTTGGTCAACGCGGACAGTGGGCGCAGGTCGTCCAGCAGCCCGGCCCCGGCGGTGATCACCAGGCCCAAGGCAAAGGCTCCGGCGTGAGGCCCCAGCCAGGGCGAGGCAGCCAGAAGCACGGCAGCGATGGCCACGCCACCGCCGCGCGGCGTCGGCAGCAGGTGTAGTCGGCGCGAATCGGGAAGGTCCAGCAGCTGCCGCTGCAGCGCGTAGCGGCGCCAGAGCGCCGCCAGCAGTGTCGATAGCCCGATTGCAGCGCCCAACATCAGCCAGGATGGCGCCACCCAAGCGTGCGTCATTCGCTGACCGCGCCGTGCACTGGCTTGATGCTGCCCCAGGACTTGCAGCCCGGACACTGCCAATGGTGCGCGCGCGCGCTGAAGCCGCAGCGCTGGCACCGATAGCCCGGCGTGCGCACCACCAACTGGTCGGTGATCTGCTTGAGCGTTTTCAGCGCGGCGCCCGGATCGCTGCTCAGGTCCTTCAGGCTGAGGTCGATATAGGCGGCCTCACCGCGCACCGAGGGCCGCTGCTGGAGCTGGCGCGACAGGAACTCCAGCGCCGGGGCGTGGCCTTCCTCACGCTCGATCATGCGGGTGAGCGCCAGTACCGGGGAAACGCCGGGATAGTGCTCGATCATTTCCAGCAGGAAGCCGCGCGCGCGCGCACTGTCGGCGCTTCGCTCGTAGCAACGCAGCAGCGGTTCGAGCAGGTCGGGCAGGAACTCGATGTCGTGGCGCGCCACCCGCTCGAACGCACGGATGGCGCCGGAGTCGTTGTTCACGGCCAGCTCCAGCTGGCCCTCGGCCAGCCCCGCCCGCACCGAGTGGCTGTCGGCGGCATAGGCTTCCGCCACATGCATGCGGGCCTCGGCAAACTCGCCGGAAAGTCGGGCCTTTTCAGCCAACTCGCAGTGGTATTGGGCAATCAGCTTGCCCATCGGCTCGCCGCTGGCCGCCTCGAACTGGCGCGCGTGCTCGATGGCCTTGCCCCAGTCGCGCTCGGCTTGGTAGATCGATATCAGGTGGCGCAGCGCCTGTGGCGCCAGCACGCCCATCCGCACCAGGTCGGTGAACAGGGTTTCGGCGCGGTCCAGCAGGCCCGCCCGCATGTAGTCCTCGCCCAGCGCCAGCACGGCGCGCGTGCGCTGCTCCTCACTCAGGCCATTGCGCGCCACCAGGCTCTGGTGCAGGCGAATGGCCCGGTCCACTTCGCCACGGCGCCGGAACAAATGGCCGAGCGCGAACTGGGTTTCCACCGTGTCCTTGTCCACGGCGGCAATCTGCAGGAACACTTCGATCGCCTTGTCCTGCTGCTCGTTGAGCAGGTAGTTGAGGCCGCGGAAATAGGTGTTGGACAGCCGCGACACGCGCGCACCGCCGCGGCGCTCGCCGCCGCGCCGGCCGGCCAGCCAGCCCGCAGCCGCCGCCACCGGCAGCAGCAATAGCCAGGCGAACTCAATCATGGCGCTCCGGGGCCCGCATCCGCCTGGCCGCGCCGCAGGCGGTTGCGCAAAGGCCAGATCACCGCAGCGGTAAGCACCAGACCGGCGACCAGTGCACCCAGCAGGACGGCGGCCAGCAGGCTGGTGCCCAAGTTGGCGCCATCTATTCCCATGAAGCCCAGGTCAATGCGCACCGGCGTGCGGTTCAGCGCGCCAAACAGGACGCCAAACGCAACGAACACAAGTGCAATCAGGGCTTTGATCAGGCGCATCCGCGGAACATCCAGGGGCGGTGTGCGGAAGCTTAGCCCATGGCGGGCTGGAATCTCAGGATTCCGGGGAAGCCGGGCTGGCGTTGACGCGATCGCGCAACTCCTTGCCGGGCTTGAAATGCGGGACGTACTTACCGGGCAAGGCGACGGAGTCGCCAGTCTTGGGATTACGGCCCAGGCGCGGCGGCCGGAAATGCAGGGAGAAACTGCCGAAGCCACGGATCTCGATGCGCTCGCCCTGGGTCAAGGCGCCGCTCATCATTTCGAGCAGGGTCTTGACGGCAAGGTCAACGTCGTCAGCCTTCAGATGGGCCTGGCGGCGCGACAGCACCTCGATCAATTCAGACTTGGTCATGTCTGGGCGGACCCTCGGACGGTGTGCGGGGAGATCGCGCGGCCCGGGAAACCCCGGGCCGCGGACCAGACGTCAGGCTTACTCGCCCTTGCTCAGCTGCTCGCGCAGCAGGGCGCCCAGCTTGGTGGTGCCGCTGGCAGCGTCGAACGACTTGTTGACCTCAGCCATGTTCTCCTGCAGATCGGCTTCGTCCTTGGCGCGGATCGAGAGCTGCATCACGCGGCCCTTGCGGTCCATGCCGATGAACTTGGCTTCCACCGCGTCGCCCACCTTGAGGTACTGGGTGGCGTCGTCAACACGCTCCTTGGCGATGTCGTTGGCGCGCACGTAGCCCTCGATGCCGCCGTCGAGCTCGATGGTGGCACCCTTGGTGTCCACTTCCTTGACGACGCCAGTGACGATGCTGCCCTTGGTGGTGGTCGCCATGTACTGGCCCACCGGGTCCTGCTCGAGCTCCTTCACGCCCAGCGAGATGCGCTCGCGCTCGGGGTCCACGGCCAGCACCACGGCTTCCAGGTTGTCGCCCTTCTTGTAGTTGCGGACCACGTCTTCGCCGGTGGTGTTCCAGGAGATGTCCGACAGGTGCACCAGGCCGTCGATACCGCCGTCCAGGCCGATGAAGATGCCGAAATCGGTGATCGACTTGATCTGGCCGGAAACCTTGTCGCCCTTCTTGAACAGGGCCGAGAACGCTTCCCAGGGGTTCGGGGTGCACTGCTTGATGCCCAGCGAGATGCGGCGACGCTCGCCGTCCACGTCCAGCACCATCACCTCGAGCTCGTCGCCCAACTGGACGACCTTCGACGGGTTGACGTTCTTGTTGGTCCAATCCATCTCGGACACGTGCACCAAGCCTTCCACGCCCGGCTCGATCTCGACGAACGCGCCGTAATCGGTGACGTTGGAAACCTTGCCCACCAGGCGCGAGTTGGCCGGGTAACGGCGGGCGATGTTGTCCCACGGATCGTCGCCCAGCTGCTTGAGACCCAGCGAGACGCGGTTGCGCTCGCGGTCGAACTTGAGCACGCGCACGTCGAGCTCTTCGCCCACGTTGACCACCTCGGACGGGTGGCGCACGCGCTTCCACGCCATGTCGGTGATGTGCAGCAGGCCGTCGATGCCGCCCAGGTCAACGAACGCACCGTAATCGGTGAGGTTCTTGACCACGCCCTTGATGACCGCGCCTTCCTGCAGGCGCTCCATCAGCTGCTCGCGCTCAACGCTGGACTCGGACTCGACCACCGCGCGGCGGGAAACCACCACGTTGTTGCGCTTGCGGTCGAGCTTGATGATCTTGAACTCGAGTTCCTTGCCTTCCAGGTAACCCGGGTCGCGCACGGGGCGCACGTCCACCAGGGAACCCGGCAGGAACGCGCGCACGTCGCGGATGTCGACGGTGAAGCCGCCCTTGACCTTGCCGCTGATGCGGCCGGTGACGATCTCGCCGGCGTCCATGGACGCTTCGAGTTCGTCCCAAACCATCGCGCGCTTGGCCTTCTCGCGCGACAGCACGGTTTCGCCGAAGCCGTTTTCGAGGTACTCCAGGGCCACCTTGACGACGTCGCCCACGGCGACCTCGAGTTCGCCCGATTCACTGCGGAACTGCTCGATCGGAATGATGCCCTCGGACTTGAGGCCGGCATTGATCACGACTACGTCGGAGCGGACCTCGACCACGGTGCCGGAAACGATGGCGCCCGGCTTGAGCTTGTTGAGCGCGGTCTGGCTCTGTTCGAACAGTTCAGCGAAAGATTCAGTCATTGTTGGGTACTCGGTTGGACATAAGGGCCGCCGGATTGCGACGAACCCACCTGTTAGCGCTTGCGCGCGTGGATGGAGACTCCGCGCCGGATGGCGCGGGACCTGGTTTCCTGCTTTGGAAATCGCCGCGCGATGACGCGGCGGGATGCGCCGGGGAGACTTACGCCTGGCGGGGCGGACGGAGGTTTTCCGGCAGCACCGCCAGCACGCGCTCGATCACCTCGGTGATGGGCGTACCGGTGGAGTCCACGACCACCGCGTCTTGCGCGGGTCTCAGGGGCGCCACCGCACGTCCGGCATCGCGCTCGTCACGAGCGGCGATTTCGTGCAGCAGACTGTCAAGATTAACCGAAACCCCTTTTTCCTTCAACTGCTTATAGCGCCTTTGCGCTCTTTCGCCGGCGCTGGCGGTCAGGAATACCTTGTAGGGTGCGTCCGGGAAGATCACGGTGCCCATGTCCCGGCCGTCGGCCACCAGGCCCGGCAGCTGCAGGAAGCCGTGCTGGAGGTCCACCAGGGCGGCCCGGACCGGCGGATGGGCGGCAATGGCCGAGGCCGCCGCCCCGGCGGTTTCTGTGCGCAGCTGGCGGGTGGCGTCCTTGCCGTTCACGATCACGTGCGGCTCCCCGGCGCCCTGGGTTTCGAAGCGGATTTGGGTGCGGGAGGCACACAGCGCCACCGCCTCAGGGTCGCTCAGGTCCACTCCTTCCCAGGCGGCGGCCAAGCCCACGGCCCGGTAAAGGGCGCCGGAATCGAGGTAATGCCAGCCCAGGCGCTCGGCCACGGCGCGGCTGATGGTGCCCTTGCCGGAGCCGGAGGGGCCGTCGATGGTCAACGCAGGGATGCGGGGC
>JANORD010000247.1:0-10074 GCA_031415095.1 Lysobacteraceae bacterium
GCGGCGACCTCGACCAGCGCGTCGACATCTTCGCGGCGGCGGTCTCGCTGTTCGAGATGCTGTCGAGCAAGTTGCCGTACCACGGCAGCGATCGGCAGACGCCGCCGCTCCGGCTGGCCTCCTTGGTGCCGGGGGTGCCCCCGCCACCCCCCGCCACGATGTTTTTCAGGGGCGGGAAAGCAGCCGCAAACGCCGTGATGCAGGCCTGCGCAGATGGCGCCTTGGCGGGCTAAAGCGCCACGCTGACGCTGACGCTGCCAAACACCGGCCGTTCTTCCTGGCCCCGGAATTCGCGCGTGCGGCCCACGATTGCACCGCCGATTTTCCAGCGGCCGCGGGTGGCCGCGATGCCTACGCTGAGGTCGGCCACGCCTTCGTCTGCGTCCACGCTGTGGCTGTCCTTCCAGGTGTTGCCGTCCAAGGTGATGTCCTGCAGCACCCAGCGCGCGTCGATGCTAGAGAACAGGTGCCAGGCCCAGCGGCTGCCGTCGAAGGGCTGCACGCTGGGCGCGCGGTTCTCGCCGGCCGGGCGCTGCGGGTCGGTGCCGAAATCATCCGGCAGGTGCTTGCCCCAGCGCACTTCGGCGCCGGCGTTGGCGAAGGTGGCAAGGTTGCCCAGGCTGCCGCCGGCGTGGCTGGTGAGGTCCCAACCCCAGCCGTTGCTGCGCTCCTCGCGCCGCAGCCGCCAAAGCCGCTCGTGCTGCACTTGCACCAGCACCTCGTCGCGCAGCTGGTTGTCCCAGCCCTTGAAGCGCGGGCGGCCAAAGATGCGGTGCACGGTGTCCTGGGACCACTCGCCAGCGGCGGACGGCCCCACCATGCCCAGCCGCAGCTGGGTGGTGGCCAGGTGGTCGCCGCGACGGCTGTTGGCGCCTACGCCCAGCATCAGCACGCCGGCGTAGGGCCGGTCATCCAGTATCAGATCGGCGCGGGTGCCGTCGGTGGGGGTGTAAATGCCCTGGCTGGCGGTCAGCATGAGGTTGCGCTGCTGCGCGCCGTTGATCTGCAGCCAGCCCAGGTGGCCATCGAGCCAGCGCACCAGCGCGGGGCCGCAGCTGTCGCCCTCGAACATGGCCGAGGTGTAGTCCAGCGCAAAGCCGGCGGTATAGCCCTGGTCCTGCCCGGCGCGGCCGTAGACATCGTTGTCCGAGCGCGCCGTCAGCCGCGATGGATTGGCGGCGCTGCCGCATTCGGTTTGCGCCAGGCCCAGCGCGGGCCAGAGCAAGCAGGCCGCAGCGAGCGGAAGAACAGCGCGGCGCCAACTGGCGTAGGTGTTTTGAGAGGTCATGGCGGGATTTTACCCGCCCGAGTGGACCAATGGCTGGATGCAGCGTGAAGGGCTGGCTCAGGCCGGCCCGGGCTCGCGCTGGCCAGGCGATGCGCCGCGCCGCATGGGTTGCCGGCGTCCATAGGTGAGCGAACGCCACAGCCACTCCATGGGGCCGAAGCGGAATCGCGCCAGCCAGATCGGGCTGACGATCAGTTGGAAAATCCATATGGCGAACACCACGAAATAAAGCTGGTGTCGCGCCAACTGGCCGTAGAGGGCGAAGCCGAACCCGTAGAACACGAACGCACAGATGATCGAGTGCGAAATGTAGCTGCTCAGCGCCATCTGGCCGACCGCTGCAAGCCGGCGCTTGAGCCAACCCAGCAGGTTGGAGTTGCAGAAAAGCATGAGCAAACCAAGATGGCCGCTGGTCATTGCCAGCCGACCCACGTCATAGGTGACATCCACCTGCATCCGCGACAGGATGCTGAAATCGGAGGCAAGCAGGTGGCTGGTCTCCATGTAGTTGACGGGCAGCCCGATGCCGTAGCCCAGCCCGATCATCCAGTAGTAAGGCTTGCGGGCATGCCCAAGCTGCAGCAGGCCCAGCCGGAACGCCGCCATGCCGATCAGCATCATCGAGAAGATGTCGAAGAAATAGCGGTAAAGCGTCCAGCTCTGATCGTGCACCAGACCCGGAGCCTGGTACCTCATTACGGAGAAGTAGGACCCGCGCTTGGCGTCAATGGTTTCTTGCAGCGTGGCGGCGTCAGGGTTCATGTCTGCCACTAGACCTCGCCAATCGTCCACCGCTGCCGCCTGCTCACGCGTCAGCTCGGCGCCGGTCGCTTTGGCGGCTTCGGCTTGCTGCCATTGCGCGTGCAGCTTGATTCCGGCACGGGCATCGGCAAGGTTCCATGCGGCGTTGAACAGCAGGCCCGCCAATGCGATTGCCAGCAGGGTACGAGGCTGGGCGTTGCGAAACGCGTAGACGAATAGCGCGGTAACGCCGTAGTAAAAAAGGATTTCGCCGGTCCAGAGCAGCACGAACCCATGCACCACACCGAAAACGACCAGCCAGAGGTTGCGCCGGAAGTAGATGTCAGCCGACTCGCCGCCGCGCGCTTCGAGGCGCGACGTGAGCAGGATGACGCCGGCGCCGAACAGCAGCGAGAAAAGGCCGCGCTGGGTACCCTCAAAGAACATCGTGATGATCCACCACGCCCAGAGGTCGGCGCCCTGTGCACCGCCGTAAATGGTCGGATTCGAGTAGGCATTGGGCAAGCCGAAGGCAGTGATGTTCATCAGCAGGATGCCAAAAAGCGCCACGCCGCGGATGATGTCGAGCGAGATCAGCCGCTCCGCTTGCTGCACCGGCAGATCAAGTGAAGTAGCCACGTCTGACTCCCCAAGGGCAGGTTCGGAAGCAGGCTGCGCCCGTGCCCTTACCAGTGCAAGCGTGCTGCCACTTTTTTTTACAGAACTGGCGCGCTGGGTAAAAACGTCATGGGGCGCGAAATCAGGCCAGCGGTTCAGGCGTCGACCGCCTCGCGCAGCGTCGCCAGCACCTGTTCGCCATAACGTTCCAGCTTGGTGGCGCCGACACCGCTGATGCCGCCCAGTTCCGCCAGCGAGCCCGGACAACGCTCGGCGATCGCGCGCAGGGTGGCGTCGTGGAAGATCACGTAGGCCGGCACGGACTGCTCGCGCGCCAGCGCAGCGCGCAGTCCGCGCAAGGCATCGAACAGCGGCTGGTCGGCGCTTGCCATTGCCGCGACAGGCGCACTGGCGCTGGTCCGGGTGCCGCGTCCGCTGCGCTCGCGCGGGCGCGACGACTCTTCGCGCAGCGCCACGGCCTGCTCGCCCTTGAGCACCGCGCGGCTGGCCTCCGTCAGGCGCAGGCTGCCGTGGCCTTCCACGTCCACTTCCAGCAGGCCCATGGCCACGAGCTGCCGGAATACGCCCTTCCACTGGCGGGCATCCAGGTCGGCGCCGATGCCGTAGGTGCTCAGCTGCTTGTGGCCCAGTTGGGTGATGCGCTCGTTGTCCACCCCGCGCAGCACGTCCACCAAGTGGGTGACGCCGAAACGCTGGCCGCTGCGATATACGCACGACAGCGCCTTCTGCGCCGCCACGGTGGCATCCCAGGTGCGCGGCGGGTCCAGGCAGTTGTCGCAGTTGCCGCAGGCCTGCGGGTAGTCTTCGCCGAACGCGGCCAACAGCACCTGGCGCCGGCAGCGGGTGGATTCGCAGTAGCCCAGCAGCACGTCCAGCTTGCGGCGCTCCAGCCAGCGGCGCTCGTCGCCGGCCTCGGAGTTCTCGATCATCTGCCGCAGCATCACCATGTCGCCCAGGCCGTAGCAAAGCCAAGCCTGCGCGGGCTCGCCGTCGCGGCCGGCGCGGCCGGTTTCCTGGTAATAGCCCTCCAGCGATTTGGGCAGGTTCATATGCGCCACGAAGCGCACGTCGGGCTTGTCGATGCCCATGCCGAAAGCGATGGTGGCCACCATCACCACGGCGTCCTCGCGCAGGAAGCGGCGCTGGTTGCGCGCGCGCACCTTGGCGTCCAGGCCGGCGTGGTAGGGCAGGGCGTCGATGCCTTGGCCGGCGAGAAAGGCGGCGGTTTCGTCCACGTTGCGGCGCGACAGGCAGTAGACGATGCCGGCATCGCCGCGATGTGCGGCCAGGAAATCCAGCAGCTGGCGCCGGGCGTTGTCCTTCTGCACCACGCGGTAGCGGATGTTGGGACGATCAAACGAGGTGATGAATTGGCGGGCGTCCTCCAGCCCCAGGCGCTCGGCAATCTCGCGCCGGGTGGGAGCGTCGGCGGTGGCGGTGAGCGCGATCCGCGGCACCTTCGGCCAGCGCTCGTGCAGCAGGTTGAGTTCGCGGTACTCGGGGCGGAAGTCGTGGCCCCACTGCGAAACGCAGTGCGCTTCGTCAATGGCGAACAGGGCGATCTGGCTGCGTTCAAGCAAGTGCAGGAAACGATCGGTCAGCAGGCGCTCGGGGGCGACGTAGAGCAGGTCCAGGTCGCCGCCCAGCAGGCGCGCCTCCACCGCGGCCGCGGCTTCGCCGCTCAGCGAGGAATTGAGGAAGGCGGCGCGAACCCCCAGCTGCTCCAGCGCTTCCACCTGGTCCTGCATCAGGGCGATGAGCGGCGAGACGATGATGCCGGTGCCCGGACGCAGCAGCGCGGGAACCTGGTAGCACAGGGATTTTCCGGCGCCGGTGGGCATCAGCACCAGGCAATCGTTGCCGGCGACCACGTGCTCCACCACCGCGGCCTGTTCGCCGCGGAAATCGGGGTAGCCGAAGACCCGGCGCAGCAGTTCCAGTGCGGGAGAGACCATGGCCGCAAGTTTACCGGGGCCGGGGCGCCGCTGCGCGCCGGCCAATGCCGTGGCTGGGTGTCAGAACTCCGCGCCGGGCGACGCCGGGTGTTCTCGCAGCGGTTATTGCAGCAGCGAGCGCAGCATCCAGGCGTACTTCTCGTGGATCACCAGACGCTGGGTCAGCAGGTCCTCGGTGGGGTTGTCGTCAGCGTCGTCGGCGATCTCCAGCACCTTGCGGGCGGTGCGGCACACGGCTTCGTTGCCCACCACCAGCTGGCGCACCATTTCGCGCCACTCGGGCGTGTCGGTGGCGGCGGGCTCTTCCTTGAGGCTGGCCAGCTTCACGAACTGGGCGTAGGAACCCGGCGCATTGAAGCCCAGCGCGCGGATACGCTCGGCGATTTCGTCAAGGGCAGTCCACTGCTCGGTGTACTGGGTCATGAACATCAGGTGCAGGGTGTTGAACATCGGCCCGGTGACGTTCCAGTGGTAGTTGTGGGTCTTGAGATAGAGGGTGTAGCTGTCGGCCAGGAAGCGCGACAGGCCGTCCGCGATTTTCTTGCGGTCCTTCTCGCTGATGCCGATGTCGATCCGGGGCGCGCCCAGCGGCGCGGCCTCTGTGGAAGCTATTTTCTTCGAAGCCATGAGCGGATCTCCTTCGCGGTAGGGCAATAGCCAAACTCTACGCCGTCACGGCGCCGTGGCAAATGAAGGCCTGTTCACCCAGCCGCAAGCACCCCGCGACCAGAGCATTCCAGAACGGTGTCAGAGTGAGTTCCCAGAACTCACTCTGACACCGTTAATTACCAATTGAAGGCGGGTGCGTTGCTACCATAGCCGCGTATGAAGCCGCCCCACGCGCCCGTCGCCGCCTTTCCCGAGGACACCACGCTCAGCCGCGATCGCAGCCGGCTGCTGCGCCTGCTGGGCGCATGGCGCAAGGCGCCCGGGAGCGCCCCGGCGCAGGCCGCCTATGAGGCCGCGCTGGCCGAATCCAGCGCCGCACGCGAGCGGCGCGACCAGCAGGCGCCCACGCCCACCTTCGACGACAGCCTGCCGGTGGCGCGCGAAGCGCAGACGCTGGTGGACCTGATCCGCCGCCATCCGGTGGTGGTGGTGGCCGGCGAAACTGGCTCGGGCAAGACCACGCAACTTCCCAAGCTGTGCCTGGCGGCCGGGCGCGGCCGCGGCGGCATCATCGGCTGCACCCAGCCGCGCCGCATTGCTGCGCGCGCCGTGGCCAGGCGCGTGGCCGAGGAGCTGCAGACGCCGGTGGGCGGGGCCGTGGGCTTCCAGGTGCGCTTCAGCGACAACGTCGGCGACAACACCTACATCAAGTTCATGACCGACGGCATTTTGCTGGCGGAGATCCAGGGCGACCGCTGGCTTTCGAAGTACGACACCATCATTCTGGACGAGGCGCACGAGCGCAGCCTGAACATCGATTTCCTGCTGGGCTACCTCAAGCAGCTGGTGCACAAGCGCGCCGACCTGAAGCTGGTGATCACCTCGGCCACCATCGACACCGAGCGCTTCGCGCGCCATTTCGACGGTGCGCCGGTGGTGAGCGTGGAAGGCCGGGGGTTTCCGGTGGAGGTGCGCTATCGGCCGCCTGAAGCGGCGCTGGATATTGACGGCGAAACGGCGTCCGAGCCGCTTTCGATGACCCAGGCCATCGTGGCGGCGGCCGACGAGATCACCCGCGAGGATCCGCTGGGCGACGTGCTGGTGTTCCTGCCGGGCGAGCGTGAGATCCGCGACGCGCACGCGGCGCTGGCGCGGCGCAAGTACCGCGCCACCGAAGTAATCCCGCTCTACGCGCGGCTATCCGTGCGCGACCAGGACAAGGTGTTCAACCCGGGGCCGGGCCGCCGCATCGTGCTGGCCACCAACGTCGCGGAAACTTCGCTCACGGTGCCGCGCATCCGCTACGTCATCGACCCGGGCGCGGCCCGCGTGAAGCGCTACAGCCCGCGCAGCAAGCTCGACCGCCTGCACATCGAGCCTATCAGCCAGGCCAGCGCCGACCAGCGCAAGGGCCGCTGCGGCCGCATCGCCGCGGGTGTTTGCTACCGGCTGTATTCCGAGGACGACTTCAATACGCGTCCGCGCTACACCGACCCAGAAATCCTGCGCGCTTCGCTGGCGGGCGTGATCCTGCGCATGCTCACCCTGGGCTTGGGGAACGTGGAGGATTTCGCCTTCCTCGACCCGCCCGACGCGCGCGCGGTGGCCGATGGCTGGCAGACCCTGACCGAACTGGGCGCGGTGGACGCCGGGCGCCGGCTCACGGCCATTGGCCGGCAAATGTCGCGCTTGCCGGTGGACGTGAAGCTGGCGCGGATGCTGGTGGCCGCGCAAGGCCACGGCGTGCTGGCGCAGATGACCGTCATCACTTCGTTCCTCGGCATCCAGGACCCGCGGGAGCGGCCGGCGGATGCACGCGAGAAAGCCGACCTGGCCCACGCGCAGTTCGCCGATCCACAGTCCGAATTCGTTGCCATCCTCAATCTCTGGGAGGCCTACCACAGCGCGCACGAAGAGCTCACCCAGTCCAAGCTGCGCGACTGGTGCGAGCGCCGTTTCCTCGGCTTCCTGCGCATGCGCGAATGGCGCGAGCTGCACCGCCAGCTCCTGCTTTCCTGCGAAGAGCTGGGCTGGCCGCAGCAGCAGCAGCCGGCGGAACGGGCCAGCACGGTGAACGCGATGCTGCACCGGGCCTTGATCGCCGGCTTGCCTACGCAGGTGGCGCATCGCGGCGAGAAGGGTCTTTACGACGCGCCGCGGCAGCGCAAGTTCCAGTTGTTCCCGGGCTCGTCGCTGGCCAAGCTGCCGCCGGCCTGGGTGCTGGTGGCCACGGTGATCGACACCCAGAAAGTGTGGGGCATGACCGCTGCGCGCATCGAGCCTGAGTGGGTGATCGCTGAATTGCCGCACCTTTTGGCGCGCAAGCACTTCGACCCGCATTGGTCGCGTGCGCAGGGCCGGGTGATTGGCAGCGAGCAGATCAGTTTGTTCGGGCTGGTGCTGGCGCCAAAGCGGCCGGTGCACTACGGCGGCCTGTATCCGGCCGAGGCGCGCGAAATCTTCGTGCGCCAAGGTTTGGTTCCCGGCGAGGTGGACACCCGCAGTCCCTTCCTGAAGCGAAACCTGGCCACGCTGGCGCAAGCGCACGTGGAAGAGGCCAAGCTGCGCCGCGCTGGCCTGGTGGCCGACGAGGACTGGCAGGCGCGCTGGTACCTTGACCGCCTGCCGGCGGAAACCAACAGCGTGGCGGCACTCGACAGTGGCTATCCCAAACTGTCCGTGGAGCAGCGCAAGGCGCTGGAGTGGTCGCTGGCCGACCTGCTGCCGGGCGAGGGCAGCGAGGCCGAGCGCTTCCCGAAATACTTCCCGCTGGGCGATGCCCGCCTTGCGCTGCACTACCGCTTCGAGCCCGGGCACGCCGACGATGGCGTCACCCTGGACGTGCCGCTGCACCTGCTCAAGGCGCTGGATCCGGCGCGCCTGGGCTGGCTGGTGCCTGGACTGGTGGAGGAAAAGGCCACGGCGCTGATTCGCGGCCTGCCCAAGGCGCAGCGCCGAAACTATGTTCCCGCGCCGGACTTCGCCCGTGCGTTCGCCCAGGCCTATCCCAAGGCCGACGCCGACAGTTTGCCCGGCACGCTGGCGCGCTTTCTCACCCGGGCCACGGGCGCGCCGGTGACGGCGCTGGATTTCGATGACGACGCGTTGGACCCGCACCTGCGGATGAACCTGCGCTTGGCCGGCCGCGATGGCCAGCTTCTGGCTTCGGGTCGCCGCTTCACGGAGCTGCAAACCCGCTTCGGTGAGCAGGCCGAGCGCGCCTTCGCCGAGCAAGCGGGCGAACAGTTGGCCTGCGAAGGCCTGCTGCAGTTTCCCGCGGCGGCTATCCCGCGCCAGATCGTCGGTGCCGCTGGCGTGCCGGCGTTTCCTGCCCTCGTGGACCAGCGAACCAGCGTAGCGCTCAGCGTGTTCGCCGACGCCGACGAAGCCGCGCGCGAGCACGACGGCGGCGTGCGCCGCTTGGCGGCGCTGGCCTTGGTTGAAAAGCTCAAGCAGGCCCGCAAGCAGCTGCCGCTGGCGCCCAAGCTGGCTCTGCTCTACGCCGCCATCGAAGGCTTCGCCCAGGGCGGCAGCGCTGCGCCCGCGCACGAACAGCTGCGCGCCGACCTGGCCCAGGCCGCGCTGAATGCGGTCTTGGAAGGGGACTTCTCTGGCGTTCGTGACGCTGCCCGTTTCCAGCATCTGGTCGAGGACGCCAGCAAGCGCCTGTTCACCGAGGCGATGTCGCGGCTGCAGCTGGCTGAAGCCATCCTGGGACTCGTGGCGCAGATCAAGCCGCAGCTCGAATCACCGCTGCTGGGCTGGGCCAGCGGCAACCTGGATGACCTGAAGGCGCAGCTGGCCGGGCTGGTGCCGCCGGGTTTCCTGCGCGAAACGCCGGCGCAGTGGTTGGCTGATTACCCGCGTTTCCTGCGCGCGCTGGCACTGCGCGCCGAGCGCGCCCTGCGCGACCCGGTGCGCGACCAGGCGCGGATGCTGGAACTCAAGCCTTTCACCGACGCGATAGCGGCAGCGCGAGCCGACGGGCGCCTGCGCCAGCCGGGCTGGCAGGCGCTGCGCTGGGACCTTGAGGAATTGCGGGTGTCGCTGTTCGCCCAAGAGCTGGGCACGCGCCGCCAGGTATCCACCAAGCGGCTGGCGCGCCAGCTGGAAGCGCTTACTTGATGCGGCGGACCTTGGCGCGGGTGTTGTAGCCCGAGATGCTGAGTTCCCAGGAATTGAATATGCCCGGCTGGATGGTGACGGTGGGGTTTTCCACCTTCACCTTCAGCCGCGAGCTGCTGTCCACCACTTCCCACACCTGGCCGTTGTCCAGCGTGATGCGCTCGCCGCGCCCGTCCCAGCCCCGGAACTCGCCGGTGATGCTGGAAATGATGATGGCGTCGCTGGTTTGCGCAGGGAAACCGACGGAGTCGGCCCCAGCCGCGGCGGCGGCACCGCCGCCCACGCGCGCGGACAGCCAGCCGTTGAGGGCGTTGAGCTCCTCGGGGCTGAGCTTGTCCAGCCCAGCGGCCTTGAACTCGGCCTCGGACATGCGCTCTTCGAGCGATGAGAACTGCTGCGCCAGGACCGTGCCGCTGGCCAGGGTGAGCACGAACAGGGAGGTAATCAGCAATCGACGCATGGCGGGCATTCCGGACTGGTTAAACTGGCCAGTATTCGCGGAGCAGTTTACATGCCCCGGGAATCAAGGCGCCACATGACCCCTGAACCTTCGCCCCTGCCGCGTTTGAGCCAATGGCTGCCCGACAGCAACCCACTGCTGGCGGCGCTGCAGGCGGCCGCGGCCGGCCTGCCGCCTGAACCGGCGGAGCAGCGGGCGCTGCGGGTGCTGGCGGCGCTGCAGCCGCTGCGGGCCGACCCCGAAGTGCTGGCCGCCGC
>JANORD010000248.1:0-13518 GCA_031415095.1 Lysobacteraceae bacterium
GCTGCCCAGCCAGGTGCGGCGCATCAGGCTGGCGTTGGCGCCTTCGCGCTGCAGGTCCAGTTCGGCGTGCAGGGTGGCTTCGATTTCCGACACCACGGCCTGGGCGCGGATCTTTTCCGCGTGCGGATGATGGCGATCGGCCACCGAGGCCAGGCTGCGCAGCAGGGCCACGTCGGCGTTGATCCGCCGGCGAATGTCCGGACGCAGCACCTTCACCACCACCTCGCGGCCATCATGGAGGCGCGCGGCGTGGACTTGTGCGATGGACGCGGAGGCGAGCGGCGTCATGTCGAATTCGGCGTACAGCGCGGCGATGGGCTTGCCCAGCGCGGCTTCGATCAGGGCCTGGGCCTGTTCGCCCGGGAATGGCGCCACGCGGTCCTGCAGCAGCGTGAGCTGCTCGGCGATGTCGGGCGGCAGCAGGTCGCGCCGGGTGGAAAGCACTTGGCCGAACTTCACGAAGATGGGGCCGAGTTCCTGCAGCGCCAGCCGCAAGCGCTGGCCGCGCGGCAGGTCGGTTTCATCATCGCGCGCGGGGGTGATGGGCTTGAGCAGCCAGAGCCAGCGGCCCAGCGCGGTGGTTTCCAGCAGGTCGCCCAAGCGGTGCCGCAGCAGCACGCGGGCGATGCCCACCGCGCGCAGCGTTGAGCGCAGCGTGGCAATCATGCGGCGGGCTCGTCGGGGAGCCGCGCGAACCGTGCGGCCAGGCGTTCAGCGCGATCGCGCAGGTCGTCCACGTCGTCGTGGAAGGCGGCCAATTCGGCCTTGCCCAGCAGGTCGCGCGATTCTTCGGTGAGGAAGTCCACGGTGTCGCGGCTGAAGCCCTGCGCGAACTTGGCGCCAGCGCCCAGCGCCTCGCGCAACACGCGCGCCACTTGCGGGCCGATCAACGGACCCAGCAAGTCGGCGAAAGGCTTTTCCCAATCTGGATCGAAGCGCTGCGCCAGTTGCTGCACGGTGCGCGCCAGCTCGGCGTCGCCGTTGATGCGCAGCTTGCCCACCGGCGCGGCGCCGAGGTTTTGGAAGAAAGGCAGCTGCGACAGCGCGCCCGAGAGCGTGGCGCGGATGCCCAGGTCGGGTTCGTCGGTGGGCGGGCCCACTTTCAGGCGGCCGGCATCCACGGTGATGTCCATCGCCACCGGCGGGGCTTCCAGCGCCAGACCAATGCGGCGGCCGTCGAGGCGCGCGAGTGCGTGCGTGGTGTCGGGGTCCAGCGCCACGAGGCGGTTCAAGGCCAGCTCCAGCGCGCGGCCGGCCAGGGGCTTGAGGCTGTCGAACGGAGAGGCGGCGCGGTCGGTCATGCGGCCATTCTAGCGGCCCGGCGTGAAGACCGGGCGTGGCTCAGCGGCGGCCCTGCCACCACGCGGCGAGGCGCTGCAGGCCGTCGGCGGTGGACACGCGCGGCACGTAGCCGAAGTCGCGCTGGGCGGCCGAGATGTCGTACCAGTGCGGGGTGGACAGCTGTTCGGCTAGGAAGCGCGTCATTGGCGGCTCGCCGGGGCGGCGCAGCAGCGGCCACGCCAACTCCAGCGCGGCGCCGGCAGCGTAGGCCACGGCGTAGGGAATGCTGGCGGTCACGGGGGGTTCGCCGGCCGCGGACAGCAGGTCGTTGACGATCTGGTGCACCGGCCGCGGTTCGCCATTGGAAATGAAGTAGGGCTTGCCGGCGCAGGCGGCGCCGGGTGCCAGTGCCGCGAGCGCATCCAGGTGCGCCTGCACGGCGTTGTCCAGATAAGTGGTGTCCATGCGGTTGTGGCCGCCGTCGATGAAGCGCAGGCGGCCGGCGCGCGCGCGTTCGACCAAGCGTGGCAGCAACTGGGTGTCGCCCGGGCCCCAGATCAGGCGCGGGCGCAGGGCGACGGTGGCCAGGGCGGCGTCGTTGGCGGCCAGCACTTCGCGTTCGGCGATGAGCTTGGTGGCGGGATAGGGCGCCTTGAAGTCGCGGCCGCAGGGCGTGTTCGCTTCGTTGCCGCCTTCCACCGGCGTGCGGCCGCTGTGGGTGACGCTGGGCGTGGACGTGTACACCAGCCGCGCGATGCCATGCGCGCGCAGCGCCGCCAGCACGCTGCGCGTGCCGGTCACGTTCGCCGCGAAATAACTCGCATGGCTGCCCCAGGCGCCCGCCTTCGCGGCGTTGTGGAACACCGCCTCCTGCCCCTGCAGCGCCGCCAGCACCGCCTTGGCGTCGGCCAAGTCGCCCAACACCTGCCGCACCCCAAGCGCCGCCAGCGCCTCGGAGTGCCCGCGCTGGAAACTCGTGACCTCATGCCCCAGTCCCAACAGCCCCCGGCACAAGCCCATGCCCAAGAACCCCGCCCCACCCGTCACCACCACCTTCATCAACGCCCCCAAAAAAGAACGGTGTCAGAGTGAGTTATCCGCCAAAGGAAACCTCGCTTTGATGCCGAAGCCATGTGCGGATAACTCACTCTGACACCGTTCTTTGCACCGGTCTCTTGCTGGCCCACGCGGCGAGTTTTTCGCGGGTGATCTTGGCGTTGTGGCGGATGTCCACCGGGAAGCCTGGGTGCACCAGCCAGGCCTGGATGCGGGCGGTGTGCACGTAGCCCAGGGCGTGGCGCTGCAGTTCGGTGATCACCCGCGCGTGCTCGCTGCGCGCCAGTCCTTTTCGCATCTCCACGCAAAGTATGGGCCGCTGCTGGCCGGGTTCGCCCACGCCCACCAGCGCGGTGCGCGCCACGTCGGGGTGCCCGTTGAACACTGGCTCCACCTGCTCGGTGTAGAGGTTGCCTTCGGCGGTGCGCACACGGTGGCTCTTGCGGCCGCAGAACCACAGCCGGCCCTGCGCGTCGAAACGGCCCAGGTCGCCCATGCGGTGCACGATGCGCTGGCTGCCGTCGGGCAGGGTTTCGCGGATCTTCGCCAGCGCGGTCGCCTGCGGGCGATTGAAGTATTCGTCGGTGGCGGTGGGGCCCGCCACCGTGATTTCACCGATGGCCTCGCTGCCCAGCACCTGCGCCTGCGACCACTCGGGAATGGCGGCGTCGGTGATGGCGATGATGCGCACGTCGTTGGGCGGCACCGGCCGGCCCACGCAGGTGCCGGCGCCCTGCTCGGTGGCCTCGCGGGTGGCTTCGAGCTCGCGGCCTTCGATCACCGCCACGGGCAGGCACTCGGTGGCGCCATAGGGCGTCCAGAACTGCGCCTGCGGCGGCAGCAGCGCGCGCATCTTCGCCACCACGTCGGCCGGTACGGGCGCACCGGCGGAGGTGACGCGGCGCAGGCTGGGCAGCGGCGCGCCGTGTTCGGCCAACACGCGCATCAACGCCGGCGAACCAAACAGCTGGTCCACGCCGAAGGTTTCGATGGCGTGCAGCAGCTTGCGCGGATCGGCACGCGCGGGGCGCGTGGGATCCATGTCGGGGATGATCGAACTCACGCCCAGCGCCGGATCGAACAGCGCGAACGGCGGGAACGTCGGCAGGTCCACCCCGCCCGGCTCAATGCCAAACGCCGCACGCAGCAGATCCACCTGCGCCACGAAATGCCGGTGCCGGTAAACCACGCCCTTGGGCACACCGGTGCTGCCGGAAGTGAACAGCAACGCTGCCGTGTCATCCGGCGCGGTGGCCGCCAGCTGCGGGCCCGCCGATGCGCCCGCCGCCTCTACTTCCGCCAGCGTCGCGCCACCCCAGAACCAGCGCCGCCCCACCGTCACCACCGTGGTCGCGCTGCGCGCCCAGCGCAGCAGCAGGCGCGCGGCCTGCGCCAGCGGGATGCCGATGAAGGCCTGCGGCTGCGCTTCGTCCAGGCATTGCTTGAGCGCGCGCTTGTCGATGCCCGGATCCACCAGCACCGGCACCGCGCCGGCCTTGAACAGCGCGAACATCAGCAGGAAAAATTCGGGCGAAGGCCGCACCATCACCACCGCCCGCGTGCCGCGCACCACGCCATGCTGCGCCAGCCCCGCGGCGATGGCATCGGAACGCCGGTCCAACTGCGCATAGGTGAGCGTGACGTCGTAGCGGGCAAAGCCATCGCCCCCGCGCCCGCCCGGACAGCGCATCGCAATGCGCTCCGGCGCCTGCGCCGCCAGCCGCGGCAGCGCCGCCGCAATATTGCAAACCGCATCCGATAACGGTGTCAGAGTCACTTATTCCTCCCGACGGAACTCACTCTGACACCGTTCCTGTTTCCTCCGCACGGAAGTCACTCTGACACCGCTAGTGGCGGTCGAGGAAGGCGCGGATGGCGGGGACTAGGATGGCGGCTTTGTCTTCGAGGACGTAGTGGCCGGCGTCTTCGAAGACGTGCTGTTCGGCCTTGGGTAGCGCCTTGGTGAAACCAGCAAGGAAGTGCTGGTCGAAGACGAAATCCTTCAGGCCCCAGCCGATGAAGGTGGGGCGGTTGGCGAACTCGGGCAGGCGGCGGCCGGCGTTTTCCACGATGTCCCAGGCGCGGTCGCTGGTGGCCAGCGGGATGTCCTGCACGAAGCGCACGGTGGAGATGCGGTGGGCCCAGCTGTCGTACGGCGCCAACAGCGCGCGCTTCACGTCGGGCGCCAGCGGGGTGACCACGCCGTCGGTGGCCGCGCCAGCGGCGAAGGCGTTGGCGCCGCGGATCAGCCACTCGCCCAACTTCCAGTCGCGGCCCAGCCTGAGCTGCCAGGGCAGCGGCTTGTCGGCCGGCAGCGGGAAGGCGCTGGTGTTGAGGATGACCAGCCGCTTCACCCGCGCCGCGTGCTTGAGCGCCCAGCCGAAGCCGATCATGCCGCCCCAGTCGTGCACCGCCAGCGTGACGTTGTCGCCCACGCCAGCGTGGTCGAGCAGGCGGTCCAGGTCCTGCACGCGGTTGCGCAGCGTGTAGCCGTAATGCGCGTCGTCGGGCTTGTCCGACAGGCCCATGCCGATGTGGTCGGGCACGATGCAGCGGTAGCCGTCGCGCAGGCCCAGCACCAGATGGCGCCAGTAGTACGACCATGACGGATTGCCATGCAGCATCACCACTGGCGCGCCGCTGCCTTCGTCCAGGTAGCTCTGGTTCAAGCCATTGGGATGGGTGAACGCGCGCGGCGTGAAGGGGTAGTCGGGGAACGGACCCTTGGCCAGGACGCGGGTTTGTTCGGCGGTAGGGGCGGGGTTTGTCATGGGCGTGAATTCTACGCGAACGCGGGTAGATCTCCGGCTTGCAGCGACCGTCGACGCGGCCTAGAGTAAGGAATCCTTACCCGAGAATCACGCCATGCTGGCCAAACTTACCTCCAAGAACCAACTCACCCTGCCCAAGGCCGCGGTCGAGGCCGCAGGTTCGCCCGAGTACTTCGAAATAGAAGTGCGGGCAGGCCAGTTGCTGCTCTCGCCCGTCTCCATCCAACGCGCCAATGCCCTGCGGGGAAAGCTCGCCGAACTGGGCCTGCAGGACGCAGATCTGGCGCTGGCGGTGGCATGGGCGCGGAAGTCGGCCGCACGGCAAACCGCCGCCCGCGTGAATGAAACACCGGCGGGCTATGGCAAGACGAAGCAGGCCAAACGCCCCGCCCGCAAAGCCCCGGCGCGTTGAACGACAGGCCCGCCGCCCGCTGGGTGCTAGACACCAACGTGGTGTTGTCGGCCCTGATGCGACCCGGTGGCACCGCCGGGCGACTGCGGCTTGCCTGGCAGGCGGGCCTGTTCGTGCCTGTCGTTTGCCAAGTAACCGCCAGCGAATTGATACGGGTGCTCGCCTATCCGAAGTTCAGGCTCACGCCCGCCGACAGGGACATCCTGCTGGCCGATTACCTGCCATGGGCGGAGGTGTTCACCTTACCCAGGCGCACGCCCGCCGTCCCGGCATGCCGCGACCCCGCCGATGTGGTTTTCTTGCAGCTTGCCTTTGCGGCGCGCGTTGACGCCTTGGTCAGCGGTGACAAGGACGTTCTTTCCGTGACGGGCTCGCGGCTGCTAATGCTCACCTTGGCGGCCGCCATCGCCCAGCTGGAGCCGCAGGCCCATCGGTAAGGCAGCGGACCCGCCGCCGCCGCGCGCTTCAGCGCGCCGCGTCCTTGTAGATCTTGCCGTCCTTCATGATCAGGTCGAAATTGCCCGCCGGATCACCCAGCACGGTGACGTCGGCCAGCGGGTCACCGTCCACCAGCAGCAGGTCGGCCAGGGCGCCGGCCTGGACCACTCCCAGGCTTCCCACGTAGGGCGAGCGCGGCCCGGACAGCGCCAGCAGCTGGGCGTTGTCGTGGGTCACCATCTTCAGTATCTCGGGCGGGCTGAACCACTGCTGCAGCTTGAGCAGGTTGGTGTTCTGGCCGGCGTTCTGCTCGGGCTCGAACAGGAAATCGGTGCCCCAGGCCAGCTTGACGCCGTACTTCTTCGCCCAGCGGTAGGCGGTGTCGGTGCCGTCGATCACCTGCATCTTCTTGGCGGCGTTCAAGGGATTCGCGCCCGGCGGCGGCGGCTCCAGCACCTGCAGGCTGAGCCATACGCCTTTCTGCGCCATGGTCTTGATGGTTTCCTCGTCCAGCAGCTGGCCGTGGTCGATGCACTTCACGCCGGCGTCGATGGCCCGGCGCACCGCGCGCACGGTGTAGGCGTGCACGGTGACGTAGGTGTTCCAGTCTTCGGCGGCGTCCACCGCGGCGCGCAGTTCGTCGAAGGTGTACTGGGTAACGTCGAGCGGGTCGTAGGCGCTGGCGGCGCCACCGCCGGCCATCACCTTGATCTGGCTGGCGCCAAAGCGCAGGTTCTCGCGGGTGGCGGTAAGCACCTCGTCGCGGCCATCAGCGATGAAGTTCACGCCCAGGTTCTCGGACCTGGACACCTCGTTGAAGAAGCGCCGCGAGCGTTCGCTGGGAAGGCGTGCATCGCCATGACCGGAGGTCTGGGAAATCATCGCGCCCGAAGGCCACACCCGCGGGCCCACGTACTTGCCGCGGTCGATGCCGGCCTTGAGGCCGAAGATCGGCCCGCCCAGGTCGCGCACCGCGGTGAAGCCGCGCAGCAGCATCGCTTCGGCCTCCTTGGCGGCGCGCACTTCGAGCATGGCCGGGGTGACGCCATCGGCGAGGGCGTCGGCCTGGGTCCAAGCGCTCATGGTCAAGTGCACGTGGGCGTCGATGAGCCCGGGCATCAGGGTGCGCCCCTCGCCTTCCACCACGTAGGTGTCCTCGCCGGGTGCCGCAACATCAGGGCCAATCCCGGCGATGGTGTTGCCGCTCACCAGCACCGAGGTGGGTTCGGACAGCGTTGCCGACAGGCCGTCGAAAACGCGCACGTTGCGGAACAGGGTGGCGGCTGGAGCGTTCGGTACCGCGGCAGTGGCGGCGTCGGCGAGTGCCGTGGCACCCGCGGCGGGTTCGGCAGCGGCCGCGGTCGGCGGCATCGGCTCGGACGCGGCTTGCGCCGCTGGCGCGACGTCACCATCACCGGCCGGCGTGACGCCACAGCCGGCGAGAAGAAGGATCGCCAGCAGCGCGCTGCATCTGAAGACGTTTCGGGTCATGTTGGCGCTCCTCGCTGGCTTTGGATCCATCCCCCCGAGCTTGGACCTGGTGGGCAGGCGCGGCAGCACGGGAACTGCACGTCGGATTTGAACATGAATACGCGGCTGTCGGAGCAATGCGACCGGACGGTGTTGCTGGTGGACGGCAGTATCGAAAGCGACCAAGCGCGGGGGCACAAGCGCGGGGGCAGGTTCACTTGCCGGGCCCGGGTCCAGAACAGCGCGAGACCTCGTCCTCCGAAATAGGAACCTGACCCCTGTTTTTGCTCAGGTCGCGGTGCCGCCGCCGGGGGTGAGCAGCTTGGGAAACTGCCGCGGCTGCGAGCGCAGGTACTGCGGCGGCACGGCCACCGACGCGCACAGATGCGCCGCGGCGTGCCAGGGCCAATGCGGGTTGTAGAGGATGCCGCGGGCGATGGCCACCAGGTCGGCGTCGCCGGTGGCGACGATGGCTTCGGCGTGGTCGAAGTCGGTGATCATGCCCACCGCCACCACCGGCATACGCACGGCCTGCTTCACCGCGCGCGCCAGCGGCACTTGGTAGCCCGGGCCCACCGGGATGGCCTGGGAAGGATGCAGGCCGCCGCTGGAAACATGGATGGCGCTGCAGCCGCGCGCTTCCAGCGCCTTCGAAAAGGCCAGCGTCTGTTCGATATCCCAGCCGCCCGGCACCCAGTCGGTGCCCGACAGCCGCACGCTGACCGGGCGCTCGGCCGGAAACGCGGCGCGCACCGCGTCGAATACTTCCAGCGGGAAGCGCATGCGGTTTTCCAGCGAGCCGCCGTAGTCGTCTTCGCGCTGATTGGACAGCGAGGACAGGAACTCGTGCAGCAGGTAGCCGTGCGCAGCGTGGATCTGGACGGCGTCGATGCCAAGGCGTGCGGAGCGGCGCGCGGCTTCGGCGAACGCGTCGCGGACTCTATCCATGCCGTCGTGGCTAAGCGCGGCCGGTGCGTGGTCGGTGGCGTTGAACGGCAACGCTGAAGGCGCGACGGTCTGCCAGCCGTTTTTTTCTCCGGGCGCGATCTGCTTGCTGCCATGCCAGGGCAGCTCGGTGGAGGCCTTGCGGCCCGCGTGCGCCAGCTGGATGGCGATGGGCATGGCCGACCAGCGGCGCACGCCTTCGAGCACCGCGGCCATTGCCGCCTCGGTGGCGTCGTCGTACAGCCCGACGTCGCCGTAGCTGATGCGGCCCTCCGGCAGCACGGCCGTGGCTTCGATGGTCAGCAGCGCCGCGCCGGAGTGCGAAAGTTGGCCCAGATGGATCAGGTGCCAGTCGGTCATGCAGCCGTCCACCGCCGAGTACTGGCACATGGGCGCGATGACGATGCGGTTGGCCAGCTGCAGCGCGCCGATGGCCAGCGGTTCGAAGAGTTTGGATGTGCTCATGGGGTCCCTCAGGCGCCGGGCCCAGGTTTCGGCGCCCCCGGCTGCGCCACCCGCTCAACTTCCTCGCCAATCCACTCGCGCAGGTCGCTCTCGATCACCGGCAGCGCCGACGACGACACGCGCAGCAGGCGGTCGTGGAAGGCGCGGATATCGAAGTCGGCGCCCAGCGCCGCCTCGGCTTCCTTGCGCAGGGCTTGGAGCCTGAGCATGCCGAGCTTGTAGCCCAGCGCCTGGCCGGGCCAGACGGCGTAGCGTTCAATCTCCGCGGTCACGCCCGACAGTTCGGCGCCCTCGTTGGCCATCATGTAGTCAATGGCCTGCTCGCGGCTCCACTTCTTGGCGTGCATGCCGGTGTCCACCACCAGGCGGACCGCGCGATGCATCTCCGCCTGCAGGCGGCCGAGATCGCCGAAGGGGTCGTTGGCATACAGGCCCATTTCCGCCGCCAGCGCTTCCGAGTAGAGCGCCCAGCCTTCGCCCGAGGGGTTGGAGAAGAAGGTCTTGGCGAGGAAGGGAATCTCCTGGTCGATGGCAATGGCCACCTGCATGTGGTGGCCCGGGATCGCCTCGTGGTAGGTGAGCGTGGCCACGGCGTAACTTGGCCACAGCGCGGTGTCGCGCAGGTTGATCCAGTAGATGCCGGGCCGCGAGCCATCCGGCGCCGGCGAGTCGTAGTAGCCACCCGGCGCCGAGTCCTGGCTGAAAGCCGGCACGGCGCGCACCTCGACCTCGTGCTTGGGCAAGGTGCCGAACCACTGCGGCAGGGCGGCGCGCACGCCGGCCAGCTGGGTCTGGATGCTGGCAAGGATGGCGGCCCGGCCGGCATCGTCATTGGGATAGGCGAAGCGCGGCTCGGCGCCCAGCGCCTGCATCCGTTCGCCGATACTGCCTTCTTCATAGCCTTGCGCGCGCAGCAGGGCGTCCATCTCCGCGCTGATGCGGGCCACTTCATCCAGGCCGATCTGGTGCACCGCCTCGGGCTCCAGGTCGCCGTCAGTCATTTGCCGGATCATGGCCCGGTACAGCGCGTCGCCCTCGGGCAGCCGCCAAATGCCGGCGTCGTGCGGGGCCTGCGGCCGGATCTCGGTGAGGTAGGCGCTGATGCGGCGGTAGGCCGGCAACACGCCGTCGCCCACCAGGGCCTGCGCCTGCGCCACCAGTGCGTCGGCGTCGGCCACCTTGGCCTGCTCGAGCTTGGTCCGGAAGCTGGTCACCAGAACATTTTCGGAGGCCGGGTCCTGGGCGAAAGCATCGACCACCGCCTGGGTGCTATCGATGACGAAATCAGGCGGAATGGCGCCGAGCGCCACGTCGTGCTGCAGCTTGGCCAGGATGCCGTCGATCACGCCGGGCAGCGCGGACAAGCGCGCCAGGTAATCGGCCGCCTGCTCGGCGTTCACCACCGTGTGCTGGGCCTCGAGCAGTTTGGGGATATCAATCACCGGGCCGGAAAGCTGGTTGATGGCATAGGGCTGGTACCAGACGCCGTAGGTGCTGAAGCTGCCGCCGTAGTCGACCACGCGCGCCGGCGC
The DNA here is from genome assembly GCA_031415095.1 of Lysobacteraceae bacterium. Lineage (GTDB taxonomy): Bacteria > Pseudomonadota > Gammaproteobacteria > Xanthomonadales > Xanthomonadaceae > Arenimonas. Next base: position 10,371 of record JANORD010000248.1, read on the forward strand.
CAGGGCGCCGTCGATCAGCGTGGCCAAGCTGGCCTGCACGAGCCGGCGATTGGCGCCCAGGGTCTCGGCCGGCACGGCGGTGAGGCCGGCCAGCAGGCGCTCCATTTCTTCGTTGCGCGCGCGCTCCGCGTCGGGGGAGCGATCGGCCAAGCGTGCGCCGGCGCCGGGCGCCACGTCCGCGGGCGCGCCGGCGTAGGTGGCCGATTCCGGCAGCTGTTTGAAGTAGGCGCTGGACAGGGTTGCGATGGCGGCATCGAAGCCGGCGTCGCCGGACGGACGGTCGGCGGCAGCGGGATCCGCCACGGCGGCGGCCTGCGGCGCCTCCTGCGCGGGGCCGCTGCAGGCGGTGAGCGCGAGGCTGAGTACAGCGAGGCTTGCGAGTTTACGAAGCATGCGGACGGACTCCCGGTTGGAGGCAACGACTGGTGCGCGGAGTATCGCCTGACCGACTCAGCCGCGGAACGTCTGCAGATGCACGCTGGTTTCGGTGGCGCTGACGCCCGGGATGCCGCGGATGCGCTCCAGCGCCGCGGACAGTTCGGCGAGGCTTCCGACACGCAGCTCCGCCAGCAAATCCCAGCGGCCGTTGGTGTCGTGCAGGGCGGCCACGCCGGGTTCGCCCAGCAGGGCGCGGATCACCGGGTGCTGGTTGCCTTCCACCGCTATCCCGGCCCAGGCGCGGATTTCGTCGGGCGTGGCGTCGGGGCGCAGGCGCAGGGTGTAGCCGGTGATCACGCCTTCGCGCTGCAGGCGGGCCATGCGGTTGGTGACGGTGCCGCGGGAGACGCCCAGCGCTTTGGCCAGGTCGGCTACCGGGGCGCGGGCGTCGTGGCGGAGTTTGCTGATGAGGCGGTGGTCTAGGTCATCCATATTGAACACTCCGGCATTTCTTGCTGTCTATTTAGCAGGTTTCTGCCGAAAGCGTGGCATTCCTGCCGTTTCGCGCTGCCGCGGGGCTCCGGACAATGGCGGGTATCCACTGCCAACCTTCGGAGCCCGACCATGGCCATGACCCAGCTGACCACCCAGGACCTGACCCGCATCGTCACTGCCAAGGGGCTGCCGGCCCTGCTCGGCCGCCTGGTGGGCTACCTGGAGGCCGACTTCCGGCGTTGGGAAGACTTCGACAAGAGCGCGCGCACCGCGGCGCACTCGGACGTGGGCGTGATCGAGCTGATGCCGATCGCCGACGCGCGCGACTTCAGCTTCAAGTACGTCAACGGCCACCCGGGCAATACCCGCCTGGGCCTGAGCACCGTGGTCGCGTTCGGCGTGCTGGCCGACATGCGCACCGGCATGCCCACGCTGATCAGCGAGCTCACGCTCACCACCGCGCTGCGCACCGCCGCCACCTCGGTGATGGCGGCGAAGGTGCTGGCGCGCAAGGATTCGCGCTGCATGGCGCTGATTGGCAACGGCGCGCAGAGCGAGTTCCAGGCGCTGGCCTTCCATCACTTGCTGGGCATCAATGAAGTGCGGGTGTACGACGTGGACCCGGCCGCCACCGACAAGCTCGTGCGCAACCTGGCCGCGGCCGCGCCCGCCCTGCGCGTGGTGCGCAGCGCCAGCGCGGCACAGGCCGTGCGCGGCGCCGACATCGTCACCACGGTGACCGCCGACAAGGCGAACGCCGACATCCTGACGCCCGAAATGATCGAGCCAGGCATGCACATCAACGGCGTCGGCGGCGACTGCCCCGGCAAGACCGAGCTGGCCACCGCGGTGGTGGCGAATGCGTCGGTGTTCGTCGAGTTCGAGCCGCAGTCACGCATCGAAGGCGAGTTGCAGCAGATGCCGGCCGACTTCCCGGTGACCGAACTGTGGCGCGTGCTCACCCTGCAGTCTGCCGGCCGCCGCAACGTGGCCGAAGTGACGCTGTTTGATTCGGTGGGCTTTGCGCTGGAGGACTATTCGGCGCTGCGGCTGGTGCGCGATTGCGCCATCGAGCTGGGGCTGGGGCAGGACGCGGGGCTGATTCCGGCGCTGCGGGATCCGAAGGATTTGTTTGGGGGGATGGTGGTGGCGGTGGGTTTGGAGGGGCGGCAGGCGGCTTGATTCAGACCCGACTTCACCGCGCCAACGATTGCCTCACTCCGCACCTATTCACCCGGCGCAACCTCCACACGCGTCAACAGTGCGTACAACGGCGAGTTGATGTAGTAGTTGCTGCGTCCAACCCGACGCTTCTCCAAGAACCCGCCCTCCACCAGCGCATTGAGGTACTTCGTGGCCGTCAGCCGGGAAACCTTGAGGTCGCGCTGGATAAACTCGATCTTGGTATAGGGATGGCTGAAGAGATTGTTGAGCAGGTCTTGGCTGTAGAAGCGGTACTGACTGCGGATTCTCTTCTTGGTATCCAGCAGCAGCGCGCTGATGGCCTTGATTGTTGCCACGGTCTCGAGAGCCGTGGTCTCGACGGCAGTCAGCAAGTAGATCACCCACTCTTCCCAGGCGCCGTTGTCTCGCACCGCCTGCAGCAGGCGGTAGTAGTCGGACTTGGTGCGGACGATGTGCCGGCTCAGGTACAGCACGGGGATATCGAGCAATCCTTCCTTCACGAGATACAACACGTTGAGGATTCGGCCAGTGCGCCCGTTGCCGTCGTAGAAGGGATGGATGCTTTCGAACTGGTGGTGGATTAGCGCCATCTTCACCAGCGGATCGACGTCGAACGCTGGCTCGTCGTGGATGAACTTCTCGAGCTCACCCATCAGTTCCTTCACGCGCACCGCGTCCTGCGGCGGGGTGTAGATGATGGTGCCGTCGCCATTCCTCAGCGTGGTGCCGGGCAGCCTGCGCAATCCCGGCTTGTTCGATTCCAGCGTGGCCTGGATTCCCAGGATGGTGTTTAGCGTCAGCAGGCCTGTTGCCTGGACTTCGCGGAATCCAACCCGAAGCGCCTGGCGATAGCGCAGCACTTCCTTGGTCGCCAGGCTGGTGCTTGCTTCGCCGGCGTCATCGTCGCGATACAGCGCGTCGTGGGTGGTGACGATGTTCTCGATCTGCGAGCTGTCCTTGGCTTCCTGCAGGCTCAGCGTGTTGATCAGGATGGACTGGTTGGGGATGCTGGCGGCTACGCCCTTCAGCTCGGCCAGGTTGCGGCTGGCGGATGCGAGGCGTTTGAGGATGGCGGGCGTGTCGAACCGGG
>JANORD010000249.1:0-8237 GCA_031415095.1 Lysobacteraceae bacterium
GTTGCCGGCGCCCACGGAAGTGCCGTTGAGCCCGATCAACGTGGTCAGGTCGGCCAGGGTGGTGCCCACCGGAAGCGCGGGCACCGCCAGCTCGCTGGCGCGGCGCCATTCGCGCGACTCGAAGGTGTAGTCCTTCTGCTGCACGCCGCCCTTGAAGGTGAAGCTGTCGTTGACGTCCCAGGCGAAGTCCAGCTGGGCGGTGTCGTAGGTGTTTTCGGACTGCTGCGGGCGCAGGCGGATTTCCGACACGCCGTTGGCGAACGTCCACTGGCTGGGGTCGGTTACGTTGAAGCCATTGTTGATCACCGGCAGGCGGCTGTTGCCGCGGTAGTCGTAGCTGTAGCCCTGCACGTTCAGCCGGTCCATGGTGATGGTGGTCTGGATCGGATTGTCGAACTCGGACTTGGCGCGGCCGGCCAGGCCGCTCATGCGGAAGCTGTCGCTGAAGCGGTGGCTGCCGGTGAAGTTGAACTGGGTGAAGGTGGTGGTGAGCTCGTCATAGCGGGCTTCCGAGCGCACGTCCACGTTGTTGAACAGGCCGTACACCAGGTTGCCATTGGCATCCACTTGGCCGTCCACCACCACCGTTTGCGGCTTGCCGGTGCCGGTGCGGCTGAAGGACAGGCCGTTGAGGAAATTCTCGGTGCGCTTGGCGTCGAAATCGGCGTACATCAGATCCAGGCCAAGGTCGGTGTCGTCACTGACCTCGAACTGCAGTGCACCGGTGACGCCCAGCCGTTCCTGCTCGTGCTCGAGCACGCCATAGCGCGGGATGCGCGGGTGGAACGTAGTGGCCAAGCGCGCCGGTGCGTAGGGTGAGGTGGCGCTGAAGCCGCCGCTGCTGGTGCCGTTGTCCCAGCGCACGGTGCTGTGGCCTTCTTCCACGGTGCGGCGGTCGGTGTAGGCCAGCGACATCAGCGCGCCAAAGCGGCCGTCGGCCCAGGTGTTGCTGATCAGCATCGAAGCACGCGGGTCGATGTCGCTGCTCAGGTCGTTGTAGCCCAGTTGGCCGCCGGCCACGAAAGTGAAGCCGTCGTAGTCGAAAGGCCGCGCCGTCTGCAGGTCCACCGTGGCGCCCAGCGAGCCCTCCTCGGTTTCCGCAGCCGCGGTCTTGCGCACCTTCAGGCTGTTGAACAGCTCTGAGGCGAACACGTTGAAGTCGAAGCCGCGGCTGCGGTTGGCGCCGCCGGAGCTGTCGGTGCCGCCGGTGGTGGTCAGCGCTTCCATGCCGTTGATGCGCACGCGGGTGAACTGGCTGTCCAGGCCGCGCACGGAAATGTTGCGGCCTTCGCCGGCGTCGCGCGAGATCGACACGCCCGGGATGCGCTGCAGCGACTCGGCCAGGTTCAGGTCCGGGAAATTGGCGATGTCTTCAGCCACGATGGCGTCCACCACGCCGATCTCGCCGCGCTTGATCTCCAGCGCGCGCTCCAGGCTGCTGCGGAAGCCGGTGACTTCCACTACGTCCAAGGTGGTCGGATCGGCCGCGGCGGCGGCGGCGGGCGGTGCCGCCACGGCTGGCGTTGCGGCAACCGTTGGCGTCGCAACTGCAGCGGGCGCCGCGGCCGCATCCTGCGCGGTCGCGATTGCGGCTGGCTTGGGCGCGGCGGTTTGCGCCAGCAGCGCGGTGGGCATGGTGTACAGCGCAACCGCGATCGCGGCGCTCAGTACGGCAACAAGCGGGCCCCGCGGGGCACTATGGGTCGACTTCATTGGGTTCCCCTCCCAGGGATGTTGGACCGACTTTGGAGCCAGTTCTTGTGTGACCACGACCGCGACTCTTGACACCGGTATCATTCGAGGGCAAGGCTATCGGTGACACCGGTGGTCATGGAGCCTAGCAAAAGATTTCACGATCTGCGACAACTGCCCTTTAGCGCCCCGCCGACTCCGCCAACCCGACCCCACCGGACCCGTCCGGTCCCAGCCAGGAATGAGACATGTCCAGCCGCATCGTCTGCTTCGGGGAATTGCTGCTGCGGCTGGGGGCTCCCGGCCATGAGCGCTTGCTGCAGTCGCCCCGCCTGGAGGTCTGCGTGGGCGGCGCCGAGGCCAACGTGGCGGTATCGCTGGCCCGCCTCGGGCATGCCAGCGCCCAGGTCAGCGTTCTCCCCGAGGGCCCGTTGGGCGAGGCTGCGGCGGGCGAACTGCGGCGGTACGGCGTGGATACCGGCAGCCTGCGCACGGGGCCGGGGCGCATGGGCCTGTACTTCCTGGCCACCGGGGCGGTGCAGCGGCCCAGCGAAGTGCTCTACGACCGCGCCGGGTCGGCCTTCGCCCTGGCCGAGCCGGATAGTTACGACTGGCCCGCCCTGTTGGCCGGGGCCCAATGGCTGCATTTGTCCGGGGTCAGCCCGGCATTGGGCGTGCGTGCCGCCCAAGCCACGCTGGATGCCGCGCGTGCGGCGAGGGCGCTCGGCGTGCGGGTGTCGTTCGACGGCAACTACCGCGCAAAACTTTGGGAGACCTGGGACGGCGACGCGCCGGGCTGGTTGCGCCAGCTCATGGCCCAGGCGGACCTGGTGTTTGCCGACCACCGCGACGTAGCCCTGGTGCTGGGCGTCCGGTTCGATCAGCCCAGCGCCGAAGCGCGGGTGGACGCGGCGGCGGCGGCCGCCTTCGCGGCCTTCCCGCACCTGCAGCGCCTGGCGACGACGCTGCGCACCCAGCACAGCGTTGGCCACCACGGCCTGGCAGCGCGCCTGCTCGATCGCAGCGGCGCCGTGCACGGCGCCGGCCCCCATGAGCTGAGCGGCATCGTCGACCGCATCGGTGGCGGCGACGCGTTTGCCGCCGGCGTGCTGCACGGGCTGCTGACCGGGCAGGCCGATGGCGACAGCCTTGCATTCGGTCTGGCCGCGGCCTGCCTGAAGCACGCGCAGCCCGGCGACTTCCATCTGTCGAGCGCGGCAGAAGTGACTGCGCGGGTGCAGCAGGAAGGGTTCGACGTGCGGCGCTGAACCCGCGACGCGCGCGCCGGTGGCCTAGCTGGCGCCAGGAAACAGCGTTTGCGCACGCTGGAACAGGATCCAGCTGGTGGCGATGTACTTGTGCCCGCCCTCGGGCCGGTTGCCGCGGTGGGTGTGGGTGAACGCCGCGGGCGCAATCAGCAGGCTGCCGGTGCGCGGGGTGATCTTGCGCTGCTGGTAGAGGAACTCGGTTTCACCGGCGCTGAAATCATCGTTCAGATACACCGTCCACAGCACGTGCCGGTGCAGGGTCTCGGTGCTGGCGTCGCGCGGATAGAGCTCGCAGTGCCAATACGGGTAGCCGCCCTGGCCCGCGGTGTAGCGCTGCAGGTTGATCGCGCCGGGGCGCAGCACGCTGCGCACCAGGTTGGCCAGCGCGGCATCGTCCATGGTGTCGAAGTCCGCCGCCTCGATCCGCCGCAGTTGGCCTTGGGCGTCGGGCACCTGCAGCATCACGGGCGCGATCAGGGCATAGCGGTAGGTGCGCAGATAAGCCAGCAGGCCGGCGAACACGGCGGTGTTGAGCGCGTTCTCCGCCTCGCGCCACGCCGCCTGGCCGGTGATCTGGATGTCGCGGCTGTCCTTGAGTTCGGGCAGCACGCCGCCGCCCACCCGGCCTGGCACCGCCGCGCCGCTGGCTTCGAACGCCGCCACCAGTTGGGCGCACACCTCGCGCGAAAGCGCGCCCTCGTACACCTCGATGAAATCCGCGGCACTCATGCGCGGACCGACAAAAGATGGGCTGGGAGGCGGCGTGGCTTGCAAGCGGGGCATCGGCGGGAGCCACAATCCTTCATGGCTGAATTATCCGTTTTTTCGGACTTCAACGCCGGCGTGCTGCTGCCGCTGGGCACGGCGCTGGGTCTGGGCCTGCTGGTGGGCGCCGTGCGCGAGCGGCGGCATCCCGAGCCCAGCCCGGCGGCGGGTTTGCGCACGCATGCCCTGGTGGCGCTGGCGGGCGCGATGTCGCTGTGGCTGGGCCAGGCGGCGTTCGTGATCGTGCTGGGCTGCACCGGGCTGTTCGCGGCGATGAGCTACCGGCGCAGTGGCGCCCAGGACCCGGGGCTGACCGGCGAAGTCGCGCTGGTGGTCACCTGCCTGTTGGGAGGTTCGGCGGTGCTGGCGCCCGCGCTGGCGGGCGCGCTGGGCGTCGTGGTGGCGGTGCTGCTGTACGCCAAGGCGCCGCTGCATCGGTTGGCCCGCGACCTGCTGAGCGAGCGCGAGCTGCAGGATGGCTTGGTGCTGCTGGCGTCGGCGCTGGTGGTGCTGCCGCTGGTGCCCGACCGCACGATGGGCCCTTACGCCGTGTTCAACCCCGCCTTGTTGTGGAAACTGGTGGTGCTGGTGATGGCGATCAGCGCGCTGGGCCACGTGGCGCTGCGCGCCACCGGCAGCCGCTGGGGCCTGGCCGTGGCGGGGTTTTTCGCCGGCTATGTTTCATCCACGGCGGCGATCGCCGGTTTCGGCCAGCGGGTGCGGCAGACGCCGGCGCTGCTGCCTTCGGCCGTCGGCGCGGCGATGTTCGCAAACCTGGCCTCGCTGAGCCTGTTCGTGCCGATCCTGCTGGCGGTGTCGCCGGCGCTGCTGGCAGCGCTGTGGCCCGAGCTGGTCGCAGCCGGTCTGGTGATGTTGGCAGGCGGGCTGCTGGGCCTGCACCGCGGCGACGGCGAGCCGGTGCCGGCACCCACGGCGGAAACCCGCATGTTCCGCTTTTCGCAGGCGCTGACTTTCGCGGCGGTGATCACGGCGGTGCTGTTCGCCGCCGCGGCACTCAACGCCTGGCTGGGACCCAAGGGCGCCATCCTCGGTGCTATCGTGGCAGCGCTGGCCGAGCTGCACGCCGCGTTGGCGGCGTTGGCAAAACTGTTTGCAAGCGGCGCGCTGACGCTGGAACAGGCACGCTGGACGCTGCTGGGCATGCTGGCGGCCAGCTGGGTAGCGAAGACCGTCGTGGCCTGGAGCGGCGGTGGCCGTGCCTATGGGCTGCGGGTTTGCCTGGGCCTGGGGTTGGCGGTGGCGGCGATGGCCGCGGTGATCGTGCTGGGCGCGGTCAGATGATGCGCAGCGTGATCGCCTTGAGCACCGCGCGGGTGCGGTCGCGGGTGCCCAGTTTGTCCAGGATGTCGGAGACGTAGTTCTTCACGGTGCCTTCGGACAGGAACACTGCCTTGGCGATTTCGCGGTTGGAATAGCCGCCGGCCAGCAGCCGCAGGATGCCCACTTCGCGCTCGCTGAAGGTGTCGCTGGGTGCCTGCTGGTCGCGGTAGGCATAGCGTGCGCGCACCGGATCGGTGGCCACCGGCGCCAGCAGCGTTTCACCGGCGGCGACCCGGGCGATTACCTCCACCAAGTCCTCGGGCGACGCATCCTTCAGCAGGAAACCCTGGGCGCCGGCCTCGGCCGCACGCAGCGGCAGCGCGGGGTCATCAAAGGTGGTCAGCAGCACCACCGGCGTTGCGTCGCCGCGCTCACGCAGCGCGCGCACCAGGCCGAAGCCATCCAGCCCGGGCATGCGGATGTCCGACAGCACCACGTCCACCGGGCAGTCCACCAGCGCGTCCAGCAGGGTCTGGCCATCGCCGGCCTCCAGCACCACGGCCAGTTCGCTGAAACCCGACAGCAGCGCCTTCAGGCCGCTGCGCACCAAGGCTTGGTCGTCGGCCAGCGCGATGCGAAGCGCGCCGCTCATGCCAGCGCCGGCAGCCAGGCCTGCAGGTGTACGCCGCCGGTATCGGTGCGCTGCACGCTCAGGCCGCCGCCCTCGGCCTCCAGCCGCTCGCGCATGCCGCAAAGGCCGCTGCCGGGGCGCAGTTCGCCGCTGCCGCGGCCGTCGTCGCGGATATCCAGCCGCAGTTCGCCGGCGTCGCGGCGCAGCACCACCCACAGGTGGTTGGCCTGGGAATGGCGAACCGCATTGGTCAGGCCCTCCTGCACCGCGCGCAGCACCGCCTCAGCCTGGCCCAGCGACGCCACCCGCGCCTCGGACGAAATCTCCAGGTGCATGCGCGGGCGCGGGAAGGGCGTGGCCAGCGCCTGCAGCGCCTGCTCCAGGTCCAGGCCGTCGTCGCGGCGCATCTGCGCCACCACGCCGCGGATGTCGGCCAGAAGTTCGTCGGCCAGGCGGGCGCACAGGGCCACCTGCAAATCGTCACCGTGGCGCGGGTCGCGCTGCAGCGCGGCCAGGTTCAACTTCAGTGCGGTCAGCTTGTGGCCGGCCACGTCGTGCAGTTCGCGCGACAGCCGCAGGCGCTCGGAGTCGCGCGCGGTTTCCGCCAGCAGCGAGCGCGTGGCCAGCAGGTCGGCGTTAGTGGCCGCCAGCTCGTCGCGGGTTTGTTCGGCGCGGAAGGCGAACCAGGCCGTCATCGCGGCAAAGCCCTGGAAGCTCATGTGCATCAACGTGGAGATGATCGGCGAGCGAAGCTGCCAGATTTCCCGGTAGATGAAATACACCCCCACGTTCATCAGCACGATCAGCCACACCGACTGGCGCGCGCTGAACACCCGCACCAGTTGCACCACGCACAGGATCAGCAGGATTGGCACCGAGCTGTAGCGCGTCAGGGACATCAGCACGAAGGCCAGGCCAATCTGCGCCAGCACCATGGCGCGTGTGGCGTGGGTGGCTTGCGGGCTCGAAGTCACCGTCATGAACAGGGCCAGGAAGGCCAGGTGCAGCGCCGCCACCACGGCGAGCGAACCTACCGCCGCGGCGGCCGAGGGCTGGCGCGCGAACACCATCTCGAAGCCGATGGCGCCCCAGGCCAGGTAGCCGGCGAAGTTGAGCGGGGAGAGCAATTTGCGCAGGCGATCGTTCATGGCGCCAGCTTGGGCCGCCGTCCGGCCAGGCTCAAGCCCGGCGCGAAAGAAAGTGACTTCCGGCACCACGCAGCGATGACCGCCGGCACCTGATGCGGCGGCCGCCGGGCAGGACACTGGAGCCCTAACCGGAGGACACCATGAGCCTGCAAGTGATGAGCTACTTCCTGCATGTCGGACTGGGCACGCTGGCCCTGGCCACGTTCTGGACCGCCGGCATGAGCCGCAAGGGCAGCCCGGTGCATCGCGCCGCCGGCAAGGTCTATCTGCTGGCCATGGCCGGCCTGCTGGCCGCGGCGGTACCGCTGACGGTGTCGCTGGCGGCGCGCAACCCGGTGGCCGGCGCGTTCCTGTGCTACCTGATCGTGATCACGCTGACGTCGGTGTGGACCAGCTGGCGCGCCGTGCAGGACAAGCGCGACTGGGCGCGCTTCACCGGGCCGGTTTACAAGGCGCTGATGTGGGCCAACCTGGTCACGGGCCTGGGCATTGCCTATCTCGGGCTGTTCATCACCACCCAGATGGCGGTGATCTTCGTGGCCTTTTCAAGCATCGGCATCATTAGTTTCTTCAGGATGTGGCGGTTCTCCCGCCGCCCACCGCAGGACGTGCGCTGGCCGCTGCGCCAGCACCTGGCCGCGATGCTGGGCAATGGCATCGCCACCCACATCGCCTTCCTCAGCATCGGCCTGCCCAAGGTGCTGCCCATGCTCGCCGGCCCGACCCTGCAGAACGTCGCCTGGTTGGGACCGCTGGTGGCGGCTTCGTTGGCGGGGGTCTACTTCACCCGCAAGTACCTGCCCAAGCGCGCGCCGGCGCCGAGCGGCGCGGTCGCCAGTTAGGCCTCATGGAAAAATCAGTAATAACTACCTCCGTCCCAATAAATTGTCGCAGCTGTACTCAGCTTTATGTCCTGTAGGGTTGTTGCATTTAAAGCCCCCTAGAATATTTCGAAATTTGAAAATGGAACAGTTAATGATTGATGCAGAACAATATACGTCCAGACCAATCCGGTGCTGGTACGTATTCGTCAACAATGATGCTGTCATTGCAAGTTGCGCGCGTGCCGAGCCACTTTTATCATTGCCGCGAATTGCAATTGCAATTCTGCTATTCACTTTCTTGTGTATTTCATTTCCTATTCTTGCGCAAACGCATAGTCAGCCATTGCCAACAGATGAGCAAGTTGATGCGTTTATTGAACAAGGGATGCAACAGCTGAAAATCCCAGGCGCTGCTGTCGCTCGCTTCTCAGCCGGTACAATCACACATGTGAAAGGTTTTGGATATATTGATGGCCCTGAAACACGTATAACCGCTAAAACTCCATTTCAACTGGGTTCTGTTAGCAAATCATTTGCCGCGCTTGTCGTTTTACAACTTGCCGACGAAAAGCGTTTATCACTGGATGATCCAATCTCGAAATATATCCCGTACTTTCAGACCAATGAT
>JANORD010000250.1:0-16298 GCA_031415095.1 Lysobacteraceae bacterium
ACGCCGCGCCGGTTGACGAACATCAGGCGGGACGAAATTGGGCTGACCCAGGACAGCTTGACGGGATGGTGCTTGCCGTCTTCGCCGGCGATATGGATCCAGGTGCCGATCTTCAGCGCGCGCATCAGCTCCACGTCGCCGTCGCTGACCTTCAGGTTGTCGGTGCCACCGACCACTTCCAGACGCGGCTTGAGATCGGCTGCCACCGAGCCGGGCCGTTTCTCTGGCGCTGCCAGCACCACGTCGGGCGCCGGCGCCGCCACGGGCGGCGGCACGTGGCCCTTGGCCATCGAGTCCAGGCTCTCCACCAAGCCGCGCATCAGGTCATGCGCCGCTTCGCCGGTGATGCCGGAGCTGGCCAGCACTGCTTCGATCGGTTCACGCAGCGCGTGCATTGCCGGTGCCGCCGGCTTCATCGCCTGGCCATCGCGCGGCAGCAGGGACAGCAGGCTGTCGGCCACCGACAGCGCCGACTGCCAGGAGCCGCTATCGGGGCCCTCGCGCAGCGCGATCATGGACAAATGATGGGTCCAGCGATGGTTGAGGAAGTCTTCCATCGCCGGGGTTGGCTGCAGCGAGGCGGTGCGCTGGTCCAACTCCTTTGAAGCCAGGTCGCGCGCCTGCTCCAGGCGCTCCTGGCCACGCTGGGCTTCGGCGGCACGGCGCTCGGCCAGCTCCACCCGACGCCGGTGCTGGTCCAGGAACGAGCGCAGCTCCTGCTCCAGGGTCTCGAAAATGGCGATGTCTTCGTTGAACTCGGCGATCAGGCGATCCACCGTGCTCTCGGCCTTCTGCAGCAGCTCGCGCTCCTGCGGGCCCTCGCCGCGATTGCCCTCGCAGGCCTCGGCCAGCGAGTTGAGCAGGCGGCGCGCCGGGTGGGTCTTGTAGAGGAACAGGCGGCGATCCATCACGGCCGCCTTGACGAACGGAACCACCAGCCGGGAAATCAGCGTGCGCGAAGTCTGCTCGAAGTCACGCTCGTCGAACATCACGTCGAAGAGCATGCCCACCAAGTCCACCGCGTCTTCGTCGTCCGGGCTGATGCTGACCTTGTCCGGCGGCAGGCCGATGCGGCTGGCGCTCTGCAGCAGTTCGTTCTTGAGCAGCACCGCCAGCGAAGCCTCCGGATGGCGGATGGCCTCGGACACTGACTCGGGCACGTTGGCCTGCATCAGCGACAGCACCGACATCATTTCCGGCGAAGCCATCGGGCGCAGGGCGGGTGCGGCGCTCCGGTTCGAACCGGGCACCGCCGCGCCCGCGGGCTGCGGCCGCAGGTTGTGCAGCAACTGGCAGAGCGCGTCGTAAACCGCCCGGTCTTCGGGATTTGCACCGGCGGCGGCCTGGGCGCCGCTGGGGTAGGCGCCAGCGGCAAACGTCGCGGTGCCGTAATCCGAGGCGGCGCCCGCATAGCCATCGGGCGACATCGGCGGTGGCGCCATGTCCTGACGCGCGGCCGGACGCGCGGGGGTTTTGGCGGCTTGGGCTGGATGCATCCCGGCGGCGGCCAAGCGGGCATTGAGATCGGCCAGCAGATCGCGCAGGTCGTGGATCAGCTCGCGCTCGTAGTACTTGAAAAGCACCATGCGGACGTCCGGGGGCACATCCACGCCGTGGTGTGCGCTCGCGATGGCGCCGGCAAGACTGATGGCGCTGAGCGGATTGAGTTCCGGGTCCAACTGGGCCACGCCATAGAGCCGCGCCATGCGTCCCGCCAGTTCGTCCAGGCCCGCGCCGTGGATGCGCATCACCGCTTCGGCGGTGAGGTTGGTCGCGAGGTGCTGCTCCAACTCATCTACTTCAATGAGGGTCAGCTCGGAGTTGGCGACCTCCTCGCGAACGGCCGCGGGCTGTCCACGGAGCTCCAGTTTCTCGAAGCCCTGTTCGATGCTTTCGCGGAAACCGCGCTCGATGGGAGCGCGCGAGGAGCGCAGGGCGCGCATGGCATGCAGGTAGGGCGAGCCATCCGGCGCACCGTCCTTCTTGGCCAGGTCGAACAGCCAGTCGTCGGCACGCGCGAACACCCGGGCCAGCACCGTCTGCAGGTGCTCGGTGCTTCGGCGGCGCAGCGCGTTCACCAAGTCCCGGCCAGGGGTACCTGTAACTTGGCCTTGGTACGGGGGGCGGATTTCGCTCATGTGTCTCTGCACGTCCGGGGGGACTACGCGCGGCAGCCGCTATTGTGGAATATTTCGCGGCGTCTGATCTGTGATTGCGCTCCCAAAATGCGCGGGCGGAGGTTCTGGTGGGGTGAATGGTAATCTGGACGCATGGACTCCCTCGCCCACCTGCGCCAGCGCCGCTCGGTTCCCTCCCGCCTGCTGGGTGAGCCCGGGCCCAGCCCGGACCAAGTGCTGGCGATGCTGGCACAGGCCGTGCGCGTGCCCGACCACGGCAAGCTGGCGCCTTGGCGCTTCCTGCGCATCCAGGGCCAGGCACGCCACGCGCTGGGCGAGCTGCTGGTGGCGCGCAGCCTGGAGCGCGACCCGGCCGCGCCCGCGGCCGCGGTGGAGAAGGATCGCCTGCGCTTCAGCCATGCGCCGCTGGTGCTGGCGGTGATAGGCCGGCTCACGGCTGGCCACAAAGTGCCCGAGCAGGAGCAGGTCCTGTCCGGGGGCGCGGTCTGTTTCGCGCTGCTGCAGGCCGCGCAGGCGCTGGGCTTCGGAGCGCAGTGGCTCACCGGCTGGGCGGCCTATGACCCGGTGGTCCGTGCGCGACTCGGCCTGGTTGACGCCGAAACCGTCCTGGGCTTCATCCACATCGGCACCGCCACCGAGCCCGTCCCCGAACGCCAGCGTCCGGACCCCGGCAGCCTGCTCTCCGACTGGACGCCATGACGGGTCCGGTCTACCTCGTGGACGCCAGCCTGTACGTGTTCCGGGCCTGGCACTCGATGCCGCCGGAGTTCGAGGACCGCGAAGGCTGGCCGGTGAACGCCGTGCACGGCTTCGCGCGCTTCGTGCTTGACCTGCTCGAACGCAACCAGCCCCGCCGCATCGCCATCGCTTTCGACGAGTCGCTGGATTCCAACTTCCGCAACGATATCTACCCGGCCTACAAGGCCAACCGCGACGCGGCGCCCGAAGAGCTCAAGCGGCAGTTCGCGCATTGCCAGCGGCTGTGCCGGGCGCTGGGCCTGGTGGTGCTGGCGCACGGCCGCTACGAGGCCGACGACCTGATCGGGGCGGCGCTGGGGCAGGTGCGCCGCGCCGGACACGCCGGCCTGATCGTTTCCGCCGACAAGGACCTGGCGCAACTGCTGGACGCCGACGACGAACAGTGGGACTACGCGCGGAACGAGCGCTGGAAGGCCGACGGCGTCAAAGCCCGCTATGGCATCCATGCGTACCAGGTGGCCGACTACCTGGGGCTCACCGGCGATGCCATCGACAACATTCCTGGCGTGCCCGGCATTGGTGCCAAAACCGCGGCGGCGCTGCTGGCCCACTTCGACAGCCTGGACGCGCTGCTTGAGCGCACCGCCGAGGTCCCGTTCCTGCGCCTGCGCGGCAGCGCCCAGCACGCCCAGCGGCTGGTGGAACACCGCGATTTGGCGCTGCTGTCGCGCCGGTTGGCCACCATCGACGTAAATGCGCCGCTGCCCGATGACTTCGGCACCGCCGAACGCCGCGCACCCGACACGGCCGCGCTGGAAGCGCTGTGCGAGGAACTTCGGTTCGGCCCCATGACCCGCCGCCGGCTGCTGTCGGCCTGAATCGTCCTGACCCCGAGCACTGCCATGAATGAAACGCCCAAGACCCTGCATGAAGGCAAGTACCTGCGGCTGGTGCAGCGCGGCCACTGGGAGTACGCCGAGCGCACCAACGCCGGCAGCGCGGTGATCGTGATCGCGCTCACGCCCGAGGACAAGCTGCTGTTCGTGGAGCAGTTCCGCATCCCGATGAACGCCCCCACCATCGAAATGCCGGCCGGACTGGTGGGCGACCTGGATGCCAACGACACCATGGAGGCCGCCGCCAAGCGCGAGCTGCTGGAAGAAACTGGCTGGCAGGCCGACGAAGTGAAGGTGCTGATGGTGGGCCCCACCAGTTCAGGCATGAGCAACGAGCTGATCGCCTTCGTCCGCGCCCGCGGCCTCACCCGGGTGCATGCCGGCGGCGGCGATGCTACCGAGAACATCACCGTGCACGAAGTGCCTCTGGCCGACGTGCCGCGGTGGCTTACCGAAAAAATGCACCAGGGCTACGCCATGGATCCCAAGCTGTGGGCCGGCCTGTGGCTGCTGCACCGCGACCCGGACGGTACGCCGGCCTGAGCCAGCAACCGGCCTCAGGCGTAGCGGTCGGTGGCGCGCACCAGGATATCGGTCAGTTCGGGCTCAAACGCCGAGTGGCCCGAGCTGGGCGCAATTTCCAAGCTGCCGTCGGGCCAGGCCTTGTGTAGGTCCCAGGCATTTTTCAGCGGGCAAACCACGTCGTAGCGGCCGTGGGCGATCACGCCCGGGATGCCCTTGAGTCGGTGCGCGTCGCGCAGCAGTTGGTCATCCACTTCGAAAAATCCGCCGTTGACGAAATATTGGCACTCGATGCGGGCGAAGCTGAGCGCGAAATGCGGATCCTCGTGGCTGTCGATGAAGGCCGGGTCCTGGTGCAGGAAGCTGGTGCTGGCCTCCCATACCGACCACGCGCGCGCCGCCGCCAGCCGCACCGCTTCCACGTCGGAGGTGAGGCGGCGATGGTAGGCACTCATCAGGTCGTGGCGCTCCACGGCGGGGATGGGCGCCAGGTATTTGTCCCAGGCATCTGGGAACAGCCGCGATGCGCCCTCCTGGTAGAACCACTCCAGCTCCCAGCGCCGCAGCATGAAGATGCCGCGCAGCACCAGTTCGGTCACCTGGCCCGGATGCGCCTGGGCATAGGCCAAGGCGAGGGTAGCGCCCCAACTTCCGCCGAAAACCTGCCAGCGGCCGATGCCCAGGTGCTGGCGCAGTCTCTCTATATCGGCCACCAGGTCCCAAGTGGTGTTGTCCTGCAGGTCGGCATGCGGCGTTGACTGGCCCGATCCGCGCTGGTCGAAAAGCACGATCCGGTAGCGCGCCGGATCGTGGAAGCGGCGCATGCGCGGGCCGCAGCCGGCGCCCGGGCCACCGTGCAGCAACACCACCGGCTTGCCCTTGGGATTGCCGCACTGTTCGTAGTGCAACCGATGGCGCGCATCCACCTGCAGGAAACCAGCGTCGAAGGGCTCGAGTTCGGGATAAAGGCCGCGCATGCACTGTCTCGCTGGGGTGTGTGTCCACGGGATTCTAGCCCGGGCCGCCAAGACCGGCGCGGCGGGCTTGAACTGTCATGCACAAGGCGTATGCTCGGCTGCAGATGGGTACACCACCAACGCAACTCAGTCTGGTGGGCACCGGGATACAGCGCCCCCCGGTCGGCCCCTTTTCCCCTCGCGATAGCGCCGTACCGCGCGTGCTTTCCCTGGACGCCCACGGCCGAATCCTCGATTGGATGCACTGGCAAGACGCGGTGTGCCTGTATGTGCGCGGCGCCGTGGCCTGGACCTTGGGCGAGCCCTGCCTCACGGTGCACGGCGGCACCAACCGAGCCAGCGGACAGCAGAGCATCATCGACCTGCATCCCATCGTCGCCGCGCGCAGCCATGCCCGCGTGCAGGCGCTGCCACCGTCGCCGTCGCTGACCAATACCGCACTGTTCGCCCGCGACGCCAATCTTTGCCTCTACTGCGGCCATGAATATGGCCGGCACGCGCTCACCCGCGACCACGTGGTGCCGGTGTCGCGCGGCGGCCGCGACGTCTGGGAGAACGTGGTCTGCGCCTGCTTCCACTGCAATTCGCGCAAGGGCGGCCGGACGCCCCAGCAGGCCGGGATGCCGCTGCTCGCCGTGCCGTACCGCCCCAGCTGGGTGGAGCACCTGATCCTGTCCAACCGCCACATCCTGGCCGACCAAATGGCCTTCCTGAAGAGCCATTTGCCTAAGCGGCCGCGCCGCCTGGCCTGATTTGACTCTACCGGTCCCCACGGCCGACACTGCCTCCCTTCACGCCACCCCCGGGGCGCCGTGACCAGGGGACCTTCCGTAATGACCACGCTCAGCGTCTGTTTCACCGGCCTTTCCCGCGAGGAAGAGGCCGCCGTTGTTAGTTGCTTCAAACAAGCGAATGCCCGCCTGGGCAACCGCTGGCTGGCCACGCCGGAATCCGAGGCCAGCGTGCTGGTGATCGACATGGACTCCATGTACGGCCAGATGAGCCTGATGAAGGCCCTGGGCACCGGCCGGGTGCTGGTGGCGCTCACCGCCAGCGGCCGCGCCGAAACGGACTACGTGCTGCAGCGCCCGGTAACCGTGGATGCCCTGGTGGCCCTGCTGGGCCAGATCGACCTGGATACGCCGGAGCCGGAGCTTGTTGCGCCGCAGCCCGAAACCCACGCACAACCGACGGCCGTGCCGCCGCTTGCCTCAGCCCCAGCCGCCCCAGCCACAGCGCCGGAACCTGCGCCTGCGTTGGCCCCGGCGGCCGCGCTGCCCGCGCATTCGCGCCTCGCTGACCTGCTGCGCCCTGCGGCGCTGGCTGGCCCGGTGCGGCTGCAGTTGCCCGATGCGCCGGAACTGGTGCTCGACCCCGCCACCCAAACCTACCTGGGCGTCGCCGCGCTCAAGCCACTGCAGCCCTACTGCAGCGCCAGCTTCGCGGCCGCCGACTTGGCGCCAGTCCCGGCCTCCGACCTGGCTGGCCTGGCCACGCGGCTGGGCGGCAGCCAGCCGTGGTCGCGTCTGGCCTGGCTGTGCGCCCTCACCGGTGGCAACGGCGCGCTGGCCGAGGGCAATGGCCCCAACGAGAAGTACCGTTTGCTGAAATGGCCGCAGACCGAGCGTGAATTCCCCAAGCACTTCCGCATCGCCACGGTGATGATGAAAGGCCCGGCCAACTTGCTCGAGATTTCACAGGCCAGCGGCGCCAGCCTGGCCGAGGTGATCGAATTCGTGAATGCCAGCCTAGCCACCGGCGTGGCCGAACCCGAGACGGCCGCCCTGGCCGGGCCCGATACGGGCAAAAGCGGCGGCCTGCTGGGTCGTTTCCGGCGCTGAGGGCGCAGCGCCGCTCCCTAGCCTGAACGCCGCACAGGCCTCGCCTTGCCCCAGGCAGGCGGGTGCCGGACAATTTGCACCTGCCCCCATGCCCGAGCCTTGATGGACTCCCAGCGGTACCCGCATCTGTCCCGCGTCGCTAAGCCTGCCGATCTGCGCGAGCTCCCGGAAGCCGAGCTACCGGCCGTGGCCGATGAACTGCGGGCCTACCTGATTGATACGGTGAGCCAGTCGGGCGGCCATTTCGGCGCCGGACTGGGCGTGATCGAACTCACCGTCGCCCTGCACCACGTCTTCGACACGCCGCATGACCGGCTGGTGTGGGACGTGGGCCACCAGTGCTATCCGCACAAGATCCTGACGGGTCGCCGCGACAGCATCCACACCGTCAAACAGAAAGACGGCATCGCGCCCTTCCCCCGGCGCGAAGAAAGCGAGTACGACACCTTTGGCGTCGGCCACAGCTCCACTTCCATCTCCGCTGCGCTGGGCATGGCGATCGCGCTGCAGGCGCAGGGCGACCCGCGCAAAGTGGTGGCGGTAATTGGCGACGGCGCGATGACCGCCGGCATGGCCTTCGAGGCGCTGAACCACGGCGGCGGCATGGACCCCGAGCCCAACCTGCTGGTGGTGCTCAACGACAACCGCATGTCCATTTCCGAAAACGTGGGCGGGCTCACGCGCATGCTGGGGCGGCTGTCGGGCAGCCAGACCTTCAATGCCATCCGCGAGGGCGGCAAGAAGCTGTTCGGCGACAAGCGACGGCCGGCGGCGCGCTTCATGCGGCGCTGGGAAGAGCACTGGAAGGGCATGTTCGTCCCCTCCACATTGTTTGAGGAAATGGGCTTCCACTACACCGGCCCGATCGACGGCCACGACGTGCCGGCGCTGCTGGCTACCCTGAAAACCCTCAAGGGCCTCAAGGGCCCGCAGCTGCTGCACATCATCACCACCAAGGGCAAAGGCTACGATCGCGCCGAGGGCGACCAGATCGAGTACCACGCGGTCGGACCGTTCGACCCCAGCGTGGGCATCGTCAAGAAAGCCGCGCCGGCCAAACTCACCTACACCCAGGTGTTCGGCGACTGGCTGTGCGAAATGGCAGCAGCCGACGCCAAACTTATGGCCATCACTCCCGCCATGCGCGAGGGCTCCGGCCTGGTGCGCTTCAGCAGGGAGTATCCGCAGCGCTATTTCGACGTAGCCATCGCCGAACAGCATGCCGTCACGCTGGCCGCAGGCATGGCCTGCGAGGGCGCCAAGCCGGTGGTCGCGATCTATTCCACGTTCCTGCAGCGCGGCTACGACCAGCTGATCCACGACGTGGCGCTGCAGAACCTCGACGTGCTGTTCGCCATTGATCGCGGCGGCGTGGTGGGGCCCGACGGCGCCACCCACTCCGGCAGCTTCGACCTCAGCTACCTGCGCTGCATCCCGAACATGGCGGTGCTGGCGCCCTCGGACGAAAACGAGTGCCGGCAGATGCTGAGCGCAGGATTCCGCCACCGCGGCCCTGCCGCCGTGCGCTACCCGCGAGGCAGCGGCCCAGGCGCTGCCGTGCAGCCGAATCTGGACGGGCTGCCCTGGGGCAAGGCCGAGTTGCGCCAGCGCGGTTCGCGCGTTGCCCTGCTGGCGTTTGGGGCGCTGCTGCCGGCGGCGGAAGCGGTGGGCCGCGAGCTGGGCCTCAGCGTGGTCAACATGCGCTTCGTGAAGCCGCTGGATCGCGGGCTGCTGCTGGACCTGGCCAAATCGCACGACGGCTTCGCAACGATCGAAGACAATGCCGTGCTGGGCGGCGCCGGAAGCGGCGTGGCCGAACTGCTGGCCGCCGAGGGAGTTGTGCTGCCGGTGCTGCATCTGGGCCTGCCGGATTGCTACCAGGAGCACGCCAGCCGCGAACAGCTGCTGGCCGAGGCCGGGCTGGACGCCGCCGGCATCCGCGCGGCGCTGCTGCAGCGCTGGCCGCACCTGGCCGACGCCCCGCCGCGGGCCGTGCTGGGCTAGCACCGGCTGCGACCCGGCCTGCGTGGCCTTTGCTAGAGTGGCGTTGCCCCCGCATCCGGGAACTGCCATGTCGAATTCACGACTCGCCTTCGCGCTCGCCGCCGTCCTGATGCTTGCCGCCAGCGGCCAGGCAGTCAGCGCCGAAACTGCGCCGCCAACCGATGCGGCGCCGAACCTGCCCGAGCAGTGGCAGCAAACCCACAGCGTGACCGCCGACGATCCCGAAGCCGACTTGATCGTGCAGCTGGGTGACATCGACAACCTGGGCTTTGGCTGGCCGGAGGGCTTCAATCCTTTCCTCGGCCGATCCACGCCGGTGCACGGCTTCCCTTTCCTGCCCGAGGCCGACGATCCGCAGGGCACCGACCGGATCATGCTGGTCAGCGGCTACGTGGCCGGAGCCGGCGGTCGCGATGGCTACTCCTATGAATCCAAGCGCCCGGCGAATACCCCGAAGACGCTGGTGTTCGAGTACGACCTGCAGGGCATCGAGGTCACGTCGGCGGCGCTGCAGCTGTTCGTGGACGACTTCCAATCCAAGAGCATGGGCAGCCGGTTCCGGGCCTGGCTCGACGGCCGTGAGACCACCGACCTGCCCACGGTGCTGAACGCGCTGGACCAGACTGGCCCGATCGGCAAGCTGCTCACACTGCAGCTGCTGCCCGAATACCTAAATCTGGTGAAGGACGGTCGCCTCGAAATTCGCATCGACGATCCCGACAACGACGCCGGCGACGGCTTTGCCTTCGACTTCGCGCGGCTGCTGATCAACCCCAAGGACTACCGGTACACGGGCACGGTGCAAGGCATCGCCCTGGACACCGAAGCGGGCCGGCCGCTGGCCGGCGTGCTGGTGTCGGCCGGCAACATCCGCCAGGTGCTGACCGATGCGCAGGGCCGGTTCACGCTTGAGAAGGTGCCCGCCGGCCTGGTGGTGACCACCGGCAGCAAGCCCGATTACAGCGCCGACAGCGAGGCGGCCGACCTGGAAGACGGCCAGACCATCGACCTGGTGCTGGAGCTGGCGCCGCTGAAAAAAGACAGCGATTCGCTGGCCGAACAGCTCGAGCGCGACGGCAAGGTGGACCTGTACGGCATCTATTTCGATACAGCCAAGGCCACGCTAAAGCCCGAATCCGAGGCCACGCTGCAGCAGGTGTTGGGCGTGCTGACCGGCAAGCCCGGGCTCAAGCTGCTGGTCGCCGGCCACACCGACAGTGAAGGCAGCGACGAATACAACCAGCAGCTTTCGCAGCGTCGCGCCGAAGCCGTGATGGCATGGCTGACGGCGCAGGGCGTGGACGCCGCGCGTTTGGCTTCGGAAGGCTTGGGCGAGTCGCGTCCGGTGGCCGATAACACCAGCGAGGCCGGCCGCACGCTCAACCGTCGGGTGGAAATCCGCCAAGCCGACTAGCGCGAAGCCAAGCGCCCCAGGGTGACGCGCTCGCGCTGCTCCAGATCGCGCTCGGTAGCCACGCTGTCGAGCCCTGCGGCTTCGAACAGTGCCCGCACCGCCGCGCCCTGCTCGTGGCCATGTTCCACCATCAGCCAGCCACCGGGCCGCAAATGGCCGCTGGCGCTGCGAGAAATTTCCCGGATCGCATCCAGCCCATCCGCGCCGGAAGCCAAGGCCATGCGCGGCTCGAAGCGCAGATCGCCCTGGCGAAGATGCGGGTCGGCGTCGGCGATATACGGCGGATTGCTGAGCAGCAGATCAAAGCGCTCCCCCGGCACCGCGCTGAACCAGTCGCTGTGCAGCAGCCGCAGCGGCAGGCCGGCGTCAGCGGCATTGTTGCGCGCCACCAGCAGGGCTGGCTCGCTGGCGTCCACCGCCGTCACCTCGGCCAGCGGCCGTTCGCTGGCCACGGCCAGCGCGATGGCGCCGGTGCCCGTGCCCAGGTCCAGCACGCGCAGCGGCTGCGTGCGCGGCATCCGGTCCAGTGCGAGTTCCACCAGGAGTTCGGTTTCCGGACGGGGAATCAGGGTGTCGGGCGTTACCGCAAGCTCTAGCGACCAGAAGCCGCGACGGCCGGTTATCTGCGCCACCGGCTCGCCGGCGTCGCGGCGCTGCAGCAGGTCGTCGTAAGCCTCGGCGTCATGTTCGGGCAGGATGTCGCCGGCATGGGCGTAAAACCAGCTGCGGGGCCGATCCAGCGCGTGCGCCAACAGCAGCTCGGCTTCCAGCCGCGCCTCGTCGCCGGGAAGTCGCGACGCCGCGTCACGGATGGCGTTGGCAAGGGTGGTCACCGTCAGCCCGCCAGCAGCGTCCAGGCCTGGACCAGGCAAGCGAGCACGAACCCGGCCAGGAAGAAAATATAGGACAGGCGAAGGCAGCGGTATTTGTGATGTGCGAGGTAGTAGCCCAAGGCATAGGTATCGCGCGCCATGGTTTCGTAGACCGAGCCATCGGATTTCAGCGCGGCGGCGATCTCGGCCAGGAAGCGCTCGCGCGGCAACTCGGCGAAGTGCCCGAAGAACATCAGGTTGAACTGCGGCGGCAGGCTGCCGTCCACCAGTTTCAGTGGCCGGTACTTGGGCAGTACGGCCAGCACGGCGAGCAGCAGGGCCAGCAGGGTAAACACAGCGAGGGTTAGCGAGGCGCTGCGCAGGAAGGGATCGCTGAGCCGACCCAGCACCAGGGTGAGCACGATCGAAGACATGGTGATGATGATGTTGGCCTTGGTGTCGGCCATGGTGGAGAGCTGCACGTGGTGCTGCTGCATCGTGCGCAGCAGGCAATCGCCGGTGTTGCGCTCGGGGATGGCCGAAAACAGGCGCTCGGTGTCGCTGGCGGCGGCTGGCTCGGGGGGGCTCATGACGCACTCCTGACGGTGTTGCCGTCATGATAGCGCTTCATTCCTCGCCCGGCCGGCCCATGCGAACGCTGCTCCTGGCTGCCCTCCTGCTCATCGGCGGCTGCAGCAGCCTGTACTCGCGGATCACCAACGTCGGCGTGGACGACGGCGCCATCACCGCGGGCATCTATGCGCCCGAACAGTCCCTGTCCCTGGACATCCACCGACCCCATGGCCGCTCCAGCAAAGCCCCGGTGGTGATTTTCATCCATGGGGGCAGCTGGCGTCGCGGCGACCGGGAGGACTATCGCTTCGTTGGCCAACGCTTGGCCGACTCCGGCGCGCTGGTGCTGGTGCCGGACTACCGCAAGGCGCCCGCACATGCCTTTCCCGACTTCATGTTCGACAGCGCACGCGCCGTGGCCTGGGCGCGCGACAACGCAGCGCGACTGGGCGGCGACCCGGAGCGGATTTACCTTATGGGCCACTCGGCCGGCGCGCACATAGCGGCACTCCTGGCCACCGACGCGCAGTACCTGCGCAGCGTGGGCATGGCGCCCCGGATGCTGGCCGGCGTCGTTGCGCTGGCGGGGCCCTACGACTTCCTGCCCATCACCGATCCGCAGCTGCGCGAAGTCTTCGGCGACGAAGCCGACTGGCCGGCCAGCCAGCCGGTGAATTTCGTGGACGGTGACGAGCCGCCCTTCCTGCTGCTGCACGGCACCGACGATCGCATCGTCTGGGCGATCAACAGCGAGCGGCTGCAGGCCAAGCTGAGCGCGGCCGGGGTGTCGGCGCGCTACGTTCCCATCGCGGGAGCCGGGCACATCGGCCTGCTGCTTGGGCTGCGCCAGAAACCTGCCTCGCCCGCGCTGGTGGAAACACTGGCGTTCCTGGGACTGGAGTGACCTGGACGTGGGGGCAGCGGGGCAGCGTCGACAAACCCATCCGTAAGGCGTATTGATTGCGGACAGTCCATAGGCGTACGCAATACCCATGAACCTGCGCGACCTTCGCTATCTGGTGTCGCTGGCCGAGCACCGTCATTTCGGGCGCGCGGCCGAGGCCTGCCATGTCAGCCAACCCACCCTGTCCACGCAGGTGAAAAAGCTCGAGGACGAACTGGGCGTGGCCCTGGTGGAGCGCGCCCCGAGGCACGTCATGCTCACCCCCGTTGGCGCCGATATCGCCACCCGCGCCCGCCGGGTGCTGGCTGAAGTGGACCAAATGCGCGAGACCGCCCGCCGCACGCGTGATCCGGAAGCCGGCACTGTGCGACTGGGGCTGTTTCCCACCCTGGGGCCGTACCTGCTCCCGCACGTGGTGCCGCGCATCCGGGCGCGCTTCCCGCGCCTGGAGCTGCTGCTGGTGGAGGAGAAAACCGAACCGCTGCTGGCCATGCTGCGCGACGGCAAACTCGACGCAGCGGTGCTGGCCCTTCCCCTGCAGGAGGACTGGCTGGAGGCCGAATTTCTGTTCGAGGAACCGTTCGTGCTTGCCGTTCCCGATGGCCATCCGCTGGCCAGCCAGCGCGACCTGTGCCTGTCGGAGTTGGGCGACCAGCACCTGATGCTGCTCGAGGAAGGCCACTGCCTGCGCGACCACGCGCTGGAAGTTTGCAGCCTGGCCGGCGCGGGCGAAAAAGAAGGCTTCCGCGCCACCAGCCTGGAGACCCTGCGGCAGATGGTGGCGGCTGGCGTTGGCGTCACCCTGCTGCCGATGCTGGCCGTGAAACCTCCGGTTTCGGCCTCGGAAAACATCCGGCTGCTGGCCTTCGGAAACCCGCCGCCCAGCCGCAGCATGGCGCTGGTGTGGCGCAAGAGCTCGGCCATGTCCGTATTCTTGAAGGCGCTCGCGGCGGTGCTGCGGGACTTGCCGCCAGGCCTGCTTGACATGCCGGCGGCCGCGCCGCCAAAACGCATTCCCGAGCGCCGGAAAAAAGCCTGACGGTGCCAAGCACAACGCGTCGCCTAGTTTCCCATTCACCGCCACGAGGCCTGCCCATGTCGCCCAAAGGCTCCAAGACCGAAGCCAACCTGAAAGCCGCGTTCGCCAGCGAGTCCCAGGCCAACCGTCGCTATCTTTACTTCGCCCAGAAGGCCGAGCTGGAGGGCCACCGCGACGTTGCCGCCGTATTCCGCTCCACCGCCGAGGGCGAGACCGGCCACGCGCTTGGCCATCTGGAATACCTGGAAACCTGCGGCGATCCGGCCACCGGGCTGCCGTTCGGCGACACAGCCAGCAACCTGCGTTCGGCCATCGCCTCGGAAACCCACGAGCACGCCGACATGTACCTGGGCATGGCGAAGACCGCGCACGCCGAAGGCTTCGATGAGATCGCCGACTGGTTCGAGACGATCGCCAAAGCCGAGCGCTCGCATGCCAATCGCTTCGAGAAAGCCCTGGCCGACTTCAATGCCGGGCCCGAAGGCGACGCGGTGCAGCCCTGAGCGCGCGAAATCTAGCCAGCAGCCACCGGGCTGGTTAGGCTGCGCGCATGCCCCGCTGGATCTGGATTGTCCTCGCCACCGCGCTTGCTGCCCTACTTTGGGCGGCACAGCGCAGTCCCTCTGCGGCTCCGGCAGCCGTCGGATCCGGGTCGGCAGCCATCTGCGTGCTGCCGCCAGGACCCACCTCCGGCACCGATCCGGTGCAGAGCGAAGTGCCGGGCAACCTGGGCGCGTTCAACAGCGGCGACTACGTGATCACCCCGCTGGCGGGCATCGGCATCCAGGCGCGCGTGCTGGGCCGCGAGGACTACCGGCTGGACGCAGGCGCCGCGCTTTCGCCAACCGATCTCGCCTTGGGCTGGCGGCAGATGGCGGATCCGGTGCACTACGAAAAGCTGGATATTTCCCAATCCGGCCGCTGGTACCACTACCGCTGGGGCGCCGAAGGCCCACCGCTGCCACTGGCGGAAATCATTCGCTCCAGCGCCAACATGCATCTGATACCCGCGGACCCGACGGTGGCACGGGCGCTCAAACAGGTGCAGGCGGGCCAAACCGTGCGCCTGCAGGGCTGGCTGGTGGAGGTCAAGCGCAGCGACGGCTGGCAGTGGCGCAGCTCACTAACCCGCGACGACAGCGGCGATGGCTCGTGCGAGCTCATTTACGTCTGCGCGCTGTCGTCGTACTGAACCGTCAGGCCTCGTCCACCGCTACCCGCTCGGTTTCCGCCAGCGCAGCCACTTCCCATTCGCGCATCGCCGGCAGCGCGAAGATGGCGTCCAGATAGGCGCTGGCGGTGTCGTCCACGCGAACACCATAGCCGCGCAGGCGAAGGCACACCGGAGCGTACATGGCATCCACGATGCCAAAGCCACCGCACAGAAAGGCACCGCCGGCGCCGAAGCGCGTGCGCAGGTCGGCCCACAGCGCCTGGATGCGGGCAATGTCGCGCCCGGCATCGGCGTCGCCGCGGAAGTGATTGGGCTGGCGGCGCACGTTCATCGGCAGCTGCGCGCGCAGGGCGGAAAAGCCCGAGTGCATTTCCGCCGCCGCGCTGCGCGCCACGGCGCGCGCGGCGCGGTCGGCGGGCCAGCCGCGGCCATCGAGCCAGCGCTCGTTGGCATATTCACAAATCGCCAGGGAGTCCCACACCGTCAGGCCGGCGTCGTGCAGCACCGGCACGCGGCTGGAGGGCGACCACTGGCCGACGCGGGCGTGGAACTCAGGCGTGTCCAGCGGCAGCCGCACTTCATCGAAGGCAACACCGAAGTGCCGCAGCAGCAGCCACGGCCGCAGTGACCAGGACGAGTAGTTTTTGTTGCCTATCACCAGCGTGGTGGACATGGGCAGCCTTGGTTTGGCCGCAACCTGCGGCACGGAGGCGAGCAGCTCGGGCCGCTCAACTGAAAATCTGGTTTCCGCCATTCTTGGACGCGATCTGCACCACAGCGCCAGCGCGCTCCATCAATGCCGCCGGATCGCGGTCTTCGGCGCCCGCCTGGGCGACACCAATGCTCACCGTCAGGGTGGGTGCGATGCGCGGGTCCACCGCCAGCCTGGCACTGGCGGCACGCAGGCGGTCGGCGTAGTCGCGCGCCGGCAGCAGGCGCTTGCCAATCGCCACCACCAGCAGGCCATCGCCGCTGGTGCGGCCGAGGATATCGCCGTAGTCGATCTCTTCGCTCAGCAGCGCGGCCACCGGGCGCAGGCCAGCCACGGCGGCCACCTCGCCGCCGGACTCGCGCAGCCCGGGTACCTGGTCCACCAGCACGTGCAGCAGGCACACCGGCTGCTGCTTCAGGCGTGCGGCCTCAAGCTGCTTAGTCAAGGCCAGGCGCAGCGGATCAGCGCGCAGCACGCCGGTGGCAGGGTCGGTGTCGGCGGTCCGCTGGTTGCTCACCGCGCTTGAGGCCTCCTCGCCCGCCATCATCGCCATCGCGGCGAACTCTGCGCACAGCGCCAGTTCGGCATCGCTG
>JANORD010000251.1:0-2967 GCA_031415095.1 Lysobacteraceae bacterium
GGCCAGGCACTGCCGGGCCGGCCGCGACGTGATCCTGATCGGGCACGCCGGCCATCCTGAAGTGGAAGGCACCATGGGCCAGTGGAAGCGCGAGTACGGCGAGGGACGTATTTACCTGGTTGAGGACGTGCACGGCGTTGCCACGCTGGAGGTGAACCAGCCGGAACTACTCGCCTTCACCACCCAGACCACGCTGTCGGTGGACGACACCCGCGAGATCATCCAGGCCCTGCAGGCCCGCTTCCCCGCCATCCAGGGGCCGAAGCACGACGACATCTGCTACGCCACCCAGAACCGCCAGGACGCCGTGCGCCTGCTGGCCGGCCGCTGCGAAGTGGTGCTGGTGGTGGGCTCGGTGAACAGCTCCAACTCCAACCGTCTGCGCGAACTGGCCGAGAAGCAGGGCGCGCGCGCCTACCTGATAGACGGCGCCGAACACATCGACCCGGCCTGGGTGGCCGGCGCGCTCCGGGTGGGCGTCACCGCCGGGGCCTCGGCGCCCGAGGTGCTGGTGCAAGGCGTCATCGACCGCCTGCGCGGGCTGGGCGCCACTACCGTGGAGCATCTGGAAGGAGAGCCCGAAAACGTGGTCTTCGCCCTGCCCAAAGAGCTGCGCATACGCCTGGTAAATTGACCCGCTGGCCCCGACGCCCTAGACTTCGCGCCTGTTTGCCGGAATAGCTCAGTTGGTAGAGCGCGTCATTCGTAATGATGAGGTCGCAGGTTCGACTCCTGTTTCCGGCACCAACCCCCAATCCCTCGCGGATGCCCCCATGCGCGCAGCCCTTGACCTCGCGGGCTCCCTGAAGCACGCGCTGCTGCGGCTGCTGCCCTGGGTCAAGCAAACCTGGGCCACGCACCGGGCCACCGGCTTGCGCTATCGGGTCTCACCGCGCGACGTGGTGGGCCGCACCATCCTGCGCCGCACCTCCTATGAACCCCTGCTCACGCAGTGGCTGTTGGCCGGGTTCCACCGGCATCCCGGCG
Source organism: Lysobacteraceae bacterium (assembly GCA_031415095.1). Lineage (GTDB taxonomy): Bacteria > Pseudomonadota > Gammaproteobacteria > Xanthomonadales > Xanthomonadaceae > Arenimonas. Next base: position 988 of record JANORD010000251.1, read on the forward strand.
GCATCTTCGTGGACGTGGGCGCCAATCTGGGCTGGTTCACGGTGCAGGCCGCGCACCAGCCGCAGGTGCAGCGGGTGGTGGCGGTGGAGCCGGACGTGGTGAACCACGGGCTGCTGCAGGTGAACATCGACGCCAACCAGTTGGGCGCGCGTGTGGACGCCGTGGCCTGCGCCTTGGGCAGCGGCGCAGGATTGGCGCGGCTGAACCGCTACAAGGGCTCCAACCTCGGCCGGCACTCGCTGGTGGTGGATCACGGCCAGGGTGGCACCTGGGTTCCGCTGGAGTCGCTGGACGTGCTGCTTGAACGCCTGGGCCTGGGGCTTGCGCCTATCGCCGCCATCAAGATTGACGTGGAAGGCTACGAGCCGCTGGTGCTGGCCGGCGCGCACGGCGCTCTGGGCCGCGCGCAGGCTCTGCTGGTGGAGCTGTCGCCCGAACTTTCGCGCGCCGGTGGCCTGGATCTGGGCGCCGCACTGCAGGTCATCGCCGCGGCCGGTTTCGTGCCCGACGTGTGGGACCGCGACGGCGCACTGCCGGATTTCGCCGGCCTGCTGGCGTATCCGCATCAATCCACCGTAGGCTTCCGGCGCGCCGCGGCGTAAGCAACACGCGGGTCTCGGCGGCTGCGACAGCGGCCGGTTACAGTAGCGCTCCCCACGCCGCGCAGCGCCCGATCCCCATGGCCAAAGCCAAGACCGCCTACGTCTGCACCGAATGCGGTGATTCCTCCAGCAAATGGCAGGGCCAGTGCGGCGAATGCGGCGCCTGGAACACGATGAGCGAATTCGTAATTGAGCCGGCCAGCGCGTCCAAAGGCGGCGGCGCGCCGGTGGCGAGGCAGGGCAGTTGGGCCGGGCGCCCCGAGGCGGCGGGCGTGGTGGCGCTCAAGAACGTCAGCCAGGACGCGGAAGTGCGCGTCTCCACCACCATCGGCGAACTCGACCGCGTGCTCGGCGGCGGTCTGGTGGAAGGCTCGGTGGTGCTGGTGGGCGGTGACCCGGGCATCGGCAAATCAACGCTGTTGCTGCAGGCGCTGGCGCTGATGTCGGCGAACATGCCCGCGCTGTACGTCACCGGCGAAGAAAGCCTGGCCCAGGTCGCAGGCCGTGCGCAGCGGCTGGGCCTGCCGCTGGACAACCTGCACGCGTTGGCGGAAACCTGCGTGGAGAAAATCCTTGGCCAGGCGGCGTCCGCGCGGCCCACGCCACGGCTGCTTGTGGCCGACTCCATCCAGACACTGTGGAGCGAACTGCTCACCGCCGCGCCCGGCTCGGTCAGCCAGGTGCGCGAAAGCGCGGCGCGCCTGGTGCGCTTCGCCAAGGAAACCGGCACCAGCGTGTTCCTGGTGGGCCATGTGACCAAGGAGGGCGGCATCGCCGGCCCGCGCGTGCTTGAGCACATGGTGGATGCCGTGCTGTATTTCGAAGGCGAATCGGGCAGCCGCTTCCGGGTGCTGCGGGCGTTCAAGAACCGCTTCGGCGCAGTGAACGAGCTGGGCGTGTTCGCGATGGGCGACAAGGGCCTGCGCGAAGTGCCCAATCCGTCGGCGATTTTCCTCTCCGGCAGCAGCACGCCGCAGCCCGGCAGCGCGGTGATGGTGACGCGCGAAGGCACCCGCCCGCTGATGGTGGAAGTACAGGCGCTGGTGGACAAGAGCCCGCTGGCCAACCCGCGCCGCGTGGCGCTGGGCCTGGAGCAGAACCGCTTGGCCATGCTGCTGGCGGTGCTGCATCGCCACGGCGGCGTGGGCGTGTTCGACCAGGACGTGTTCGTAAACGTGGTGGGCGGCATCCGCGTGCAGGAAACCGCGGCCGACCTGCCGGTGCTGCTGGCGGTGCTGAGCTCGCTGCGCGACAAGCCGCTGGCGGAAAAGACCGTGTGCTTCGGCGAAGTCGGCCTGAGCGGCGAAATCCGCCCCGTGCCCAACGGTGAGGAACGCCTGAAGGAAGCCGCCACACATGGCTTCAGGCGCGCCATCGT
>JANORD010000252.1:0-7308 GCA_031415095.1 Lysobacteraceae bacterium
ACTTCAGTCCCGATGCCCTTCGCGAAGAGCATCGGGACTGAAGTCCCTCCCACAGGGCGTGGGGCGCCGCCGGTACAATGGCGCGATGGATGTTTCCCACCTGCTTGACGAATTGAACCCGGCGCAGCGCGAGGTCGTTTCCGCGCCGCCGGGCCACGCGCTGGTGCTGGCCGGCGCCGGCTCGGGCAAGACCCGCGTGCTCACCCACCGCATCGGCTGGCTCAACGAAGTGGTGGGCGTGCCCAGCCACGGCATCCTGGCCGTCACCTTCACCAACAAGGCCGCGGCGGAAATGCGCGGCCGGGTGGAGGCGCTGCTGCGCAACGGCGCGCGCGGCATGTGGGTGGGCACGTTCCACGGATTGGCGCACCGGCTGCTGCGGCTTCACTGGCAGGAGGCCGGCCTGCCGGAATCCTTCCAGGTGCTGGACCAGGACGATCAGGTGCGCCTGCTCAAGCGCATCAGCGCCGACCTGGAGCTGGATGAAAGCCGCTTCCCGCCGCGGCAAATGGCCTGGTGGATCAACGCGCAGAAGGACGAAGGCCGGCGGCCCAAGCACATCCAGCCGGCCGGCGGCGATTTCTACGGCGCCACCATGCTGCGCGTTTACCAGGCCTACCAGGAGCGCTGCCAGCGCGCGGGGCTGGTGGATTTCGCCGAACTGCTGCTGCGCGCGCACGAACTGTGGCTGGAGCATGCGCCGCTGCTGCACCATTACCAGCAGCGCTTTCGGCACCTGCTGGTGGACGAGTTCCAGGACACCAATGCCATCCAGTACGCCTTCGTGCGCGTGCTGGCCGGCGACACCGGCGAAGTGTTCGCGGTGGGCGACGACGACCAGGCCATCTACGGCTGGCGCGGCGCGAAAGTGGAAAACGTGCAGCGCTTCCTCATCGACTACCCCGGCGCGCGCACCCTGAAGCTGGAGCAGAACTACCGCTCCACTGGCAACATCCTGGCCGCCGCCAACGCGGTGATCACCCACAACCCAGACCGCCTGGGCAAGCAGCTGTGGACCGCCGACGGCGACGGCGAGCCGATTGACCTGTTCGCCGCGTACAACGAAGTGGACGAGGCGCGCTTCGTGGTGGAGCGCATCCAGGCCCAGATCCGCGACGGCGGCAGCGCCGGCGACAGCGCGGTGCTGTATCGCTCCAATGCCCAGTCGCGCGCCATCGAAGAGCAGCTGGTGCAGGCCGGCTTGCCGTACCGCGTCTACGGCGGCCAGCGCTTCTTCGAGCGCATGGAAATCAAGGACGCGCTGGCTTACCTGCGCCTGATCACCAACCGCGCCGACGACGCCGCCTTCGAGCGCGCGGTGAACACGCCGCCGCGCGGCATTGGTGGCAAAACGCTGGATGAAGTGCGCCGCCGCGCCCGCGAGCAGGCGCTGCCGCTGTGGGATGCCGCGGTGGCGCTATCCAACGGCGGCGAGCTGCCGGGGCGCGCGCGCAACGCGCTCAAGGCCTTCGCCGATCTGGTGGAAAGCCTGCAGGCCGGCACCGCCGAATCGCCGCTGCACGAACAGTTCGACCACGTCATCGCCAACTCCGGTCTGCGCGCGCACTACGCCGCCGAGTCCAAGGGCCAGCTTGATTCGCGCACCGAAAACCTGGACGAACTGGTGTCGGTGGCCAGCCGCTTCGAGCGCCGCGATGACGAAGGCAGCGCCGAAATGACCGAGCTGGTGGCCTTCCTCAGCTACGCCTCGCTGGAGGCCGGCGAAGGCCAGGCCGACGCTGGCGAGGACGGCGTGCAGCTGATGACCCTGCACAGCGCCAAGGGCCTGGAATTCCCGCAGGTGTTCCTGGTGGGCATGGAAGAAGGCCTGTTCCCGAGCAGCAAGTCGGTGGACGAAAGCGGCCGCCTGGAAGAGGAGCGCCGCCTGGCCTACGTGGGCCTGACCCGCGCGCGCCAGAAGTTGGTGCTCACCTACGCCGAATCGCGGCGCCTGCACGGCATGGAAATGTACGGCACGCCCTCGCGCTTCCTGCGCGAAATCCCGCCGGCCCTGATCCGCGAAGTGCGGCCCAAGGTCAGCATCAATCGCCCGGCCTCCTACGGCCCGCCGCGCGCGGCCGCGCTGGAATCCCACAGCGGCCCGAGCCTGCGTTTGGGTCAGCGCGTGATGCACCCGAGCTTCGGCGTGGGCGTGGTCACCGACGCTGAAGGCAGCGGCACCCACGCCCGCGTCCAGGTCAACTTCGAGCAAGCCGGCGCCAAATGGCTGGTCCTGGCCTACGCCAACCTCCACCCCGCCTAAGCCTTGCGCAGCCACCCAGTAGGACACCCCTGTAGGAGGGACTTCAGTCCCGATGCTTCAATGCCAGACGCATCGGGACTGAAGTCCCTCCTACAGGGTGGCTCCACAGGGCGGCGGAGGTGGTGGGGGCGATGGCCCAAAGTTTTGCGGCGACGCCGCATACTGGCGCCTTGTCCGCCAGGGATTGAAACGATGAAACGACGCGAACTTCTGCGCGGCGCCAGCTTGGCTGCCGTCGCCACCGGCCTGGCCGCTTGCGGTGCCCGCCCCGAGGGCGCCGGCACGGCGTCCGCGCCGGGCCAAAAGTTCCAGTGGAAGATGGTCACTTCCTGGCCCACCAACTTCCCGGGCTTGGGCACCGGCGCCGCGCGTCTGGCCGAGTGGATCGGCGCCGCCAGCGGCGGCCGGCTCACGGTGAAAGTGTATGGTGCCGGCGAACTGGTGCCGGCTTTCGAAGTGTTCGACACCGTCAGTCGCGGCACGGCGGAAATGGGCCATTCCGCCAGCTATTACTGGAAAGGCAAGGCCGCGGCTGCGCCGTTCTTTTGCGCGGTGCCCTTCGGCCTCAACGCCCAGGAAATGAACGGCTGGCTGTACGAGGGCGGCGGCTTGGACTTGTGGCGCGAACTCTATGCCGACTTCGGCCTGGTGCCGTTCCCCGCTGGCAACACCGGCGTGCAAATGGCCGGCTGGTTCCGCAAGCCCCTGGAATCACTCGCTGATCTCGAGGGCCTGAAGATGCGCATTCCGGGCCTGGGCGGTGAAGTCATGGCGCGCGTCGGCGCCACCCCGGTGAATCTGCCGGGCGCCGAGATCTTCAGCGCGCTGCAGTCGGGCGCCATTGATGCCGCGGAGTGGGTGGGTCCGTACAACGACCTGGCCTTCGGCCTGCACCGCGCCGCCAAGTACTGCTACTACCCGGGTTGGCAGGAGCCGGGCCCCACGCTGGAATGCATAGTGAACAAGGCCGCGCTGGAAAGCCTGCCGCAGGACCTGCAGGACATCGTAGCCATGTGCTGCCGCGCGGTGAACGAGTCGATGTTGGCCGAGTACACGGCGCGCAACCAGCAGGCGCTCGATGCCCTCGTGCGCGAGCATGGCGTCGAGCTGCGGCAACTCCCCGACGACATCCTGCTGGCCCTTCGCCGCGCCGCCGAGAAAGTGCTGGACGAAGCCGGTGCCGCCGACCCGCTGGCGCGCCGCGCGCTCGACTCCATGCGCGCGTTCCGGGCGCAGTCCAAGGCCTGGCACGCGGTGTCCGAAGAAGCCTTCTTCGCTACCCGCGGCTAGGCCTCAGCCGTACAGCCACGTCGGCAGCGCCGTGGCCAGCGCCGGGAACAGCGCCACCAGCGCCAGCATCAGCAGCTGCAGCGCGATGAAAGGCACCACGCCCCGGTAGATGTCGCTGGTGAGCACTTCCGGCGGCGCCACCCCGCGCAGGTAGAACAGCGCGAAGCCGAACGGCGGCGTCAGGAACGAGGTCTGCAGGTTGATGGCCATCATCACGCCCAGCCACACCGGGTCCACGCCCATGGCCAGCAGCACCGGCCCCACGATGGGCACCACGACGAACACGATTTCGATGAAGTCGATGACGAAGCCCAGTACGAACATCAGCAGCATCACCGCCACCACCGCGCCCCACTTGCCGCCGGGCAGCGCCGACAGCGCCTCATGCACCAGGTCGTCGCCGCCGTAGCCGCGGAACACCAGTGAGAACAGCGCCGCGCCGATCAGGATGGCGAACACCATCGCCGTCACCTTCACCGTTTCCCGGCCCACCTCGCCCAGGCGCCGCCAGCCCAACTGGCCGTAGAACGCGGCGAACGCGGTGGCGCCCACCGCGCCCACGGCCGCGGCTTCGGTGGCGGTGGCGATGCCGGTGAGGATGGAGCCCAGCACCATCAGGATCAGCGCCAGTGCCGGCACGATGGCGCGCACCAGCTCCATCGCCGTGCGCGGCTTGAGGTCGCGCAGGGCCGGCGCACGCTCGGGCTGGCGCCAGGCCACCCACAGCGCATACAGCACGTACATCAGCACCAGGCCCAGGCCCGGTATCAGCGCGCCAGCGAACAGGTCGCTCACCGATACGGTTTCGGGCGCGTAAATGCCCTGCTTGAGCTGCGCCTGCTGGAAGGCATTGCCCAGTTGGTCGCCCAGCAGAACCAGCACGATGGACGGCGGGATGATCTGGCCCAGCGTGCCCGAGGCGCAGATGGCGCCCGTGGCCAGGCGCGGGCAATAGCCGTGGCGCAGCATGGTGGGCAGCGAAATCAGGCCCATCGCCACCACCGTGGCGCCGACGATGCCGGTGGACGCCGCCAGGATGCCGCCCACCAGCAGCACGGCCACCACCAGCCCGCCGCGCACGCGGCCAAACAGCGAGGCCACTGCTTCGAGCAGCGATTCCGCGATGCGCGAGCGTTCCAGCATGATGCCCATGAAAACGAACAGCGGCACCGCCACCAAAGTCTCGTTCACCATCACGCCGAAAACGCGGTTGGGGAAGGCTTCGAGGAAGCTGGCGTCGAAATTGCCCAGCGCGATGCCGGCGCCGGCGGCCAGCAGCGCCACGCCGCCCAGCACGAAGGCCACCGGGAAGCCGCTGGCCAGGCCGATGAAAAGCCCCACCAGCAGGAGCAGCAGCATCACGATGTGCTGGTCGTGCAGGCTCATGCCGGCTCCTTCGCCAGCGCCACCATCAGCGCGCGCAGCGTTTCCGCCACGCCCTGCAGCAAGAGCAGCAGCGCCGACAGCGGCAGCAGGGATTTCAGCAGGAACCAGCCGGGCAGGCCGCCCGGATCGCGCGAACCTTCGAGCGCCGACCAGCTGGCCGCCACGTACTCCGCGCTGATGGCGACGATGAACACGCAGAACGGCAGCAGCAACAACAGCCCGGCGCCGAATTCCACCTTGGCCCGCGTGCGCGCGCTCCAGCGCTGGGAGAACACGTCCACCCGAACATGCGCGCCGTGCCGCAGCGCATAGCACAAGCCCAGCAGGAACACCGTGGCGTGCAGCCACAGCACGCCTTCCTGCGCCGCCACCGAGCCGGCGTTGAACACATAGCGGGCGAGCACCAGGCCGAACACCAGCGCCACCAGCGCGACGGCCAGCACGCCGGCAACGCGGCCGGCGGCTTCGCTCAGGGCATCAATGCCGCGCAGGGCGCGGTGCAGACCGCTCAATCCCATTCGTAAATGGACCAGTGCACCGGCGAGATGCGGGGGTCGCGGTCGTCGCTGTTGAAGCGGCCGTTGCCGTCGGGGTCGGTGAGGTAATACGGCGGGCCGCGCTTGGGCGTGACCTTGACCATGAAAACGCGGCCGCCCTGGGCGTATTCCTCCACCCGGTCGCCATTTTCCTCCACCCGGATGCTCACGGTGGGCGGCTCTTCGGCCTCGGCCGGGGCCTGCACTTTCTCGGGGATAGGCACGTCTTCGGGCGCGGCCGGCGGTTCGGCGGCCTGGGTAACCAGGGCGAGCAGCAGCGGGATCAGGGGAATCATGGCGGCCATCCTGCGCGGGGCCTTCGAGCATGGCAAATGCAAGGCGGGCGCTCAAGGCCCGGGGAGCCTAAAATCCCGGCATCCCACCGCCAGGCCTCGCCATGTCCCGCCTCGTGCTGATCGACGGTTCGTCCTACCTGTACCGGGCCTTCCACGCGCTGCCGCCGCTCACCGCCGCGGATGGCTCGCCCACGGGCGCGCTGTTTGGCATCGTCAACATGCTGCGCGCCACGCTCAAGGAGAACCCGGACTACACCGCGTTCGTAGTGGATGCCTCGGGCCCGACCTTCCGCGACGCCATGTATCCGCTGTACAAGGCCAACCGCCCGCCCATGCCCGATGAGCTGCGGGCGCAGGTGGAGCCGATGATGCAGATCGTGCAGGCGTTGGGCTTTCCCATCCTGCGCGTTTCCGGCGTGGAGGCCGACGACGTGATTGGCACGCTGGCGCTGCAGGCGCACGCGCAGGGCATCCCGGTCACCATTTCCACCGGCGACAAGGATTTCGCCCAACTGGTGCGCCCGGGCATCACGCTGACCAACACCATGACCGGCAGCGTGCTCGACGACGCCGGGGTGTTCGAAAAATTCGCCGTGCGGCCCGACCAAGTGGTGGACCTGCTGGCCTTGATGGGCGACACCGTGGACAACGTGCCCGGCGTGGACAAGTGCGGGCCCAAGACCGCGGCCAAGTGGCTGGCCGAGTACGGCACGCTGGAATCGGTGCTGGCCAATGCGGAGAAGATCGGCGGCAAGATCGGCGAGAACTTGCGCGCCGCCCTGCCGCGGCTGCCGCTGAGCCAGCAGCTGGTGACCATCAAGACCGACGTGCCGCTGGAGCAGGGCCCGGCGGAGCTGCTGCTGCGCGGGCGCGATGAGCCGTCCCTGCGCGAGCTTTACGCGCGCTATGGTTTTGGCGCTGCGCTGCGCGAGCTCGACGGTGGCGCCGCGTCGCCCGAACGCGGCCCGCGCGCTCTCGCACCGGCCGCCACGGTGGATGCGCCGCTGGATCCCGCGCTGGCCGCGCCGGGCCACTACGAATGCATCACCGACCTGGCGCGGCTGCAGCATTGGATCGTGCAGCTGCAGGGCGCACCGCTGGTGTCCTTCGATACCGAAACCGACGCCCTGGATCCGATGCGCGCCAACCTGGTGGGCCTGAGTTTCGCGGTGGAGCCCGGCCACGCCTGCTACCTCCCGTTGGCGCACGACTACCCCGGCGCGCCGGCACAGCTGGACCGCGCCGCGGCGCTGGAAGCACTGCGGCCGGTGTTGGAGGACGCCAACAAACCCAAGCTGGGCCAGCACGGCAAGTACGACTTGCACATCCTGCGCCGCCACGGCGTGGTGGTGCAGGGCTACGCCGAAGACACGATGCTGGAGAGCTTCGTGTTCAACGCCGGCGGCCAGCGCCACGACATGGACACGCTGGCGCAGAAATACCTGGGCTACACCACCATCAAATACGAACAGGTGGCGGGCAAGGGCGCCAAGCAGATCCTGTTCTCGCAGGTGGCGCTGGACGACGCCACGAAGTA
>JANORD010000253.1:0-2379 GCA_031415095.1 Lysobacteraceae bacterium
TCGCCACCGCCATCGGCGACTCGGCCGCGCTGGTGGAGCGGGTGAAGCTAATCCAGGAAGAGCTGGCCGCGCTGGTGAACGAACAGACCGGCCGCACGCTGTTCATGCTCACCGGCGTCACGGTGCTGGCGCTGCCCGTCAATATGGTGGCCGGCCTTTTCGGCATGAACGTGGGCGGCATTCCGCTGTCCGAGAACCTGCACGGGTTCGCCGTTGTCGTGCTGGTGCTGCTGGTGTTGACGGCGCTGCTGGCCTACCTGGCGTTCGGCAAACGGCGCGATTGAATCAATGCGGCGCCGCGCCGGGCGCCGGGTCGATCCGCTCTTCAATGAGGCGGGGCGGTTCCAGTGCGGACAGGGTGATGGTGAATTGGCGGCTGTAGTCGGCATCGTCGATGGGCGCCACTTCGATGCCGGTGAGCTCATGCACCAGCGCCGGGACGGTGTTGCTGTGTCCCACCACCAGCACGGTCTGGCCGGCGTGGCCCTGGCGCAGGAAACCCGCCAGTGACTGCGCAGATTCATCGGCCGGCCGAACCGTGACCGCCAGCCCGTGCGCGCGCGCCGTCGGCGCGGCGGTGAGCTGGGTACGTTGGTAGGACGTGACGTACACCGCCGCCAGGGGTGTCGCCGCCAGGCGGTCCGCCAGCGCGCGCGCACGATGTTCTCCGGCGGGCGACAGCACCGGGTCTCCCGGCGGAAGCGCCGCCTTTTCGGCATGTCGTACCACCACGATCACCGTGTCCGGCGTCATGGCGTCCGTGTGCGCCGGCCAGGCAAAGGCGAGCCAGGCCAGCAGCGCCAGGCGCATCACGACGCTTCCACCCGATCGACCTTGGTGAAGCCGCGCGGCAGCAGGTTGCCGCGGCTGGCGCGTGCGCCCTCGTAGGCCTGCAGGTCGCGCCAGCTGAGCACCAGTTTCTGGCGGCCCGAGTACACGGTGAGTTCGCCGCCCTGGCGGACGCTGGCCACGGCGATGACTTTCTCTTCGCCCGATTTGAGCTTGGCTGGCGGAATCTGCAGCAGCTTGTTGCCCTTGCCCTTGTCCAGCTCGGGCAGGTCTTTTATCGGGAACGCGAGCAGGTGGCCGGTGGATGTGATGGCCACGATCCAATCGGTGGCCAAGTCGTTCACCGGCACCGGTGCCAGCAGGTCGGCGGCCTCATCGGCGTTGATCAGCTGCTTGCCGGCCTTGTTGCGGCCGGTGAAATTCTCGAAGCGGGTGACAAAGCCGTAGCCCCAGCTGGAGGCCAGCACGAAGCGGGCGTCGTTCTCCGCCACCGCCACGCCCACGAACGAGGCGCCGGCGGGCGGCGAGAAGCGGCCACTCAAGGGATCGCCGTTGCCGCGTGCGCTGGGCAGCGTGTGCGCCAGGGTGGAGTAGCTGCGGCCGCTGGAATCCAGGAACGCCACCTGCTGCGTGCTGCGCCCACGCACGGCCTGCAGCAGGCCATCGCCGTCGCGATAGCTCAGCGCCGCCGCCTCCACGTCGTGGCCCTTGGCGCTGCGGATCCAGCCCTTTTTCGACAGCACCACGGTCACGGGTTCGCTGGGCACCAGCTCGGTTTCGCTGATGGCTTGGGCGGCCTCGCGCTGCACCAGCGGCGAGCGCCGCGCATCGCCGAACTTCTTGGCGTCGGCCAGCAGTTCGTCCTTCACCTGCTTCTTGAGCTTGGCTTTGGATTCCAGGATGGCCTGGATCTTGTCGCGCTCCTTGGCCAGCTCGTCCTGCTCGCCGCGGATCTTCATTTCTTCCAGGCGGGCAAGCTGCTTGAGCTTGGTTTCCAGGATGTATTCAGCCTGCTCGTCGTCGAGCCCGAAGCGCGCCATCAGCGCGGCCTTGGGCTCGTCCTCGGTGCGGATGATGCGGATGACTTCATCAAGGTTCAGGAAGGCCACCAGCAGGCCTGCGAGCATGTGCAGGCGGCGCTCCACGCGCTCCAGCCGGTGGCGCAGGCGCCGCGCCACGGTGGTGTTGCGGAACTCCAGCCATTCCGCCAGGAAGGTCTTGAGGTTCTTCACCTGTGGCCGGCCGTCCAGGCCGATGATGTTGAAATTCACCCGGAAGCTTTTTTCCAGGTCCGTAGTGGCGAACAGATGGCCCATCAGGCCTTCGAAGTCCACCCGGTTGCTGCGCGGCACCAGCACCAGGCGCACCGGGTTTTCGTGGTCGGATTCGTCGCGCAGGTCCTCCAGCCACGGCAGCTTCTTGGCGCGCATCTGCTGCGCCACCTGCTCCATGATTTTTGAAGGCGAGACCTGGTACGGCAAGTTCGTGATGACGATGTTGAGGTTTTCACGGGTCCAGGTGGCGCGCGCACGCACGCTGCCGCCGCCGGTTTCATACAGGTTGGGCAGGTCGGCGGCGGGCGTGATGATT
>JANORD010000254.1:0-4408 GCA_031415095.1 Lysobacteraceae bacterium
CCAACGGACCATGTTCCGGCACTTGCTGGAGGACATCAGCCCCGAGGTGAAAGTCACCGATTTCGGCGACCCGGTGGAGGCTCTGCTCTGGTCCCAGCGCAGCTCGCCGGATCTGCTGCTGCTCGACTACCGCATGCCCAAGCTCGACGGCCTGGAGTTCGCCCGTCGCTTCCGCCGCCCGCTGTCGCACCGCGACGTGCCCATCATCCTGATCACCGTGGTCGGCGACGAGCCCATCCGCAATGCGGCGCTGGAAGCCGGCGTCATCGATTTCCTGGTCAAGCCGGTGCGCCCGCGTGAGCTGCGCTCGCGCTGCCGCAACCTGCTGGCGCTGCGCCAGCAGCAGCAGAACCTCAAATCCCGCGCCCATGAGCTGGAGCGCCAGCTGCTGGCGCGCATGCATGAGCTCGACGAGCGTGAGCGCGAGATCCTGCACCGCCTGGCCAAGGCCACCGAGCAGCGCGATGGCGGCGGCGTCGCCCACCTCGAGCGCATCACCCGCTATGCCGGCGTGCTGGCCGAAGCCTTGGGCTTGCCCGAAGACGAGGTGGCGATGATCGAACTCGCGGCGCCTCTTCACGCCATCGGCAAGATCGGCATTTCCGACACGGTGCTGCTGAAGCCGGGCAAGCTCGACGCCAGCGAGTACGAAGAAATCAAGAAGCACCCGCGCCTGGGTTACGACATCCTGCGCGACAGCAGCAGCCGGTTCGTCCAGGTGGGTGCCACCATCGCCTTGGGTCACCAGGAGCGCTGGGACGGCAGCGGTTACCCCGATGGCCTGGCGGGCGAGGACATCCCACTGCCGGCGCGCATCGTCGGCGTGGTCAATGTGCTTGAGGCGCTGACTACCGTGCGCCCCTACAAAGAGGCCTGGCCGATGGCGCAGGCGCTGGACTACATCAAGTCGCAGTCTGGCATCCTGTTTGATCCGGCCGTGGTGGATGCCCTGATGGCGCGCCGGGAACGGGTGACGGAGATCTTCTCCTTCCACGCCCCGGCGTCGGCGGTCCGCTGAATCCAGCGGCAACGGATGAGCCCCCTTGAGCAGCGTCCTGCAAAAACTGACAGACCGATTCAGGAACCGGCCCGATAGCGAGCACGGCCAGGCACTGACGCGCGTGGCGGTGGTGTCGGTGATCCTGGTGTACCTGCTCGGAGTCACCGCAGGCGCCGAGGTGCGCAACGAGCCGCTGCGCCTGGTGTTCATGTTCATCGCGTTTGAAGCGGTGGTGGGCCTGGGCATCATCGCCGGCATCGCCCTGCAGCCGGGCGTGTCGCACGTGCGGCGGGTGATCGGCATGCTTGCCGATTTCGCCATGATGGGCGCCGCCATGCAGGTGCTGGGCGAGCCGCTGGCCTCGGTCTACGTCGTCCTGATGTGGGTCACCATCGGCAACGGCCTGCGCTACGGCGAGCGTTACCTCGTGGCAGCCATCCTGATGGCCAGCGCCAGCTTCCTCGTCGTGCTGTTGACCACGGCGTACTGGCAAGCCAACGCCATGCTCGGCTGGGGCCTGTTGATCGGCCTGACGGCCATCCCCGCCTACCTCACGTCGCTGCTGCGGGCCTTGACCCGCGCCACCGAGGAAGCCAAGCGCGCCAACCAGGCCAAGAGCCGCTTCCTGGCCAACATGAGCCATGAGTTTCGCACTCCGCTGAACGGCCTGGTGGGCATGTCCCAACTGCTCACCACCACGCGGCTGAGCAAGGAGCAGCGCGAATGCACCGAGGTGATCCAGACCTCGGCCCGCGCGCTGCTGGCGCTGGTGGAAGACGTGCTGGACATTTCGGCCATCGAGGCCGGCAAGCTGCGGCTGAACGTCGAGGATTTCGAGCTGCGCCAGCTCACCCGCAGCGTGCAGGTGATGCTGCAGCCGTCGGCGGTGGACAAAGGCCTGCGTTTCTCCGTCGATGTCTCCGACCGCGTGCCGCATGCACTGCACGGCGATGTGGACCACCTGCGCCAGATCCTGGTGAACCTGCTCAACAATGCCATCAAGTTCACCGACATCGGCCGCGTAACGCTTGAAGTGGAGGTAGCGCCGCCGCGATCGCGCGACATGGCCCAAGAGCGCGGCGCGGATGGACTGCAGGATGACATCGTGCTGCGCTTTTCGGTGCGCGACACTGGCATCGGCATTGCGCTGGCGGCGCAGCAGCGGCTGTTCGAAGCCTTTGAACAGGTGGATTCCGGGACGACCCGCCGCCACGGCGGCACCGGGCTGGGTACCACCATCGCCAAGGGTTTGGCGGAAACCATGGGCGGCCGGCTGGGCTTCGAGAGCGAGGAGGGTAGGGGCTCGCACTTCTGGGTGGAGTTGCCGTTCCGCCTGGCCACCCCGGTCCCGGGCGCGCTGCCCCAGCAGGACTTGGCCAACGTCATCGCCTTCGACGATCCGTTCGTCCGCCATCGCGCGCGTATCAAGCCGCTGCACACGCTGATTGCCGACGACCATACCGCCAACCGGATGGTGTTGCGCCGGCTGCTCGAGAAAGCGGGCCACCACGTCGAGGACGTTGATACTGGCGATGCGGTGCTTGCGCTGCTCAGCGAGCGCGACTTCGACGCGGTGCTGATCGACCTGCACATGCCCGGCGTGAGTGGCTTGGACATCATGCGCGAGGCGCGGGTGATGGAAGCTGGCGGAACCCGGCGCACGCCGTTCCTGGTGCTCACCGCCGACGTGACGCCCGAGGCCATCGCTTCATGCGAGCAGGCCGGTGCGCGCGCCTTCCTGCCCAAGCCCATCGTCGCAGCGCGCCTGCTGGAAGCGTTGGCGGAAATCGCCACGGGTGGCCAGGAGGCCGCTCCGGTGCCGCAGGATCGCGCAGCCGGTGCGGTGGACGCGGTGGTGCTGGACGGCACCGTGCTCAGCGAGCTGGCTGAGCTCAATTTGGGCAAGGATTTCGTCGCCAACTTCGTGCAGCAGTGCGTGCGCGACTGCCTGCGCTGCCTGACCACGCTGGAACAGTGCGGGCAGTCAGCCGACTGGGATGGTTTCCGGGATCAATGCCATGCGCTCAAAGGCGTGGCGGGCAACCTGGGCATGTCGCGGGTGGCGACCCTGGGCTACGAGATCATGCAGCTGCCCAACTGGCAGCTTGCCAAGGAGTGGCGTGCGCGAGAGCGCGCACTGCGGGAGCAGTTTGAATTGGCTCGTGGGGCTCTGGCCCGGCTACCCTCCCGTTCGGGAGGGCAGCGTTCGGACGACGCCTCGGCCTGAGCCCCAGGCCGGGGCGGGTCAGACTGCAGCAGCGAGGACCGTGGCGTTGGCGGCTTCGCTGGAGCGGCGTTCCTGGGCGCGGACCAGGCGCTCCATGGTACGCAGCGACTTCTCGCCCAGCTGCAGCGCGGTATCCACCCAGATTTCGGTGATGCGCATCAGCTCTTCCAGCGACACCGGCTGGGCGAACTGGCGCACCTGCTGCATGGCCAAGCGGGCATGCGGGGCGCGGCGGTGGCTGCGCAGCAGGTCCTGCACGGCCTGCACGCCTTGGCCCTTGGGAACCACCATGTCAATGATGCCCATCTCGAGCATTTGTTCGCTGGTGTAGACAGTTCCGTCGAGCATCAGCTTTTCCGCCATGGCCGGGCTGACGCGACGGCAGAGGAAGGAATAAGCACCCATGCCCGGGAACAGGTCGAACAGTACTTCCGGGAAGCCCATGCCGACGCCGGCTTCGGCCACGATGGTCTGGCAGGACAGCGCCAGCTCAAGGCCGCCGCCCAAGGCGTCGCCCTGGACCAGGGCGATGGAGTTCACCCGGCCGCCCAACTGGGTATGCAGGTGGTACACGCCCTCCACGCACATGCGGGCATAGGCCAACAGGGAGGCGCGGTCACGCTCGCGGATGAGACGGGCGAAGAGTTCCAGATCGCCGCCAAGGTTGAAGCTGCTGGCGTCCGAGGTCACCACCAAGTGGTCCAAGCCCGGCTCACGGCCGTCAATGGCGGTCTGCTGGCTGCGCTGGGCGACGCCGGCGAGGTAGTCGCGCATGTCTTTCATCAGTTCCAGCGAGAAGCAGGGGCGGCCCAGGGCGCCGTCATGCGCGCGCTGGGCGTGCATGTACATCCAGCTGGCGCGGTTGGCAGGGTCTTCCTGGGTACGCAGGGTGCGGTAGGCGTAGGGGCGGCTGATCAGTTCGACTACGGGGCTCATGGTCGTTTCTCCGGGGGGCTCAGGGTAGGTAGCCGCCCCCGGCTCGGTCGGGCCGGAGCGGCGCTTTGTTCAGGAACTGTTGGGTTTTCCAACAGCCTGATACTAGACCCTGTTCATTCCCCGTTGTAAACCACCCCCTGTTTGATGTAGGGGCAAGAATGTGAGCTGCGTCACACTTTTGGCCCTCAGGCCTTGGCGGGGGAGTCCCGAAGCTCGCGCCGGAGGATCTTGCCCACGTTGGACTT
>JANORD010000255.1:0-6583 GCA_031415095.1 Lysobacteraceae bacterium
GGTCGGCCTCGTTCTCGCTGAAGGCTACGTTCACGTCCCAATACAGGGTGCGTGAACCCGCGTCGAACAGGCCTTCCAGTCCGCCGCCCACGTACCAGGTGTCCACCTGCTGCTCGAACACGCGCGGGCCGCCCTCCACCGGACGCCGCCCGATCAGGATCAGGTTGGTGGCCGAATCCAGGTTGAAGCCGAACGGGTTGAAGGGATTGAGCGCGGAAATGAAGATGTTGTCGGCCAGCGGATTGCCGGTGCCGGCATCCGGACCCAGGAAGATCGGCTCGGGCGCCGCCTGGTTGGTGGACTCACGGCGGTTGTAGAGCACCTTGGCGTAGCCGCTCATGCGGTCACTGAACTCGAAGCGGGCCTGGCCGAACGCACCGGTGCGTTCCGACGGGGTCAGCAGCAGGTTGAACTGCGAGAAGTTGAAGCGATTGGCGTTGGTGAAGCACTGGAAGCCGTCGGTGCGCACGCAGCCGGTCTCGGCCGGGTTGTACACCGGGTTGCTGTTGCCGGTGTTGGGCGTCAGGTTCAGGGTGGCGCCGGTGTTCGGGTCGGTGAAGATGAAGCGACCCGTGGGCGTGGCCGAACTACCGAAGCGCACCCCGGTGCCCGGCACCGGGAAGCTCGACTGTTCGCGGTCCCGCGAGAGGACCTCCTGTTGGTCGCTATAGCTCAAGCCCACGAAGAACTGGGCACGGTCGGTGTTGTGGCCCCATGCGAAATCAATGCCGGTGGTTTCGCCGTCGCCCTCGCCATACTCGCCGTACTGCGCGGTGACCGAAATGCCTTCGTAGTCCCTGCGGGTGATGATGTTCACCACGCCGGCGATGGCGTCCGAGCCGTACAGCGACGATGCGCCGTCCTCGAGCACTTCGATTCGCTCGACGATAGCCAGCGGGATGGTGTTGAGATCGGTGGCCGCGCCCACGCCGGAGGCCGAGGCCTCGTTCACCCAGCGGATGCCGTCCACCAGAACCAGCACGCGCTTGGAGCCCAGGTGGCGCAGGTCGGCTTGGGCCGAGCCGGCACCCACGCCGCTGCCGTCGGGCGGAAAGCCGAAGTTACCGCTGGAGTTGAACTTGGTGTTGAGCGCCGAGCCCGAGCCGGTGAGCGACTGGACGAGGTCCGCTATCGAGGTGAAGCCACTGCGCTCGATGTCGGCGCGCGTGATGCGCTGCACCGGCACCAGGCCCTCGGCCTGCGCGGTCTTGATCCGGGTGCCGGTGACCTCCACCCGGTCCAGGGTGGTGATCTCTTCGGTGGCGGCGTCCTGCGCGGACGCGGCGAGCGGAAGTGCAGCCAGCAGCAAGGCGGCATGCACCGCTTGGCTCAAGCGGGAAGTGCGGATGGTCTTCATGGCGGTCCCCAAGTGATGGTTGAGCCGGAGCCTTGCCCCCAATGCGCCGGCTGAAGTGTGTTGTAAGTAATTCGTGAAACTGTCACAAGCCACAAAGTTACTAACGGGGACAGCGATAGATGCCGGTCATCCCCCCAAGGCCAGGCTGGTCCCCACCAGTAACAAGAAGCCTGAAAACACCCGTCGCAGCGCCAAATCACTGATTTTATGGGCTATTCTTGCGCCAAAGGGAGCCGTGAGTACCGACATCAGGGCAATGGCCAGCGCCGCCGGCACGAACACATAGCCCCAACTTCCGGCCGGCAACACCCCCACCGCCGGCCCGTGGCTGGCATAGCCGGCGGCGCTGGCCAAGGCAATCGCGACGCCGCAGGCGCTGGACGTGCCCACGGCGCGCACCGGGCGCACGCCGCGCCAAACCAGCAGCGGCACCGTCATGCTGCCTCCTCCTATGCCCACCAGCGCCGAAATCGCACCTATCGCCGCGCCCGCCGCGCTGTAGCCCGGGCCCTGCGGCGGCGAGCTGCGCTCTGATCGCGCCCGCGGCCAGTCCAGCGCCAACTGCAGCGCGGCGAGGTAGCAATAGGCGGCGATCAAGCCGCGCAGCAGTGACCCCTCCAGATGCGTTGCCAGCAGGCTGCCCAACCAGCCGCCCAGCAGCACCCCCGGCACCAGCCAGGCCACCGTAGGCCAAAGCACGCTGCCGCGCCGGTGGTGTGCGCGCGCCGACGACAGGCCGGTGAAAACGATGCTGGCCAACGCCGTGGCCAGGGCCACGTGCACCGCTTGGTCCACCGGGATGCCCTGGCTGGGCAGCAGCCAGACCAAAGCGGCCACCAGCACCAGGCCGCCGCCAATGCCCAGCAGCCCGGCCAGCACGCCGGCCACGGCGCCCAGCGCCAGGTACAGCGCCCAGGCCTGGATCATGTCCGGCCCACCTGCACCGGAGCCTCAAGCGCCATGGGCTAAACTCCTGCTCATGCTGAAGCCCTTGCTGACCACGCTGTTGATCCTCAGTTTGATGCCCGCTGCGGCCAATGCCGCGCCGCCGGATCTGTCGCGGCAGCGGACCGCAGCGCTGGAAGCGTTCCGGCTCGCCGATGCCGGCACCTTCAGCGTACAGGACGCCGCACGGCTGGCCGACCATCCGCTGCGCGGCTGGGTCGAGGCCACCGCGCTGCGCCGGCGCATGACCCACGCCCAAGCCAGCGACGTGCGCGCGGCGCTCAAGCGCCATGAAGGCCAGGCCGCGGCCGATTGGCTGCGCGAAGGCTGGCTGCTGGAGCTGGCCAGGCGCGGCGATTGGGCCGGATTCCGCGCCGACTACCGGCCGAGCGCGTCGCTGGAGCTGCGCTGCGCCGACCTGGCCGCGCGCCTGGCCACTGGCGGAACCGATGCCGCATGGATGGCCGATGGCCAGGCGCTGTGGCTCACCGGCAGCGCCCTGCCGGCGCAGTGTGACCTGCCGTTCAAATCGCTGCAGGCGCTGGGCAAGTTGGACGCCGGGATGCGCTGGCAGCGCATCGAACTGGCGGCGGCGCAGGGCCAGACCGGCCTGATGCGCTTCCTTGCCGCGGAAC
Source organism: Lysobacteraceae bacterium (assembly GCA_031415095.1). Classification (GTDB taxonomy): domain Bacteria; phylum Pseudomonadota; class Gammaproteobacteria; order Xanthomonadales; family Xanthomonadaceae; genus Arenimonas. The sequence continues at coordinate 2,938 of JANORD010000255.1, forward strand.
TTCCCGCCGCCGAAGCGGCGCGCGCGCGCGATTACGCCGATTTCATCGATGCCCCGCACGCACGCGCCGGCAGTTGGCCGAAGGACGCGCGCAGCCGCGCGGTGGCCACCGAGGGCTTGGCGCGGCTGGCGCAGCGTTCGCCCGATGCCGCGCAGGACCAGCTGGACGTGCTGGCGCCCAAGCTGGCGCTGGACGAAGCGCAGCGCGGGCGCGTGCTTTATGAAATCGCACTGTGGACCGTGGCTTCCTACCTGCCTGGCTCTCAAGCGCGGCTGGCGGCGGTGCCGGCGATCGCCTACGACGCGCGCCTGCACGAGTGGCGCGTGCGCGAAGCGATGAGCCGCGGCGACGATGCCGCTGCGGTGAAGGCGCTGGAAGCGATGCCGGCCGAACAGCGCAGCGATCCGCGCTGGCAGTATTTCGAAGCGCGGCTGCGCGAGCGGCTGGGCCAGGGCGACGCCGCCAAGGCGCTTTATGCGCAGTCCGCCAACACCGCCACCTTCCACGGTTTCCTGGCCGCCGACCGACTGGGCCAGCCGTACACGCTATGCCCGCTGGAACCGTCCAAGGACAAGGCGCTGCGCAAGCGCGTGGCCGGCAAAGCCAGCCTCGCCCGCGCGCTGGAGCTGTATCGCATTGACCGCCCGGGGCAGGCGGCGCGCGAATGGGCCGCGCTGCTGGCCTCTCTGGACGACGCCGAGCGCTACATCGCCATCGACTTCGCGCTGGACGCCGGCTGGCACGACCGCGCCGTGTTCACCGTGGGCACCGAACCGGAGGATTTGCGCCAGTACCGGCTGCGCTTCCCGCTGCATCACGAAACCGTGCTGCGGCGCGAGGCCCGCAACAACGCCATCGACCCGGCCTGGGTGGCGGCACAAACCCGCGCCGAGAGCGCGTTCATGCCGCGCGCGCGCTCACCGGCCAACGCCATGGGCCTGATGCAGCTGCTGCCGTCCACTGCGGCGATGACCGCCAAGCGTTTGGGCCGCCCCTACAGCGGTGCGGCCAGTCTTTACGATCCAGAAACCAACCTGGTGCTGGGCACTGCGCATCTGCGCCACGAGCTCGACCAGCACGGCGGCGTCGCCTACCAGGCCATTGCCGCCTACAACGCCGGCCCGGCGCCGGTGCAGCGCTGGAACCGCGACCGGCCCGGCATGGATCCGGATTTCTGGCTTGAGACCGTCACCTATCGCGAGACGCGCGAATACGTGGCGCGCGTGCTGGCCTTCAGCGTCATCTACGATTGGCGCCTGGACGGCAGCGCCGTGCCGGTGAGCGAACGCATGCTGGGACGCACCGTGCCCAAGTCCGGGCGCCGCGCTTTTGATTGCCCCCTTCCCTTGGACACCGCCTCCACACCATGACCTCGCTCAAGATAGTGATCCTCGGCGGCACCGGCTTCGTTGGACGCGTGCTGGTCTCGCGGTTGGCGGCCGACGGCCACGCCGTCACCCTGCTCAGCCGCAATTTGGCCAGCCACGCAGAGCGGATGATGCCGCCGAACGTCGAGCTGCGGGAAATAGACGTTTACGATCCCTCGGCGCTGCAGCAAGCCTTTGCCGGCTGCGATGTCGTTATTAACCTGGTGGGCATCCTCAACGAGAGCGGCGACAACGGCCGCGGCTTCCGGCGAACGCACGTGGCGCTTACCAAGCTGGTGATCGCCGCCATGCAGTTGGCCGGCGTGCGCCGTTTGCTGCAAATGAGTTCGCTCAACGCCGGCCGTGGGCAGAGCTACTATCTTATTTCACGCGGCGAAGCCGAAGCGGCGGTGCGCGCGTCGGGACTGGACTGGACGGTGTTCGAGCCGTCGGTGATCTTCGGCATTGGCGACGGTTTTTTCTGCCGCTTCGCCGAATTGCTGAAGCTGGCGCCGGTGCTGCCGCTGGCGCGTGCGGGGGCGAAGTTCGCGCCGGTGTTCGTGGGCGACGTGGTGGAGGCGTTCGTGCGCTGCCTGGGCCAGCGCCGCAGCCACGGCGAGGTTTACGAACTCTACGGGCCGGACGTGTTCACGCTGGCGCAAATCGTGCGCATGACCGCCGCGCAGCGCGGCCTGCGCCGCTGGGTGCTGCCGCTGCCCGATGCGCTGGGGCGGGTGCAGGCCTTCGTGTTCGATTTCGTGCCGGGCAAGCCATTTTCGTCCGACAACTTCCGCTCGCTGCTCACTGATTCCGTGGGCGGCATCGATGGCCTGCACCGGCTGGGCATCGTCCCGACGCGGGTGGAGCAAATGCTGCCGGAGATCCTGGGCCACGGCGACGACCGCCAGGCCCGCTACGCGCGCTACCGCGCGGAGCGCTGAACCATGCCGACCTACCTGGTGGGCGGCGCGGTGCGCGACCGGCTGCTGGGCCGGCCGCCGGGCGACCGGGACTGGGTGGTGGTAGGGGCGACGCCCGAGCAGATGGTGCGCGATGGCTTCCTGCCGGTGGGCAAGGATTTCCCGGTGTTCCTGCATCCGAAAACCCGCGAGGAGCACGCGCTGGCGCGCACCGAGCGCAAGACCGCGCCGGGCTATCGCGGCTTCGTATTCCACACCGATGCTTCGGTGACGCTGGAAGACGACCTGGCGCGGCGCGATTTCACCATCAACGCCATCGCCGAGGCGGCCGACGGCAGTTTGGTGGATCCATTCGGCGGCCAGGCCGATATCCAGGCGCGGGTGCTGCGGCATGTGTCGCCGGCATTCGCCGAAGACCCGGTGCGGATCCTGCGGGCAGCGCGGCTCTTGGCGCGGTTTGCGCCGCTGGGCTTCACGCTGGCGCCGGAAACCCTGGCACTGATGCGCGCCATGGTGGAGGCCGGCGAAGTGGACCACCTGGTGCCGGAGCGCGTGTGGCAGGAGCTGAAGAAAGCGCTGGAGATGCCGCGGCCCTCGGCGGCGCTGGCGCTACTGCGCGCCTGCGGAGCGCTGGCGAAACTGCTGCCGGAAGTGGACGCGCTGTACGGCATTCCGCAGCGGCCCGAGTACCACCCCGAAGTGGACACCGGCGTGCACACCGAGATGGTGCTGGACATGGCGGCGCGCTTGGCGCCCGGCGACGCCCTGATTGGCTACTGCGCGCTCACCCACGACCTGGGCAAGGCGCTGACGCCGGCCCATGCGCTGCCGCGGCACGTGGGCCACGAGCACAGCGGCGTGCGGCCGCTGCGCGCAGTAAGCGCGCGCTATAAAGTGCCGGCCGAGTTCGCGGCGATGGCTGAAATCGCCTGCCGCGAGCACCTCAACGTGCACCGCCTGGCCGAACTGCGGCCCGACACCGTGCACGACCTGCTCGCCCGCTGCGACGGCTTCCGCAAACCCGAGCGTATCGCCCAGCTGGCGCTGGTGTGCGAAGCCGACAAGCGCGGCCGCGCCGGCCTGCAGGACACCGACTACCCCAGCGCTCGGCTGCTGCTGGCCCTGCACGCCGCCGCCCTGTCCGTCTCCGCCGGCCACGCCGTCGCCTCCGGCCTGCAGGGCCCCGCCATCGGCGACTGGCTCCGCCAAGCCCGCATCACCGCCATAAGAACGGTGTCAGAGTGAGTTCTTGATGTGCCGCCTCTAGAACGGTGTAACGGTGTCAGAGTGAGTTATCCGTCAGGCAACCGGCTTCGAAGCAGGCACTCAACCGGATAACTCACTCTGACACCGTTACAC
>JANORD010000256.1:0-5498 GCA_031415095.1 Lysobacteraceae bacterium
GGCCGACGAAGTCTATGAACACATCATTTTCGACGGCCGCCGGCACGAAAGCGCGCTGCGCTATCCGGAGCTCGCCGAGCGCGCTTTCGTGATCTCCAGCTTTGGCAAGACCTATCACTGCACCGGCTGGAAAGTGGGCTACGCCATCGCGCCGCCCGCGTTGAGCGCCGAATTCCGCAAGGTGCACCAGTACAACACCTTCTGCACGTTTGCCCCGGCGCAGTGGGCGTTTGCCGCCATGATCGAACAGGCTCCCGAACACTACGAACAGTTGGGGAGCTTTTACGAAGCCAAACGCGACCGTTTCCGCGAGCAGCTGCGGGCGACGCCCTTCCTGCCGCTGCCGGTGCCGGGGGGCTATTTCCAACTGGTGGATTACTCGGCCGTGAGTGATCTGCCTGATGCTGAGTTCTGCCGCTGGCTCACCGTTGAAAAGGGCGTGGCCGCCATACCGCTGTCGCCCTTCTACGAAACGCCGCCGCCGGGGCAGCGCCTCGCGCGGCTGTGTTTCGCCAAAGTGGACGCCACCATGGACGCTGCGATCGAGCGACTGGCGAGGATGTAACCATGGACGACCTGCGCGTCTCGCTGGTCCAGGGCAGCACGATCTGGCACGACCCGGCGGCCAACCGCGCGATGTACGGCGCGCTGATGGCGCCGCTGGCCGGTAGCACCGACCTGGTGCTGCTGCCGGAGACCTTCACCTCCGGCTTCAGCAACGAAGCAACGGCGCAGGCCGAAGGCATGGACGGCCCCACCGTGACGTGGATGCTGGCGCAGGCGAAGCAACTCGGCGCCGTGGTCACCGGCAGCGTGCAGCTGCTGGTGGGCGAGGGCGTCTACAACCGCATGCTGTGGGCCACGCCAGCGGGCGAGCTGCATCACTACGACAAGCGCCACCTGTTTCGCATGGCGCGCGAGCACGAGCGCTATGCCGCCGGCCGCGAGCGCCGCACGTTCATGCTGAAAGGCTGGCGGGTGTGTCCGCTGGTCTGCTACGACTTGCGCTTCCCGGTGTTCGTCCGCAACCGCTACAGCGTTGAGGCGCCGGAACGCTTCGACTACGACCTGCTGCTGTTCGTGGCCAACTGGCCCAGCCCGCGCCGCTACGCTTGGCAGACGCTGCTGCGCGCCCGCGCCATCGAAAACCTGGCCTACGTGGCCGCGGTGAACCGGGTGGGCAGCGATGGCAACGGCCACGCCTACAGCGGCGACAGTGCGGCGCTGGATTTCCTGGGCCAGCCGCTGGTGGAACTGGACGACCAAGTGCGCGTGGCCACGGTCACGCTTTCAGCGCAGGCCCTGGCTGGGCACCGCGAGCGCTTCCCGGCGCAGTTGGATGCAGATGCGTTCGAGCTGCGCTGAGCGCGCGGCTCAGGCGTAAGCCGCCACCATCACCCGCTTGTGGTGCTGGAGCTGCTCGTAGCCGCCCACGGGCACCGGCAGCACTTCAGCCCGCGCGAAGCCTACCTTGCGCAGGATCCATAGCAGTGCGTCCAGGCTGGGCACCAGGCAAATGCCGGTGGTGGAGGTCTCGGGGCCATGCGTCTCTTCGGTTTCATCGACGATGGCAAAGCTGCCGATGATTGGTTTGACGAAGCTGTGGTGGCCGTAGTCGATCCAGCCGGAGAGCCCCGGCGCCACCTGCGTTTCGATCAGGCACAGGCCACGCGTCAACGAGCGCGCCACCCGCAGGGCGCCTACCGGATTTTCCAGGTGGTAGATCAGGCCCAGGCACAGCACCAGGTCGAACTGCCCCAGTGTCGCCGCGTCCGCGGCGTGGACATCGCACTGTTCGAAGCGCACGTTGCCCGCGCCACAGGCCGCAGCCACCAGTCGCGCATCGGCGACGTGCTCGGCGCGGGCGTCGAGCCCGAGCGTGCTTTCAAAACCCATGGCCGCGACGTGCTGCGAGAACCAGCCTTCATGGCAGGCCAGGTCCAGCGCGCTGAGCGAGGCCGGCAGCGGCTGGCCAAAATGCGCGGCCACCGCCGCCTGCAGCATCTGCAGCCGGGTCTGGTGGATCAGCGCGACCTCAGGCGCAAGGTAGGTTGGCGTGACCCGTCCCGACGGCAGCTGGAACGGGTAGAACCACTTGCGCTCAAGGCAGTGGGCTTCAGCATCCGACATGGCGTGGGCGGTCCCGTGGAAAGTGGCGGCTCAAACGATGTGCGCGCAATCAATCGTCCGAAGGCAGGCCTTCGGGACGCTTGCGCTTAAACGGCGGCGGGCCGCCTGGACCGGCGCTGCGCGGAGCGCGATTGCCATCGTTGCTGCGCGGCGGCTGGCCACCGGCCGGGCGGGGTCCACGCGGGTTGCCGTAAGGGCTTGCGCCCTGGGGTTTGGGTCCACGCGGGCCGCCGGGGCCACCTGGGCCACGCGATTGGCCATACGGGGAATCACCGGCGGGCTTGGGCCCACGCGGGCCTGCCGGGCCGCGCGAGTGGCCGTAGGGCGCATCGCCCGCCGGCTTGGGGCCGCGCGGACCGCGCTGGCCGTAAGGGCTGTCGCCCTGCGGTCGCGGGCCGCGCTCGTTGAACGGACGCGGCGCCGCGGCGCGCGGGCCGCGCTCATTGAAGCCACCGGCACCCTGCGGTCGCGGGCCCGACGGCTTGCCGCCCGGACGCGGGCCGCGCGGCGGAGCAACCTTCGATCCCGTTTCCACGCCATCGGGCACGTACCAGCTGCGGAACGTCGCCGGGTTGTTGTCGTGCGCGTTGTTGTGGGTCGGCTGGGCATCGCCGCGCGGGCCGCGCGGCTTGCCGCTGTTGAAGCCACCCGGACCGCCCGGGCCACCCGGACGCGGGCCGCGCGGGCCATCGGCGCGATTGCCGAAATTGTCGTCGCGCGGCGCGCCCTGCGGCTTGCTGCGGAACGGCTTGCCGCCGGCTCCGGCACCCGCGCCGGCGCGCGGACCGCGCGGCGCGTCGGCGCCCATCGGACCCGCAAAAGGCTTGCCGCCCGGGCCGCGCTTGCCGCCCTTGCCGGCATAGGGCTTGCCCGCGCCGGCGCCAGGACGGCCGCGGCCGCGGCCACCCGGCTTGTCTTCGCGGAAGGTGTCGAAGCGGCGCAGTTCGCGCGCCTCGTCGTCCACCGCGCCGTTGACGTATGAAGCCTGCTTGCGGTCCTTGCCGACCCGGATCTCGGTGGGCCGCGACTTGCGCTGGCCAATCACCGGCTGCAGCGTCAGCACCGGCGGATTGTCCTCGAGCTTGAACTGCGCGCGCAGTTTCTCTACTGCCTCAGGGGTCATTTCTTCGCAGTGGCCGCGCTTGAGCAGGCGCGGCAGGTGCACGCTGCCGTACTTCACGCGCTTGAGGCGGCTGACGTTGAAGCTCTGCGACTCCCAGAGACGGCGCACCTCGCGGTTGCGGCCTTCGGAGAGCACCACCTTGAACCAGGCGTGCGAATCGGAGCTGCCGATGCGCTCGATCTCGTCGAACTTGGCCGGGCCGTCCTCCAGCTGCACGCCCTTGGCCAGGCGCTCCACCACTTCATCGGGCACTTCGCCGTGGATGCGGCAGACGTACTCGCGGGCGATGCCGCTGGACGGATGCATCAGGGCATTGGCCAGCTCGCCGTCGGTGGTGAGCAGCAGCAGGCCGGTGGTGTTGATGTCCAGCCGGCCCACGGCGATCCAGCGCGCGCCCTTCAGGCGCGGCAGCGCTTCGAACACGGTCGGTCGGCCTTCGGGATCTTCGCGCGTGGTCACTTCGCCTTCGGGCTTGTTGTACAGCAGCACGCTCGCCGGCTCGGTCAGGGCCGAGGCCACGAACACCTTGCCGTCAAGCTCGATGCGGTCGCCGCCCTTCACCGACTGGCCGGTGATGGCCACGGTGCCGTTGACCTTCACCAGGCCCTGGGCGATGCGCTCTTCGAGCGCGCGGCGCGAGCCCAGGCCGGCCTGCGCCAGCACCTTGTGCAGGCGCTCTTCCACTTTCGCCGCGGTGGACTCGGCGCCCTTGAGTTTCAGGGAGAGGGTTTTCTTGGTCTTGTCGCTCATTGCATTTGCTCCGGCTCGGCGTCATCGCCGGCGTCGTTGTCATCGGTGGTTTCATCGTCGCCAAAAACGGCAGCCAGCGCGGCGCTGGCCACGCCGGGTGGCGCGATGTCGAAAGGAAGCTGCGGCTCGAGCTCGGGAATGTCCTTGAGCTCGGCCAGCGGTGGGAGTTCGTCCAGGCTCTTGAGCCCGAAGTAGTCCAGGAAGGTCTTGGTGGTGCCGAACAGCTCGGGGCGGCCCGGCACGTCGCGGTGCCCGACCGAGCGGATCCACTCGCGCTCCTCGAGCATCTTGATCATGTTGGAGTTCACGCTCACGCCGCGGATCTGCTCGATTTCGCCGCGGGTGATCGGCTGCCGGTAGGCGATCAGCGCCAGCGTCTCCAGCGTCGCCCGCGTGTACTTGGTCTGGCGCTCGGTCCACAGCCGCGCCACCCAGGCGTGCACGTTGGCCTTCACCTGGTAGCGGAAACCCGAAGCCACTTCCACCAGCTCCACGCCGCGGTCGGCAGATTGTTCGCGCAGTTCGGCGATGGCTTGCTCCAGGCTGCCCGGCGGCGGTGCTTCCTCTTCAGGAAACACGCCGGCCAACTGGGCCAGGGTGAGCGGCTGCGGTGCCGCCAGCAGCGCGGCTTCAACGATTTGTCGGATCAAGCTGGGGTCCATGGGTTCGAAGTTTCCGGCGTCAGGCGAGGGCATCTTCGCCGCCGTCCGAAGTGGGGGAGGGAAGTTCAGGCTCGCCGTCGCCGGCGGCCAGTGACTTCAGGTAGATGGGCGCGTTCGCGGCGTCCTGCACGATTTCCAGCAGCTGCTCCTTGGCCAGTTCCAGGATGGCCAGGAAGCACACGACTACGCCCAGCCGGCCTTCCTCGGGATTGAACAGGCTCTCGAAGGCATGGAAGCTGCCGTCACCGAGCTTGCTCAGCACTTCGCCCATGCGCTGGCGCACGCTCAGCGCCTCGCGCCGGACGGCCAGGTGGGTGAACAGGTCGGCGCGGGTGAGCACGTCGCGCAGGGCCAGCAGCATCTCGCGCAGGTCCACCGGCGGCGGCACCTTCACCGTGGCGCGCTCGGGCACATGGGCGTGGGCCAGCTGGGTGTCGCGGTCCAGCCGGTCCAGGTCGTCGATGTCCTCGGCGGCCTTCTTGAAGCGCTCGTATTCCTGCAGGCGGCGCACCAACTCGGCGCGCGGATCCGCCTCCAGGCCCTCGTCGCTGGGCGGGCGCGGCAGCAGCATGCGCGACTTGATCTCGGCCAGGATGGCGGCCATCACCAGGTACTCTGCCGCCAGCTCGAAGCGCAGGTCCTCGATGACGCCGATGTAGTCCACGTACTGCCGGGTGATCTCGGCGACGGGGATGTCCAGGATGTCGAGATTCTGGCGCCGGATCAGGTAAAGCAGCAGGTCCAGCGGGCCCTCGAAGGCCTCCAGGATCACCTCCAGCGCATCCGGCGGGATGTAGAGGTCCTGCGGCATCTGCAGCACGGGCTGGCCTTTG
>JANORD010000257.1:0-2700 GCA_031415095.1 Lysobacteraceae bacterium
CTTGGCCTACCTGGCGGCCGCGGTGCCGATCGCGCTGGTGCACGCGCGCCCGCTGGTGATCGCCACCGCCACGGTGAGCCTGCAGGAGCAGTTGGTGCAGCGCGACATCCCGCGCTTCTTGGCCGACACCGGCCTGGTCGCGGCGGTCGCGATCGCCAAGGGCCGGCAGCGCTACGCCTGCCTGCGCAACCTGGCCGAACATGCGGGCGGCGACGCCGGCGAGCTGCCATTCGAGTTCGATCTGGCCGCTGCGCGTGCGCCCAGTGCGGCGGAAGCCAGGGCCATCGAGCTGATTTCGAACGCGTTCAACGACGGCGGGTGGAACGGCGACCTGGACGTCGCTCCAGTGCCGGTGCCTGACGGCCTGCGCAGCCGCATCACCACCTCGGCAGGCGCCTGCACGCGGGCCAGGTGCCCGTTCGTCGACGCCTGTCCCTACCTGAAGGCGCGCGCCGCGGTGAAGGCCGCCGACATCATCGTTGCCAACCACGACCTGGTGCTGGCAGCGCTGGGCTTGCCCGACAACGAGGACGGCGACAACGCGATCCTCCCCATGCCGTCCCGCGCGCTGTTCGTATTCGACGAAGGCCACCACCTTCCCGCCAAGGCCATTGATGCCGACGCGGCCCAGCTGCACCTGCCCAGCGCCATCGAAGCCCTGGAGCGCGGCCGCGGGCCGATCTCCGCGGCGTTCGCCAGCAGCGGCAAGGCCACCCTCGGCGGCCTGGCGCCGGAGGCTGCGCAGGAGCTCGTGACCCAGGCGCGCGATGGCCTGCGCGACTTCCAGACCAGGCTGGCGCTGGCCTGGGTGCCCGATGTGGCCGAAGCGCAGCCTGCCTGGCGCGCAAGGATGGGGCAGCTGCCCGAGGACTGGCGCACCGACGCGCAGTCCCTCGACCGCCTGTTCGGCAAGCTCAGCCGTTTCACCGACGCGCTGCTGTTGGCCCTGCCCAGGCACGACGGCGGCAAGACCGACGCCAGCGACAAGCTGGTGCGCAACCTGGGCCGCTTGCTGGAACGGCTGCAGGACGCGGCCGCGCTGTGGCAGCGCTGGGCCAGGCAGGACGCCACCGGCAGTGCGCCGATGGCGCGCTGGCTCACCGTAGCCAAGGACCGCGGCCTGCTGTGCCATGCCGCGCCGGTGTCGGCGGCCGGCATCCTGCACAGCCTGGTCTGGAGCCGCGTGGAGTCGGTGGTGATCACGTCGGCCACCCTTGCCACCGGCGGCGATTTTCGCCACTTTTGCGAGGAAGCTGCCATCCCCGGTGCGTGGGAGCTGGCCAGCCTGCCCAGTCCATTCAATCTCGAACGCAGTGCCGTGCTTTCGGTGCCGGCGATGAAGACGCTGCCCGACGACGCGGCCGGCCACACCGACGAAGTCGCCGCCTGGATCGAGAACGAACTCGACTGGGACGCCGGGAACCTGGTGCTGTTCACATCGTGGAAGCAGATGGAGCGGGTGGTGGCCCTGCTCTCGCCGCCGCGGGCGCTGCGCACGCTGGTGCAGGGTGCCAGGCCGCGCACGGAGCAGCTGGCCGTGCACGCGCGCAGGATCGGCGAAGGCCAGGGCAGCACGCTGTTCGGCCTGGCCTCGTTCGGCGAGGGCCTGGACCTGGCCGGCGACCTGGCCACCACCGTGGTGATCACCAAGCTGCCGTTCGCCATGCCGTCCGACCCGGTGGGTGCCACCCAGGCCGAGTGGTACGAATCGCGCGGCCGGTCGCCGTTCTTCGAAGTGGCGCTGCCCGCGGCGCAGCGCACGTTGACCCAGTACATGGGCCGATTGATCCGCACCGAAGAGGACCGTGGCCGCATCGTCCTGCTCGACCGCCGCGTGGTGGTGAAACGTTACGGCCGCGCGCTGCTCGACAGCCTGCCGCCGTATCGCCGCCTGATTGACTGAGGCGTCATGGCCAGGGTGTAAACTCCGCGCATGGGTAGCTGGCGTAAATGTGTCCTGGTTGCGGCGGCGCTGGCTTTGGTGGCCAGCGGATTGTCGTGGGGCGGCTCGGCCACGGCGGTTGCCGTGCATGCGGAGCCAGCGGCCGGGACCCAAGCGGCAGCGGGCATGGGCCAGCACGGCGCTTGCCACGGCGAGGAGGCAGCGGCGACGCAGCCGCAGCCGGATCCAGTGCCGATGGAATGCTGCGACGGCGCCGGCTGTGCCTGCAGCTGCCTGCAGCACGCACCTTTCGCTTTCGCGCTTGCAGCAGCCCTTGCCTGGGTGCCGCAGGAACGTCCGCGCGTTCGGGAACATCCGGTTGACTTACCCGGCCCGTCCGAACACCCGCAGCTCAGGCCCCCTATCGCTTGACCTTCCGCGGGCCGTTGGCCCGAAGGCGTCCTGTCGTCCGCTACGCGGGCGCGTGAGCTTCCGGCAACCCGCCGGGAGCGTCTTGGAGGGTTACCCATGCATTTGAACTATCGACGCGCCTGGCTGGCGCTGGCCGTGGCGTTCGCGCTCGGCGGCTGCGCCTCGGCGCGGCCCCGCGCCGACGACGCCGGCATCAACGCCCTGCTTGCTGCCCGCGGCGGGCCCGAGCTGGCCTGGTCGGCCGTCGCGCAGCCTGACTCCGAACGCCAGGCCGTGGACCAATGGCTGTCCGAACCCATGACTGCCGACAGCGCCGTCCGCGTGGCGATGCTGCGCAGCCCGCGTCTTCAGCAGGAATACGCGCGGCTGGGACTGGCGCGCGCCGA
>JANORD010000258.1:0-3476 GCA_031415095.1 Lysobacteraceae bacterium
CCGGTTCCGGCAAGACCGTGTCGCTCTACACCGGCCTGAACATCCTGAACACCGACGAGCGCAACATCTCCACGGCCGAAGATCCGGTGGAAATGCGCGTGCCCGGTATCAACCAGGTGCAGGTCAACGTCAAGAAGGGCATGACCTTCGCCGCGGCCCTGCGCAGCTTCCTGCGCCAGGATCCGGACGTGATCATGGTGGGCGAGATCCGCGACCTGGAGACCGCGGAAATCGCGATCAAGGCCGCACAGACCGGCCACTTGGTACTCTCCACCCTGCATACCAATGACGCCCCGCAGACGGTATCGCGCCTGATGAACATGGGCATCGCGCCCTACAACATCACCTCGTCGGTCACCATCATCATTGCCCAGCGCCTGGCCCGGCGACTGCACGACGACTGCAAGCGGCCCATCAGCCTGCCGGAAAACGCCCTGCTGGCCGAAGGCTTCACCCTGGATGAGATCAAGGCCGGCTTCACCCTGTACGAGCCGGTTGGCTGCGACAACTGCAACGACGGCTACAAGGGGCGGCTGGGCATCTACCAGGTGATGCCCATGGCCGAGAACATCCAGACCATCATCCTGGAGGGCGGCAACGCCCTGCAGATTGCCCAGGCGGCGCAGGCGGCGGGCGTGCGCGACCTGCGCCAGTCCGCCCTAATGAAGGCCCGGCACGGCGTTACCAGCCTGGCCGAAATCAACCGCGTGACCAAGGATTAAGCCATGGCGACGATAGCTGCCAAGACCCCCGCGACGCGTGTCAACACGATGCAGCAATTCACGTGGGAGGGCACCGACAAGCGCGGCGTCAAGATGAAGGGCGAAACCACGTCCAAGAACGCCAACCTACTGAAGGCCGAACTGCGCAAGCAGGGCATCGTGCCCACCGTGGTGCGCACCAAGTCCAAGCCGCTGTTCGGCGAGGGCGGCAAGTCCATCAGCGCCCAGGACATCGCGGTGTTGAGTCGCCAGCTCGCCACCATGCTGCAGTCGGGCGTACCGATGGTGCAGAGCTTCGAGATTCTCTCGGGCGGACAGAAAAATCCGAAGATGCGCAACATGCTGATCGGCGTCCGCGACAGCATCGCTGGCGGCAGCTCGCTCAGCGAGGCCATGGCGCAGTACCCGGTGCAGTTCGACGCGCTGTTCCGCAACCTCACCCGCGCCGGTGAAAGCGCGGGCGTGCTCGATACCGTGCTCGACACCGTGGCCACCTACAAGGAGCGCACCGAGGCGCTGAAGGGCAAGATCAAGAAGGCGCTGTTTTATCCAGCCGCCGTGATGGCTGTGGCCATCCTGGTCAGCTCGGTCTTGCTTATCTACGTGGTGCCGCAGTTCGAGGATGTGTTCAAGGGCTTCGGTGCGGATCTTCCGGCGTTCACGCAGATGATCGTGAATGCTTCGCGCTTTCTCACCGCGTGGTGGTGGCTTATCCTTGGCGCCGTGGTAGGCGCAGTGTTCGCCTTCATCGCTGCCTACAAGCGCTCTCAAGCCCTTGAGCGCACAGTTGATCGCCTGCTGCTGAAGCTGCCCGTGATCGGCCAAATCCTGCATCAGTCGGCCATCGCCCGCTACTCCCGCACCCTGGCGCTCACCTTCAAGGCCGGCGTGCCGCTGGTGGAGGCGCTGGAAACCGTGGCTGGCGCCACCGGCAGCATCATCTACAACGAGGCGGTGATGCGCATACGCGACGACGTCTCGGTGGGCTACCAGCTCAACGTGGCCATGACGCAGGTGAACATCTTCCCGCACATGGTGGTGCAGATGACCGCCATCGGCGAAGAGGCCGGCGCCCTGGACACCATGCTGCTGAAAGTGGCGGAGTTCTATGAGCGCGAAGTGGAAAACTCGGTGGACGCGCTCGCCAGCCTGATCGAGCCCTTCATCATGGTGGTCATCGGCGTTTTGGTGGGCGGCATGGTGATCGGCATGTACCTGCCCATCTTCAAGCTGGCCGCCACCGTCGGCTGACGGAGGATGTTTGATCTCCTGCAGGCCTCGGCCGGGCTGTCGCTCGGCGTCGCCCTCGTGTTCGGCCTGCTGGTGGGCAGCTTCCTGAACGTGGTGATCCTGCGCCTGCCGCCCTGGCTGGAATGGCAGTGGCGCCGCGACAGCCGCGAGTTGCTGGAGCTGCCCGAGCCTTACGAGCCGGCGCCGCCTGGCATCGTGGTGCAAGGCTCGGCCTGCCCCAAGTGCGGGCACAAGCTGGCGGCGTGGGAGAACATCCCGCTGCTGAGTTACGTTGCCCTGCGCGGGCGCTGCCGCGGCTGCGGTACCGGCATTTCGCTGCAGTACCCGGTGGTGGAGCTGGCCACCGGCCTGCTGTTTGCCGCCTGCGTTTGGCGCTTTGGCGCCGGCCCCGAGGCGCTGGCGGCGATGGTGTTCACCGGCCTGCTGGTGGCCATGTCGGGCATCGACCTGCGCACCACCCTGCTGCCGGACCAACTCACCCTGTCGCTGCTGTGGATCGGCCTGGGCCTGTCCACGTTCACCCTGTTCACTTCGCCCACCCAGGCTATCTTCGGCGCCATCGCTGGGTATCTCAGCCTGTGGACCGTCTACAAGGGCTTCAAGCTGCTCACCGGCAAGGAAGGCATGGGCTATGGCGATTTCAAGCTGCTGGCGGCCTTGGGCGCCTGGTGCGGCGTGTCGGGCATCCTGCCTATCGTGCTGATGTCGTCCTTGATCGGCGCCATCGTCGGCTCGGCCTGGATTGCGCTGCGGGGCAAGGACCGGGCCACGCCCATTCCCTTCGGCCCCTATCTGGCGGCGGCGGGCTGGGTGCAGCTGATGTGGGGCCCGGAAATCCTGCGGGCCTATCTCAGCTGGTCGGGCCTGGGCGGCTGAGGCCGTGGCGGGTTACATCGTCGCCGTCACCGGTGGCGTGGCCTCGGGCAAGTCGGCCGTCACCCACGCTTTTGAATCCCTTGGCGTCACCGTGGCCGATGCCGACCTGGCGGCGCGCGCCGTGGTGGAGCCTGGGCAACCGGGCCTGGCCGAGGTGGTTGCACGCTTTGGCGCCGGCATAGTGCAAGCCGACGGGCGCTTGGATCGCGCCGCGCTGCGCCAGCGGGTGTTCACCGACCCGGAGGCCAAGACCGCATTGGAAGCCCTGCTGCACCCGCGCATCCGCGCCTGGCTGGGTGCCGCCTGCGCCGCTGCGCCGGGGCCTTACGCGGTGGTGGCTATTCCCCTGCTGGCCGAAGGCGGTGGCCGGGCCACGTACCCGTGGCTGCAGCGCGTGCTGGTGGTGGACGTGCCGGTGGCGCTGCAGCTGGCGCGGCTGGTGCAGCGCGACGGCATCGATGCCGCGCTGGCCCAGCGCATGGTGGACGCGCAGGCAACCCGCGCGCAGCGCCTGGCCCTGGCCGACGACGTCATCGTGAATGACGGTCCGCTGGCCGCGCTTGAGGCCGCGGTGGGGCGGCTGCATTGGCGGTATCTGAAGCTGCCCTCACCCTAGCCCTCTCCCGC
>JANORD010000259.1:0-6563 GCA_031415095.1 Lysobacteraceae bacterium
CGACATCCTGGGCGGCGCCGGCATCACCACCGAGTACCCGCCCATCCGCCACGCGCTCAACCTGGAGTCCGTGATCACCTACGAGGGCACCGAGACCGTGCACCAGCTGGTGATCGGCCGCGAAGTGACCGGCATCAGCGCGTTCTAAGCCGGGAACCCCGATGGCCGCCGTCGCTCCGCTGATCCCCGCACGCCACAAGGACGTCAACCGCGCCAAGATTTGCGACGACAACTTCACTGAATTCGTCGCCAATTGGTCGGGATACGCACAGCCGCGACCGGCGCCGCACGAGCCGGTGCTGGAAGGCAGTGCTTGCACCGCGGCTGATTTCCTGGCGCTGCTCGATTCGCAGCTGGCGTCGCGCCACCTGGACCTGATGGCGCGGGTACTGCGCGTGCAGCAAAAGGTTTTCTACACCATCGGTTCCTCGGGCCATGAGGGCAATGCGATGGTGGCGCGCCTGGCGCGCCACACCGATCCGGCGTTCCTGCATTACCGCTCCGGCGCCTTCATGGCGGAACGTTTTCGCAAGCTGCCGGGCATGGATCCGATCATGGATTCGGCGCTCAGCTTCGCCGCCAGCGCCGAGGATCCGATTTCCGGCGGCCGCCACAAGGTGTGGGGCAGCAAGCCGCTGTGGGTGCTGCCGCAGACGTCCACCATCGCCTCGCACCTGCCCAAGGCGCTGGGCACGGCGATCGCGATCGAGCAGGGCCGCCGCATCGGCCACGCGCTGCCCATTCCTGCGGATTCAATCGCCATTTGCTCCTTCGGCGATGCCTCCAGCAACCATGCCAGCGCCCAGACCGCGTTCAACACCGCGCAGTGGACGGCCTACCAAAAGCTGCCGGCCCCCATCCTTTTCGTCTGCGAAGACAATGGCATCGGCATCTCGGTGAAGACGCCCGGCGGCTGGATCGCCAACGCATTCCGCGACCGCCGCGGGCTGGACTACTTTGCCGCCGATGGGCTGGATATCGCCGCCGGCTACGGCCAGGTGCAGGCGGCGGTGGAGCACTGCCGCAGCACCCGCCGGCCCACGTTCCTGCACCTGCACACCACGCGCATCATGGGCCACGCCGGCACCGACTTTGAGATCGAGTGGCGCAGTTTCGAAGAACTGATGGCGGTGGAAGCCAGCGACCCGCTGCTCAGGACCGCGCAAATCGCGCTGGAGTCCGGGCTGCTCACCCCCGCGGAGCTGCTGGCCCAGTACGAACAGACGCGGCAGCGCTGTTTCGCCGCTGCCGACCAGGCTGACCGCCTGCCCAAGCTGACCGACCTGGCTGAAGTGATGCGGCCCTTGGCGCCCTACACGCCGGACAAAGTGGCGGCCGAAGCCGCGCGCAGCGACTATGCCGAAAAGCGCCTCGCCGTTTTCGGCAGCGAGGCCAAGCTGCCCGAGAACCAGCCGCCGCGGCACCTGGCCATCCAGATCAACAACGCGCTGCATGACCTGTTCTGCAAGTATCCGGAGTCGCTGCTGTTTGGCGAAGACGTGGCGCAGAAGGGCGGCGTGTACACCGTCACCAAGGGCCTGCACAAGGCGTTCAAGAACGGCCGGGTGTTCAACACCCTGCTCGACGAGACCATGATCCTGGGGCTGGCGCAGGGCTATTCCAACCTCGGCATGCTGCCGCTGCCGGAAATCCAGTACCTGGCGTATATCCACAACGCCTGCGACCAGATCCGCGGGGAAGCCTGCAGCCTGCAGTTCTTCAGCAATGGCCAGTACCGCAACCCGATGGTGATGCGGATCGCGTCGCTGGGCTACCAGCGCGGCTTTGGCGGCCATTTCCACAACGACAACTCCATCACCGCGCTGCGCGACATCCCGGGCTTGGTTGTGGGCTGCCCCAGCCGCGGCGATGATGCCGCCACCATGCTGCGCACGATGATGGCGCTGGCCAAGGTGGACGGCCGCGTCTGCGCTTTCCTGGAGCCGATCGCGCTGTACATGACCAAGGACCTGCACGAACCCGGCGATGGCCAATGGTTGACCGCCTACCCATCGGTCCAGGAAGCCATGGTGCTGGGGCAGGAGCGGGTCTACTTCCCGGAGGCGCGCGACCTTGTGATCTTTAGCTTCGGCAATGGCCTGCCCATGAGCCTGCGCGCCGCCCGCGACATTGAGAAGAACCACGGCTGGAAAGTGCGCGTGGTGGATCTGCGCTGGCTGCAGCCGCTCAATGGCGAGGCGATCGCCCGGCACGCCGGCGACTGCGACCGCATCCTGGTGGTGGACGAAGGCCGGCGCTCGGCTGGCGTGGGCGAGGGCATCATCACCGCCGTGGTGGAGGCCGGGCTGGGTGCCAAGCCGCTGCGCCGGGTGGTGGGCGAGGACACCTACACGCCGCTGGCAGGCGCCGCGTTCCTGGTGATTCCCAGCGAGGCGGACATCGTCGCAATGGCCGCGAAACTCGCCTGATCCCGTTGTAACCGGGCATGCATGACGGCGCCGCCGTCGTCCCCTAGACTGCGCGCATGACTCCATCCCGGCCCCAGACCATCCTGTTCGCCGACGTCAGCGGCAGCACGCGGCTGTTCGAAACCAAAGGCGACGTCGAGGCCCGCCGGCTCATTGCCGCCGTGCTCGATGCGCTTACGCAGGTCTGCCGGCAGCACGGTGGCCGCGTGATCAAGACCATCGGCGACGAGATCATGTGCACTTTTCCCGGCGCGCTCAACGGCGTGCTGGCGGCCTGCGATATGCAGCGACGCATGGGCCATGACGTCAACTTCGTGCGCGACAGCCTGGCGGTGCGCATTGGCCTGCACCACGGCGATGCACTGGAGGAGGACGACGGCGACGTCTACGGCGATGCGGTGAACACCGCGGCACGCATGGCCTCGCTGGCCAAGCGCGAGCAGGTGGTGACCACCGCCGTCACCTACGACAGCCTGGCCGGCAAGGTGCCCGAGGCGCGCAGCCTGGGCAAGGCGCGAGTCAGCGGAAAATTGCTGCCCATCGAGATCGTGGACCTGGTGTGGCAGGAGGACAGCTCGGGCATGACCATGGTGCAAAGCGCCATCCGTCTGGGGGATGGCGGCGGCGGCGGTAGCCAGCTGCGCCTGCGCCACCGCGGCCAGATGCTGGAACTGGGCCCCGATTCGCAGCCGTTCAATATTGGCCGGGAGCCAGGCAACCAGCTGGTGATAGAGGCCGACTGGGTCAGCCGCACCCATGTCACCGTGGAATTCAAGCGCGGCCACTTCATGCTTTCGGATCGCTCAACCAACGGCACCTACGTGCGCATCGGTGAAGACGACGAACTAAAGGTCCACCGCGACGAAGTGCACCTGCGCAAGACCGGCACCCTGAGCCTGGGCCAGATCCACGCGGTGAACGGCGAGAATCTGATCCACTTCGAAACCGATTGACGGTTTCCGGGCGGCGCTCAGCCGCCTTCGGCGCTCACTTCGATGCCGCCGGAGACTTCCGCTTCCTCGTCCACCGGCGCCGCCACTGGGGCGGCCGCGCCCGGCTTGGCCTTGTAGCCGAAGACGCCGCGCAGCAGGCGCTCGCTGCCCTTGTACTCGGCGGCATCGGTCGCGACGAACTGGCTGGCGCCCAATTCCACCAGCACTTCATACAGCGCGTCGTCCTGGTGCAGCTTCAGCATGGCCTCGGTCACCGCCTTGCGCACGTCGGCCGGCACGGTGCCACCGGCGCTCAGGGCGCGGCCGGTGTACTCGGGCGATTTGGCCACCACGCTGAGGTTGGAGCTGTAGGGATCGGCGATGTAATTGGGCACCATCGCGGCCTCGGTTTCCTGCGAGAAGATCATCTCCACGCCATCGCGCCAGTTGGCGGCCACCGACAGGATCTCCGGCTGGGCGATGGGATTCTTGTAAATCTCGCCCAACAGCAGATAGCCCATGCTCGGCGCCGGCATGCTGACCACGCGGTAGCCGATCAGGCCATTGGTGCCGCCTTCGGCCACGGTGGCGTCGGCCAGCAGCGAGTAGCTGGTGGGCTCGGCCACGCGCACCAGCGGCGTGAAGCCCAGGCGTTCGATGCGGTAGTCGGTGAAATGGGCCTCTTCGAACGCGAAATCGGTCTTGGAGCCTGAGCGCAGGTCGCGCCAGTAGACATGGTAATTGGTGGCGGGCTTGAGCTTGAAGGTGTGGCCGGTGCTCTTGGACAGATAGTCCAGCAGCGGCTTGTAGACCTGCTCGGCCTGCGCCGGCGGGTAATTGGGCTCCACCGCCAGGGTGTATTCCGCTGCCCAGGATTGCGCTGCGAACAGGCTGAAAAACAAGGCCATAAGGCCCGCATTGCGATTCATGGTGTGGTCCTCTTTATTACCGGCTTTTTAGCAGACATCCCGCGCTGGCGCGAATTGTGAACCAGTTCTCAAACTGGCTGCCCCGGCAGGGCGGGCAGCGGCAGACGCCGGCAGATCAGGCCACCGACGCTCCAGGGTTCCACCGCGTCAAGCGCCAAAACCGCCAGCGCTTCGCGGCCATCGCCGGTGGCGCAGACCACCGTGCCGGCGGCCAGTCCGTGGGCCTCCACCGGGGCTCCCGGCTGCAGGCAGGCGCCTTCCAGTCGAACCAAGCCGCGTTTGGCCTGGCCCAGGTAGTGGGTGCGCGCGACGATTTCCTGGCCCGGGTAGCAGCCCTTCTTGAGGCTGAAAGCGTCCAGGCGTTCGAGCGAGAGCATTTGTGGCGTCCAGGCCTCGCGCCCCGCCGTGGGCAGCCGTGGAATCCCGGCCGCCAGATCGGCGGCGAACCAGTCCTGATCGACGACGGGGTTGGGCGGGGCCATAGCGGGATGCCCGTCGGGCAGCAGCCACAGACTGCGCGGGTCCGAGGGGCCAGACAGCAGAAGGCCAATGCCCGCGTCCTCGCTGCCCAACCAGTGGTGCAACCCGGCCCCGTCAGCCGCCGGACCGGCGGCGGCCGTCAAACCCGGCGCCGAGAGCAACCGCAGCTGGCTGCGGAACACGAACCGCTGCAGCAGCGGCTGGAGTTCGGCCGCGGGAAAATCCGGCAACACCAGCAGCCAGCGCTCCGCGGACACACGCAGCAGCACGAATAGAGCGATCACGCGGCCCTTGGGCGTGAGCCAGCCATTCCACTGCCACTGCCCGGGCGCCAGTGATGCCGCGTCATTCATCGTCTGGGCCTGGAGGAAGGCCCCGGCATCACGGCCCTCCACCGCCATGACGCTGAATCCGTCGAGTGCAGGGCAGGAGGCGGGGGCCAGATTTGTCTTGAACGTCATGGGGGCGGGACTTAACATTGCGTCTATGGCGACCGAGCCTCAAATCATAGGCGAATCCGCCGCACCCACCGAGCCCCCCGGCCCCACGCCTGGCGTTGTTCCTGCCGTGGCTCCTGAGGCGGCGGTTGAAATCGGCGGCCGCCCCGGCCCCGACCCCACCCGCTTTGGCGATTGGGAAAAGAACGGCCGCTGCATCGACTTCTAACGCCGCGCACACATCGCGCTTCCCATACTTCACCCATTACCAGACGAGCGCAGCCCATGGCGACGCAAGAACGACCCCTGTCACCGCACCTGCAGGTCTACAAGCCGCAGCTCACCAGCTTCATGTCCATCGTCCACCGGGGCACCGGGGTGGTCTTGGCCTTGGGCAGCCTGCTGTTGGCGGCTTGGCTGCTGGCGGCGGCGGGCGAGGGTGATGGGTTTGCGCGCGCGGCAGCGGCGCTGTCGTCGCTGCCCGGGAAATTGGCTCTTTTCGCGCTCAGCGCGGCGCTGGTGTACCACTTCCTCAATGGCCTGCGTCACCTGGTCTGGGACGCCGGCCACGGCTACGAGCTGTCCAAGGCCTACGCCAGCGGCTATGCCGTATTGACGCTGGCGGTGCTGATCACGGCCGGCCTGTGGTACCTCGGACTGCGCGGGGGTGGGGCATGAACCTGCGCAACCCGCTGTCCACCGCCAACGGCCTGGGCTCGGCCAAGGACGGCACCGGCCACTGGTGGAACCAGCGCCTGACGGCCATCGCACTGGCGCTGCTGACGCCTTGGTTCGTGGTGTTCGCGGTGGGCCTGATCGGCAGCGACCAGTCCCAGGTGCGCGCCGCTATCGCCCCGCCGATCACGGCCACCCTGCTGGCGGCCTTCGTGCTTGCGCTGTTCTGGCACGCCCGCCTGGGCCTGCAGGTGGTGGTTGAAGACTACGTGCACGGCGCCCTGGAGTGGGTGCTGCAGGTGGCCATCAAGCTCATCTACACGCTGGCCGCCCTGGCCGCCCTGCTGGCCATCGGCCGCATCGCCTTCACTGCCTGAGCCTGCCATGACCCCTGCCTACAAGATCCAAGAGCACACGTACGACATGGTGGTCGTGGGCGCCGGCGGCGCCGGCCTGCGCGCAACCTTTGGCCTGGCCCAGAAAGGCCTGAAGACCGCCTGCATCAGCAAGGTGTTTCCCACCCGCTCGCATACCGTGGCGGCGCAGGGCGGCATTTCCGCGGCGCTGGGCAACATGGGCGAAGACGACTGGCGCTTCCACTTCTACGACACCATCAAGGGTTCGGATTGGTTGGGTGACCAGGACGCCATTGAGTACATGTGCCGTGAAGCCATCCCGGCC
>JANORD010000260.1:0-7794 GCA_031415095.1 Lysobacteraceae bacterium
GTGGCGGCCAACGAGGCCAAGATCGATACCACCTCGGTGTTCGTGCGCGCTGATCACCAGATCAACGACAACTGGAACCTCTACACCACGGCCAACGTCACCAAGGTCGAGTCCTTCGGCCGGTATGCCCCGGTTCCGGGCATCGTGACCGCGCGCGAAGGCGGCCCCGGCGACATCATCATTGGCAACGGCCTGCCCACCGTCTACCGTCACCGCTTCGCCGCGGCCGGTAACCGCGACGTGTTCACCAGCGCCGACAACAGCGACTTCCTGCTGGGCGTGCAGGGCCAGCTGACCGACACCATCGGTCTGGACGTCGGCCTGCGCCACAGCGACTACGACTACGCCGAAATCGGCCGCGGCTACATCATTTCCAGCCTGGCCAACGCCGCCGTCGACAGCGGCGCGTACAACCTGCGCGACCCGTTCGGCGCCTCGGCCACTACCCTGGGCTCGTTCACCAGCACCATCGCCCGCAACTCGCGCTGGCAGACGGACGAGATCTACGCGATCTCGAACTTCGACATCTTCGAGATGGGCGGCGGCACCTCCAATGCCGTGTTCGGCGCCGAGTACCGCGAAGACGACTTCAACGACACCTACGATCCGCTGTCGGAGTCGGGTGGCATCCTGGGCTCGGCCGGCAACTCCTCGGCCGGTTCGCGTGACACCACGGCGTTCTTCGCCGAGTGGCTGCTGCCGTTCACCAGCACCTTCGACATCACCCTGGCGGCCCGTTACGACGATTACTCCGACGTCGGCAGCGCCACCTCGCCGCAGGTCAAGTTGCGCTGGCAGCCGCTGGACACCCTGACCTTCCGTGGTTCCTACAGCCAGGGCTTCCGTGCCCCGGGCCTGGACATCCTGACCCAGAAGACGACGTTCTCGGCCGAGCCGGTGAACGATCCGCGTTCGTGCCTGGCCCTCAGCCAGCCGACCTCCTGCCAGCTGCAGGTGGATACGTTCTTCCAGGCCAACGCAGACCTGCTGCCGGAAGACTCGGAGAACTTCAGCGTCGGCGTCGTCTATGACCCGTTCGAGTGGCTCGACCTGTCCCTGGACTACTACAACATCGAAGTCTCGGATACGATCTCGCAGATCACCGCGCAGGACGTCATCAACTCCGATCTGGATCCGGCCACCTACGGCCCGATCCCCGCGGGCGTGAGCATCACCCGCGTTCCGATCAGCGGCGCCATCGACGAGATCCGCTCCGGCTACGTCAATGCGGGCATTCTGAGCACCGATGGCCTCGACATGCGCGTGGGTACGGACTTCGACATGGGCACCTATGGCGCAATCAACAACCAGTTGAACGTGTCCTGGATCAACAGCTACGAGATCGAGAACCAAGCCGGTGTTGTCACCGAGTTCGTCGATACCGTGGGCCTGCCCGAGTACCGCGCTGCGCTGCTCAACACCTGGGCTCTGGGTGACTTCACCTTCGGCTGGAACGTGAATTTCATCGCCGGTCAGGACGACCGGGTGGGCGGCTACGCCACCAACGATGTGCAGGTTGCCTGGAAGGCGCCGTGGAACGGCACCATCGCGTTCGGTGCCACCAACGTCGGCAACCGCTTCCCGGAGCTGGTCGCGTTCGACGGCCGTCCGTGGAACTTCTACCTGTACGACGCCTACGGCCGCACCACTTACCTGCGTTACACCCAGTCGTTCTAAGAACACTGGCGTCAACGTAAGTCTCGAAGGGCCCCGGCAACGGGGCCCTTCTTTTTTGCGTGCGCGGCCGGGACAATGGCCGCATGCATGCTGACGACGACGCCAGACGCCGAGCCTGGAGCGCCTACTGGGCCACGGGGGGGCTGCACTCGTGCGTTGGCAGTTTTGATGCCGGCTATTCCGGCGCCATTGGCGCGTTCTGGGCGCAACAGTTCGCCGCGCTGCAGCCGCACGACCGCGTGCTGGACCTGGCCACGGGGAACGGCGCCTTGCCCCGCATGCTCTGGACCCGCCTTGGCGCTGGCTGCCCCGACATCGAGGCCGTGGACCTGGCACAAGTTGCGCCCGACTGGCACGACGCGGCGGCGCAGGAGCGCATCCGGTTTCATTCCGGCGTAGCGATGGAGCAGCTGCCGTTCCCGGACGGCCACTTCACCCTTGTGGTTAGCCAGTACGGCTTTGAGTACGCGCGCCGCGAGGCTGCCCTGGACGAATGCCTGCGGGTGCTGGCGCCCGGCGGTCGCCTTGCGTTCGTGATGCACCACGCCGGCTCGGTGCTGGTGCGCGTGGGGCGGGGGGAGCTGGCCTGCCAGGCCAGGCTGCTGCGCTCCGGCGGGCTGCTGGACGCCGCTGCCGCCGTGCTTGGGTGGTTTGCCCGCGCGCGCGCCGGCGAGGACCTGCGCGCCAACGCCGAGGCGAACGCCGCCCGCAGTGCCTACAACGCCGCCACCGTGCAGCTGGCCAGTGACATCGCCCAGCTCGACACGCCCGACCTGGCCGTAGAGGCGCGCGACCACGTGCACCGGATCGTCAGCAGCACCGGCGCCAACCCCGAACCGGCGCTCGCCGCGCTGGCGGCTTATCGCGAGGCCATCGCCGCCGCCGGACTACGCAGCGCCGAAATGATCAGCCATGCGCTGGATGACACGCAGGCCCAGGCGCTGTTAGCGCAGCTGGCGCAGCGGTGCCCCGGGGCGAGCGTTGCTTGCCGGCCGCTGGCGCAAGCGCAGGGCCTACTGGGCTGGGCGCTGACGCTTGCGCCGGCGGGGTCAGGCGACGGCTAGAATGCCGGCAACCCGCCGGTGGCCGCCTTCAGATGATCAGCAACGAAATCGATTTCGAACCGTATCGGCAGGCCTTGGCCCGCACCGGGCGCGTGCAGATCCCGGGCTTCCTGCAGGCCGACGCGGCCGAGCAGTTGGCGACTTGTCTGGGCCAGGATGTGCCCTGGGTCACCGCCGAACGCGGCCTGCCCGACAGCGCGCCGTGGACGGGCGAGACCCTGCGCCAGCGCATGCCTGCGGCCTACCAGCGCGCCGCCAGCGGCTTCCACTTCGTCTACGACCGTTACCTGATGGTGGAGGCCATGAAAGCTGGCAAGAATCCGGGCTTGCTGGTGCATGCGGCGCTTGAGTTTTTCAACAGCCCCGCGTTCCTGGGCTTCATCCGCGATTTCACCGGCGACCGCGAGCTGGCGATGGTGGGCGCGCAGGCGACGCGCTACTTGCCCGGGCAGTTCCTGCGCATGCACGACGACCGGCATGAGGAAGAGGGGCGGCGCTATGCCTATGTGCTCAATCTTTCGCGCCACTGGGAGGCCGACTGGGGCGGGCTGCTGCACTTCGTGGACGCCGATGGCACGCCGGCTGGATCCTTCCTGCCGCGTTGGAATTCGCTGAGCTTGTTCAAGGTGCCGTTCAACCACCATGTGGGCGTGGTGGCGCCGTGGGCGCGCGAGCCGCGCCTGGCCATCACCGGCTGGTGGCACGTCAAACGCTAGAGTTCACCCAGCGGAGCGTCGTGGCCGTAGTAGGCCATGATTCCTTCCAGCGTTCCTTTGACCAGCCGGCGCTCGGCGGCGCTTAGCATCGGGTGCCAGACGTCGAAGATCAGCACCACGCGCAGCTGGTCGCTGTTGTTCCAGGCGGCGTGTTCGATGGTGTCGTCGAAAAGCAGCAGTTCGCCCATCGTCCACGGCCGCACGTGGTTGCCTACCTGCAGCGCGCAGTGCGGCGGGATCACCAGCGGCAGGTGCACCGTGAGCCGGCAGTTGGTGGCGCCGTGGTGGGGCGGAATGCGCGTATGCGGCTTGAGCGCGGAGAAAAAAGCCGCCGGCGCGCGGTTGATCACTTCCACCTGCGGCACCGCCTCCAGCATGGCCATGGTCTGCGGGCAGCGGGCGATGTGCTGCTCCACGCGCTTGCCGTGGTGCCAGAGGAAATACGCGCTCCAGTCCGGGTTGCGGTCCAGCGCGGCAAACTGCCCCACCGGCTCGTTTGCGCGGGTCTGCACGTAGGGAATGAAACCGTCGTTGTCCTCCTGCAGCACCTGTTCGAGTTCGGCGCGCACTTGGGCGGTGCAGGCTTCCACCGCCGGCGCCCAGGCGAAGTCCTCGCGCTCGAAGAAGGCGATGGCCGGCAGCCCGGGCACGGTGAACATGGCCGGCCGCGAGAGCTGTAGCGGCTTGCGGCCCAGGGAGACGTCCAGCGACTCATCGAAGCGCGCCAGCGCGCGGCCGGTCTCGCCGCCGCGCAGTTCGCCCAGCCGGCCCGCCAGGAAGGCACCCAGCTCGGACTGGTTGGCCACCACCGCCTGCTGCGCGCGCTGCACCAGCACCTGCATCTCCGGGCTGGCAACGGCGCTGGCGGGCAATAGCTGCAGCGCGCTGCCGTAGGCCAGGGCCTGGTCTTTCTCCCGGTTCTGCTCGCCATAAATGGCGGCCTTTTCGAAATGCACGGCGTACGCCGTGGGTTCGACCCGCAGCGCCCGGTCCAGTTCGGCCAGTGCGGCCTCGGGCTGGCCCTGCAGGCGCAGCAGGCGGGCGAGATTGGCGTGGGCCATGGCTAGGGCGGGTGCGCCGCGGGTGGCGCGCTGCAGCCAGTCGCTGGCGCCGGCAAGGTCGCCCTTGGCCAGCGCCTGCGCGCCGAAGTGGTTCAGCGCGCCGGCGTGGCTGGGTGCCATGGCCAGCACCTGGTCCCACAGCCGGCTGCTGGCCTGCGCCTGGCCTTGGCGCGCAAGGCGCTCGGCCTCGGCGGCCAGGGCTTCGGCGCGCGGATCAAGCGCGGCATTCATGGCGGCCATGGCCGGGGCGCTCAGCAGCAGCCGTGGTCGCCGAAGTGCGCTTTGCCTTCGTGCACGCCAACGCCGCGGGTCAGGCCTTTTTCACTGGCGGCATAGTGGTCGGCGAGCACGCGCGCCACGGAGGCCGTGACCCGCTTGCCGGTGGGGATGTGCAGGAACTCGTTGGGGCCGTGGGCGTTGGAGTGCGGGCCCAGCACGCCGGTGATCATGAACTGCGCACCGGGGAACTTCTCGCCCAGCATGCCCATGAACGGAATGGTGCCGCCTTCGCCCATGTACATGGCCGGGGCGCCGAAGAACTCGCGGCTGGCGGTGTCGATGGCGTGCTCCAGCCACGGCGCCAGCGCCGGTGCATTCCAGCCAGTGCTGGCTTTTTCCAGCTCCACTTCCACCTTGCAGCCGTGGGGCGGGTTGGCTTCGAGCACGCGCTTGAGAATCTCGCCGGCGCGCTTGGGCTCCAGGGTGGGCGGCAGGCGCAGGCTCAGCTTCACCGCGGTGTGCGGCCGCAGCACGTTGCCGGCGTTCTGCAGCGTGGGCATGCCGTCCACGCCGGTGATGGACAGCGCCGGGCGCCAGGTGCGGTTGAGCACCAGTTCGGTCAGGTCGGCATTCATCGGCGTCATGCCGGGCAGGAACGGGAACTTGTCCCAGATTTCGCTGCCCAGCACTTCGGTGGCGCGCTGGGCCTGGGCCAGGCGCTCGGCGGGGATGTCGACGAAGAGATCTTCCACCAGGATCTTGCCGGTGGCTTCATCCTCCAGCCGCGACAGCAGCTGGCGCAGGATGCGGAAGCTTGACGGCACCACGCCCGAGGCGTCGCCCGAATGCACGCCTTCGCTGAGCACGCTCACCTTGAGGTTGCCGCCAGCCAGGCCGCGCAGCGAGGTGGTGCACCAGAGCTGGTCGTAGTTGGCGCAGCCCGAATCCAGGCACACCACCAGCGACGGCCGGCCGATGCGCTCGGCCAGGTGGTCCACGTAGAAGGGCAGGTCGTAGCTGCCGGACTCCTCGCAGGCTTCGATCAGGATCACGCAGCGGCTGTGCGGCTTGCCCTGCTCCCTGAGCGCGCGGATGGCGGTGAGCGAACCGAACAGCGCGTAGCCGTCGTCGGCGCCGCCGCGGCCGTAGAGTTTGTCGCCCTTGATCACCGGCGACCACGGGCCCAGGTCGTCGGCCCAGCCGGTCATTTCCGGCTGCTTGTCCAGGTGGCCGTAGAGCAGCACGCAGTCGTCGCCTTCGCCGGCTACTTCGATGTAGATCAGCGGCGTGCGGCCTTCCAGCGTCACCACTTCCACCGTCATGCCGGCGATCGGCTGGGCCTTGGCCCAGTTGGCCAGCAGCGTCACCGCCTCGTCCATGTAGCCGTGCTCTTTCCACTGCGCGTCGAACATGGGCGACTTGTTCGGGATGCGGATGTACTCCACCAGGCGCGGCACGATGTCGCCGTCCCAGGCATCGGCGATGAAGCGGTCGGTCTTGGCGATATCCATGGGCGGTCCCGGCGGGTAAGTGCCTTGATTTTACTCCTTCCGAAGCGGCGCGGGCCGCCACCGTAGGAAAGACCCGACAGCCCGCTGCGCCCGGTTCCCAGGCCAACCGGAGCAGAACAGCGATGGAGGCCGCCGGCGCTGGCGTGAAGACTGTTCCGGCCGATGCAGCCACCGCGGTGCCGGCATCTGTCCCTCTCACATCCCGAGGTATTGCCATGAAGTCTTCACTGAGTTTCCTGAGTTCGCTCCTGCTGTCGGCCCTGTTGGCCGGCGGCGCCCTGGCCGCCGACAAGGTGGACATCAACAGCGCCGATGCCGCCACCCTGGACCGCGTGCTGGACCGCGTGGGCCCCAGCAAGGCCGAGGCCATCGTTGCGCACCGCAAGCAGCACGGCGCGTTCCGCAGCGCCGATGAACTGGCGGAAGTGAAGGGCATCGGACTGGCCACCATCGAGCTCAATCGCGACCGCATCACGGTGGGCGCTGGCACTGCCCGGCCGGCGGCGGCCAAGCCCAAGCCCAAGGCGCCGGCTGGCGGCTGACCGGTTGCGCAGCCCGGCCCAGGCCGGGCTGCGCGCTGTCTCTACTTCGGGAGTACCGCCATGTCAGCTTCCGCTCCGGCCGCTGCGCGTCCGGCATCGGGCTATCGTTCGCAGCGGCTGGAGCAGCGCTCCATTCCCGGCCGCACCTACCTGCTGGGCGTGGCCACGCTGTATCGCCGCCCGGTGTTCAGTGATCACGAGGCGGCGCGTGCGGTTTGCCGCGTGCACGGCTCGGCGTGGCCCTGGCGCGATGCGCGGCTGTTGGCCTGGGTGCTTATGCCCGACCACTGGCAGGGGCTGGTGACCCTGGGCGAGCGGGATTCGTTGGCCAACCTGATGGGTCGGTTCAAGGCCTTGACCTCGCGCGCGGTGGACGATCGCCATCGCGTCAACGGCTGGCTGTGGGGCCGCGGCTTCAGCGATCGCGTGTTGGCGCCAGGAGAGGACGCCGCGGCCGCGGCCCGGCATCTGGTGTGCCAGCCAGTGCGTGCGGGGCTGGTGGCTCGGCCCGGCGACTACGCCTACTGGAATGCTGCGTGGCTGCTCGCCGGTGAGCTTGGCCTGGAGTAACGCGCCGCCGCTGGGCGCTGCGCTAGACTTGCCGCCATGGTCTTGTCGCGCCGCCTGGAGAGTTGGGCCCGTGCCCGCCGCCGCCCCGCGGCGCACGCCGGAGCGCGGCCCTGATGCGCATCGTCCATCTGCCCGCCAATGAATATCGCCGCGAACGCTGGCGCAACGAGTGCGGCTGGACCCGCGAAATCCACCGCCATCCCGAAGGCAGCAACGACTGGCAATGGCGGGTGTCAATCGCGGAGATTGATCGCGACGCGCCGTTCTCCGCCTTTCCCGGCTGTGACCGCGAACTGGTGCTGTTGGCGGGCGAGGGCATGCGCTTGCACTTCGAAGACGGCGAGACGGTGAGCCTGGAGCCGCCGCACGGCCGGATCCGCTTCGCCGGCGAGCGGCCGCTGGCGGCCGAACTGGTGCAGGGACCCACCCACGAC
>JANORD010000261.1:0-7285 GCA_031415095.1 Lysobacteraceae bacterium
CTTCACATCCAGGACTTTCTTGCCACGGTAGTAGCCGTCCTTGGTGACGTGGTGGCGGACATGGGTCTCGCCCGAGGTGGCGTCGGTAGCCAACTGCTTGGCGCTGAGGGCGTCATGCGAGCGGCGCTGGCCGCGGCGGGACGGGGTGACGCGGGATTTCTGGACTGCCATGGTCTATCTCCAACTACTTCTGGTGTGCCTTCAACGCGGCGAGCGCGGCGAAAGGGTTCGGTTTTTCTTCTATCTCCAACTCGGCGGGCCATTCGGCCTTGACCTCGGTGGAGCGCGGATCAATCGGTACCACCGGGATGGCGAGGATAAGTTCATCCTCCACCAGCTCGGCCGGATGCAGCTCACCGCCGGCGTCCAACAGGATCGGCTCCATGCCCTCGGGCAGCGCCGACTCCTGGTCCTCGTCGGTGATCAGGCCGAGGCGTTGGAACAGCGAAACCGGGTGCAGGTAGCGCTCCAGCGTACGCTGGCACAGCAGCGGCAGCTCGGCCTCGATGCGCAGCTCGACGTAACGCAGGTCGAGTACGGCATCACGGCCGAATTCCATTTCGAAACGGCAGCCGCCTTCGGCATCTACCAGGCTGTCGCGCAGCCGGGGCATCCCGGACAGCGGCAACGTGCCTTCGAAGCGCCGCTTGGCCGCGACCATGCGCCAAGCATCAAGAACAGGAGGCAGGGACGCGGACATAAGCCCGGAATGATAGGCCGGAGCCCTGCCCATGTCAAACCTAAGCCTTTGCGGCCACTAGGGTTTGCCGGCCTTGGCGGGCCTGGTGCAGACTGCCGCCAGGCTCATTCAACCTCGCCAATTATGCCGCAATCCCTGCTGTTGATCGGACTGGTCGCCCTGGCCATCGCCCTGCCCCTGCTGATTTGGCTGCTGCGCTCGCGTCGGCGGGAGCGCAGCCTGGTGCGCCTGCTGGACCTGGCGGATGCCATGCAGGCGCTTCTAGATAGAAGCCAGCAGCGCATGCAGGCCATGCAATCGGTGGTGGGCCGGGTGCCGGCCGATATCGCCGCCCAGGCGCGGGAGTCGCTGGAAAGCACCGAGCACGTGCTCAAGGCCAAGCGCGACATCCTGCAGCACCGGCTGTGGATTCAGAGGCACGGCCACACCGCCAGCCAGCGCGAGCTGGACGCCGCCTGCGATGCCCTGCAGCGCGGCCAGGCGCGGCTGGCAAGCCAGCTCGACGCCCTGGAACACGCCGGCGCTGAACTGGCGCAGGTCACCGAAGCCAGCGCGGAGGCCGCCCGCCGCGAGCCCCCTGCCCTGCGTCGCGGCGCGCCAGGCCCATGACGCTGCTGGTGCTGGCCTCCACCTCGCGCTATCGCCGCGATCTGCTGGCTCGGCTGGGGCTGCCGTTCACCGTGGAGCGCCCGGAGGTGGAGGAAACACCCGGCCCGGGCGAATCCCCGCCGGCCATCGCCCGGCGCCTGGCCGAGGCCAAGGCCCGCGCTGTCGCCATCCGCCATCCCGAAGCGTGGGTGATCGGTTCGGACCAGGTGGCGGAGCTGGACGGCCAGCCCTTGGGCAAGCCCGGCAGCAGGGACGCGGCCTTGGCGCAGCTGCTGGCGTCCTCGGGCCGCAGCGTGCGCTTCCACACGGCGGTCTGCCTGATGCGCGGCGAGCAGCTGCTGGCGTTCGAAGACCTCACCGAGGTCGCCTTCCGTGGCCTGGAGCGCGAGGAAATCCTGCGCTACCTGCAAGCCGAGCAGCCCTACGACTGTGCGGGAAGCTTCAAGTGCGAAGGCCTGGGCATCACGCTGTTCGAATCGATCCGAACGATTGACCCAACCGCCTTGGTCGGACTGCCGCTGATCGCGCTGTCCCAAGCCCTGCGCCAGGCCGGGTTTCGCCTGCCCTGACTAGCGTATCTGGACGGGCTGCTCGGGCCAGTGCTCCACGCTGCCATCGCGGCCGTGCACCACCAGCCCCAGCCAGGCCCTTCCGCGCGCATGCCCGCTCAGGTCCACCGCCGCACTAAAGCCCAAATCCGTGACGGTGAGATCCGTGCCCCAGTAGTCGGCCACGTCGAATCGGGGCAGTCCGTAGCTGGCGCGGCCCACCACGGCACCGTCGAGTGTGATGTCCACGGCCGCCACGCCCGCGCCTTCCCGCAGCGCCCATCCGCGCAGCACCAGCAGCCCGGAAACGCGCTGTCCGGGCTCCGGCGCCTCCAGCCAAGCCAGAGACGGCACAACGCAGGGCGCCGGCTCCGGCGCCAGCCGGAAGACCAGGAAGCGCTTACGGCCGTGGTCCACATTCAGCACGCGCGCCGGCGGCAGCCCGCCAGCTAGCGCGCAAAGCTGGCGATAGGCCTTCAGCCGGTCCTTCAGCGAACGGGCGGTGTCTTCCACCACCAGCAGCACTGGCTCCGCGCCCCAGTCGGCGCGGCCTCGGCTGAGCAGCCCCCATTGATCCAACTGCAGCGCACGGCCGTGCTTGCGGTTGAGGGGATGCTCCAGCACGTCCACTTGCCGGCCATCGAGCAGGAAAGCCAACTGCGCCCCGAGCATGAAATTGTCGGCAACCAGGCGCGTACCGGCCGGCATCGTTGCCAGTTCCTCGCGCGCCGCCGCCGCGGCCTCGCCCCAACCCGAAAAATTGTCCGCATACGCCGGGCCGGCCGCCAACCGGAGGCGGCCCTCGGGATGCGACAGCAGCGCCAAGTAAGCCACCCAGACCAGCAGCGCCAGGCCGGCCGACCCAGCCAGCGCCAACCGCGCGGCCTTCGGCCAGTCCGCCAGCACTGCGGGTGCGGCGCAGGCCAACGCCAGCCAGCCGGCCAGCGGCCAGTGGAAACTGACGCGCTCGGTGTCGGCGAAAAAAGCCATCGCGAAATAGCCAAGCACCGATACCGAGCCCAGGCCTGCCAGCAGCGCCCAGGGGAGCTGCCCCGCCTGGCCGCGCTGTCGCCACGCGCGAACCAAGGTGGCCAGCAGCAGCACAAACAGCACGGGCGTGACCAGCAGCGCCTGCACCAAGGGCCACCACAGCGCCGCAGGCTGCAGCGTCCAGGGGTGGCGATCGACGAATTGAAAGGCCAGGCCGGCGCCGGCGTGCGCAAGGTTCCAGGAAACCAGCGGCCACCACGCCACGGCCCCGAACGCGAGGGCGAGCCAGAGTCGCGGCTCGCGCAGCAATGCGCGGCCACGCGGGTCGAGCGCAAGCCCGGCCGCACCCGCCAGCAGGACCAGGGCAAACCGATAGTGCGCCAGCGCCCCCAGCGCCAAGCCCAGCGCCAACTGCAGCAGCGCGGCGGTGCCCAGGCGCTCCCGCAGGTTCGTCAGTGCGTCCAGGCAGAGCAGCGCCGCGAACAGCATCGGCACATCGGGCAGCGCCAGCACCCCCATCAACCCGGCCAGCGGCATCAGCAGGGCCAACAGTCCGGCCTGCCAGCCCGCTTCCGCGCCGCCCCAGCGGCTGGCGATGCGCACGACAAGCCAAGGCAGGGCCGCGCCCAGCAGCAGGAACGGCGCGCGAACCGCAAGCGCGCCCTGGCCAGCCAATTCGGTGCCCGCACGGATCAACCACGCCGTGAGACCAGGCAGGTCGGAGTAGACCCACGCCAAGTTGCGACTTTCCAACGCGTAAAAAGCCTCGTCGCCAAACAGCGGCAGCGCGCTGGCCAGCCAGAGTTTGGCCAACATCAGCAGCGCCCACAGCCACAGGAATTTCACGCGCTGCGAACTCGCGCCCATGCCAGCATCCACGGGGTTATCCTTCCTCCTCACTGTTATTGGACGTACGCAATGCACGCGCAGGCCATCCACCCGCCCATCGTAACCGACCGCACCCGGCGCGCCCTCGTGGACGCGCTGGCGCAGGTAAACCGGCTGGTGCTGGGCAAGCCGCGCGAAGTGCAGTTGGCGTTTACCACGCTGCTGGCCGGCGGCCACCTGCTGATCGAAGACCTGCCGGGCTTGGGCAAGACCACGTTGGCGCGCGCCATGGCGGCCACGCTGGGCCTGGAGTTCCAGCGCATGCAGTTCACCTCGGACCTGCTGCCCTCGGACATCATCGGCGTGTCCATTTTCGACCAGACCTCGCGCGAGTTCCGCTTCCATCCCGGTCCGGTGTTCACCCAGCTGCTGCTGGCGGACGAAATCAATCGCGCGCCGCCGCGCACGCAGAGCGCGCTGCTGGAAGCGATGGCCGAACACCAGGTGACCGTGGACGGCACCAGCCACCCGCTGCCCCAGCCATTCTTCGTGGTGGCCACCCAGAACCCGGTGGATCTGGCGGGCACCTTCCCGCTGCCCGATTCGCAGATGGACCGGTTCCTGCTGCGCATCAAGCTCGGTTATCCCGGCGCCGAGGCCGAGCGCGAGATGCTGGCGGGCGAGGACCGTCGCGACTTGATCGCACAGAGCACGCCGCAGCTGGGCGGCGATGATGTGCTGGCGCTGCGCGCAGCGGTGGAGCACCTGCACGCCAGCCCGGCGCTGGTGAACTACGTGCAGGCGCTGCTGCAGGAGAGCCGCCGCCATCCCGGCGTGCAGGTAGGGCTGTCGCCGCGGGCGGGCCTGGGCCTGCTGCGCGGCGCGCGCGCGCTGGCCCTGCTGGAGGACCGCAGCCACGTGCTGCCCGAGGACGTGCAGGCGCTGTTTGGCCACGTGGCGGCACATCGCCTGGTGCCCGAGTCCGAATCCGAGGGTCGCGACGCGCTGGCGGCCAGCATCCTGCGCAGCGTGGCGGTGGACTGACGCCCTTGGGCCGGCCGCGTGACCTGGTGGAACGCCTGAGCGACCGGCTGGCCCGCCTGCCGCTGGTGCGACCGCGTGCGCTGGAATCGCTGCCCATCCTGATCGACCGCCGACGCGTCTATATCCTGCCCACCGGCTTCGGCCTGTTCCTGGCGCTGATGCTGGGCGCGATGATGCTCGGCGGCCTGAACTACAACAACAATCCCGCCCTGCTGCTGGCCTTCGGCATGATCGCGGTGGCGCACAACAGCCTGGTGCACGCGCACCTCACGCTCTCGGGCCTGAGGGTGACCGCGCTGCACGCCGAGCCCGTGCACGCCGGGCGCCCGCTACTGCTGCGGCTGGCCTTCGAAGCCAGCGGCAACCGCGTGCGCGCCGGGCTGGAACTGCGCGCGGGCAGCGAGGAAACCTTCCTTGAGTTGGGCCCGGGCGAGCGCGTGGAAGCAGTGTTGGCGGTGGCCACAGTGCGCCGGGGCTGGCTGCCGCTCGATCGCCTTCGCGTGTCCACGGTCCGGCCTTTTGGCTTGGCGCGCGCCTGGTCCTGGCTGCGGCCCGACAGCCGGGTGCTCGTCTACCCCGCCCCCGAAGCTGAAGGCGTGCCGTTGCCGGACCTGGGTGGCGACGGCCAGTCCACCCGCACCCGCGCCCACGGCGAGCAGCCGCACCACCTGCGCGAATACCGCGCCGGCGATGCGCTGCGGCAAGTGGCGTGGAAGGCCACCGCGCGCGCCGACCGGCTGCTGGTGCGCGAGTACGAGGCAAGCGCGCATCGCGAGATCGAGCTGGACTGGTTTTCGCTGCCGTCGCTGGCGTACGAGGCGCGCATCCGCCGCCTGGCGCGCTGGGTGATCGAGGCCGAACGCCAAGGCAGCCGATTCCGGATGCGACTGCCGGCGGCCGTGGTCGGGCCCGGCAGCGGACCGGAGCACCGCCACGCTTGCCTGCGAGCGCTCGCGCTGATGCCCGATGCCTGAGCGCATGCCCCCGCGAGTGCGCCAATGGTGCCTGGCTGCGGCCGTGGCCTGTCTGCTGCCGCTCTTGCTGCAGATCAACCCCGGGCTGGCGCTGGGCTTGGCGGCAGTGGCGGCAGTGGGCATCGCGCTGCCGCGGCCGCTGCCGGCCCTGCTGCGGATATTGGCCCTGCTGCTGGCGGTGGGCTACGTACTGGCGACGCACGGCTTCAACCTGGGTCGCGATACCGGCTGCGCGCTGCTGGCGGCGCTGCTGGCGCTGAAGTTCTACGAGACCCACCACCTGCGGGACGCGCGCAGCCTGCTGGGGTTTTCCCTGTTCGCGCCGTTCGCCGCCTTCCTGCAGGACCAAGGGCCGCTGACGCTGGCGCTGGCGGTGCCGGCCATGGGCCTGCTGCTGGTAGCGCTGTCGGTGCTGGCCGAACAGCGGCCCGGCGCGCCCGTGCCCGCCGTGGGGCGACCGCGCTTGGCGACCGTGGGCCTGGCGGTGGCCATGGCGCTGCCGCTGGCGCTGGCGGCGTTCTGGCTGTTCCCACGCTTGGGCAGCCCGCTTTGGGGACTGCCGGAAAACAGCTTGGGGCGCAGCGGCCTGGCTGACCGGATGACGCCCGACGAATGGGTGGAGATGTTCGCGGATGACACGCCTGCGCTGCGCGTGCGTTTCGACGGCACGGAGCCCGCGCGCCAGGATCTGTACTGGCGCGGCCAGGTGCTGTGGGATTTCGACGGCCAGACCTGGAGCCGCGGTGAGGGCGCCGGATTGGGCCCGGTGCCGGTGCTGCAGCCGCGCACCGCGGCGATACGGTACGAGGTGTCGCTGGAACCCACCGACCGCCGCTACTTGGTCACCTTGGACGTGCCGCTGGAGGCACCGTCGGCCGGCCTGCTGACCAGCGACCTCAGCGTCGTTACCAGCGATCCGGTGACCTCGCTGCTGAAGTACTCCGGCCTGTCGTCGGTGGACGCCCAAGGCGAGCCGACGCTGTTACCGGCGCAGGCGCGTGCAGCGCTCGCACTTCCGCGCGACCTGAACCCGCGCACGCGTGAATTGGCCGCCCGCTGGCGCCAGGAAACCGGCGGCCGCGACGTGGAGGTGGTGCGCAAGGCATTGGCCTGGATGGGGCAGGAGTTCAGCTACAGCCTCACGGTACCGCCCAGCGGGCGAAATGCCGTGGACGATTTCCTGTTCGACAGTCAAGTGGGGTTTTGCCAGCATTTTAGCTCGGCCTTCACCAGCCTGATGCGTGCGGCGGGCATTCCGGCGCGGGTGGTGCTGGGCTATGCCGGCGGCTACCGCAATGCCTACGGAAACTACTGGGTGGTGAGGCGCATGGACGCCCATGCTTGGACCGAAGTGTGGCTGGACGGGCGCGGCTGGACGCGGGTGGACCCCACCGCCGCGGTGGCGCCCGAGCGCGTCCTCGACACCGTGGCTGACCTGGCGCGGCAGGAGGCACTGCTGCCGGAGGGTTTCGCGCCGCTGATGGATCTGGGGGATTGGGCGCGACGCAGCTGGAATGAAATGGTGCTCGGCTTCAACGCCCAGCGCCAGGCCAACCTGCTGCGGCCACTGGGCATAGACCAGGCCAGCGCGG
>JANORD010000262.1:0-5259 GCA_031415095.1 Lysobacteraceae bacterium
GGCCGCGACATCCTGGCGCGCACCCTCGCGGGCGGGCGGCTGTCGCTCACCGTGGGCGCGCTGGCCACCGCGATGGCGCTGGGGCTGGGCCTGGCCTACGGCGCCATTGCCGGGTACGCCGGTGGCCGCATCGAACGGACCATGGTGCGCGCGCTCGACGTGCTCTCGGCGCTGCCCTTCCTGCTGATCGTGATCCTGCTGCTGAGCCTGTTCGGGCGCTCGCTGTGGCTGCTGCTGGCGGCCATTGGCGGCTACGTGTGGATTGACCTGGCGCGCGTGGTGCGCTCGGAAGCGGCGCGTCTGCGCGAGGCGCCGTTCGTGCTTGCCGCGCGCGCGGCCGGCGCCCGCTTCGACCAGGTGCTGCGCTGGCACCTGCTGCCGAACCTGCTGCCGCTGGCCGTGGTCTACCTGGGCCTGATCCTGCCGCAGGCAATCCTGGTGGAAAGTTTTCTGGGCTTCCTGGGCCTGGGCCTTGACGAGCCTTCCGCCAGCTGGGGCACCCTGCTCAGCGAAGGCAGCCAGGAGCTGGATACGGCGCCGTGGGCGCTGCTGTTCCCCGCCGGATTCCTGGTGGCGACGCTGGCGGCGTTCCAGTTCCTGGGCGATGGCCTGCGCGACTGGCTGGACGTGCGCGGGGGTGGCGCATGAGCGCGGCGTTCGCTCTGCGCGGGCTATGCGTGCATGCCGGCAACACGTGCCTACTGGGCCCGCTGGACCTCGACCTCGCTGCCGGTGAATGCCTGGGCCTGGTGGGCGAAAGCGGCAGCGGCAAAAGCCTCACCGTGCTGGCGCTGCTGGGGCTGCTGCCGCCGGGGCTGCGCGCCGAGGGCGAGCTGCGCGTGGACGGACGGGCGGTAGCGCTGGGTTCGCCCCAGCACCATGCGCTGCGCGGCCGCACCGTGGCCTGGATGCCGCAGGACCCGCAGGCCAGCCTGCATCCGCTGCGGCAGGTGGGAAGCCCGCTCGTTGAAAGCCTTCGGCACCTGCGCGCTCTTTCCAGGGCCCAGGCGCAGCACGAGGCAAAGGCGCTGTTCGAACGCCTTGAGCTGCCGGCCGCGCTGCTGGCGCGCTACCCGCACGAACTGTCCGGCGGCCAGCGCCAGCGCGCGCTGCTGGCGCTGGCGCTGGCCGGCGCGCCGGCGCTGCTGCTGGCCGATGAGCCCACCTCGGCGCTGGATCCGCGGCTTTCCCACGATGCACTGCGGCTGCTCGACCGCCTGCGCCGCGAACTGGGACTGGCGGTGCTGCTGGTAAGCCATGACCTGGCGCAAGTGGCGCAGTTCGCCCAGCGGATCGCGGTGCTGCAGCGCGGCGCGCTGGTGGAACAGGGCGACGCCCGCGAGGTTTTCCAGCGCCCGCAGCACGCCTACACGCGCGAACTGCTGGCTGCTGACCGGCTGCCCGCGCCCACGGCCAGCGCGCCGGGCCCGAGGCTGCTGCAAGTCGAGCAACTCAGCGTGCACTACCCCAATGCCCCCGCGCCCACGCTGCACGACGCCAACCTGCACCTGCACCGCGGCGAATGCCTGGCCCTGGTGGGCGAAAGCGGCAGCGGCAAAAGCACGCTGGGCCGGGCGCTGCTGCGGCTGGCGCGGCGCGGCACCACCGGCCGCATCCTGCTGGATGGCGAAGACCTGCTGGCGGCCGGACCGGGGCGCCTGCGCGCGCTGCGCCGGCGCATCGGCGTGGTGTTCCAGGACCCTTACGCCTCGCTGGACCCGCGCATGCGCGTGAGCGACATTATCAGCGAGCCGCTGCGCATCCACGGCTTGGGCGATACCGCCTCGCGACGCGCCAAGGCCTTGGCCTTGCTCGGCGCCGTGGGGCTGGATTCCACGCTGTCCGAACGTCACCCGCACCAACTTTCCGGCGGCCAGCGCCAGCGCGTGGCCATTGCCCGCGCCTTGGCCACCGACCCCGAGCTGCTGGTGTGCGATGAAGCCGTATCGGCGCTGGACGCCCACCACCGCGCCGGCGTCCTGGCTCTGCTGGCGCGGCTCAAGCGCGAGCGTGGTTTGGCGCTGCTGTTCATCACCCACGATTTCAGCGCCGCCCGTGCGCTGGCCGAGCGCACCGCCGTGCTGGACGCAGGCCGCTTGGTGGCCTGCGGCGACACCGCCACGGTGCTGGCGGGCGTGGCCCAAGCCGGCTGATACACTCGAACCAACCCTTGGGGAGGGCAGTGCAAGCCCAATGACGCAGCGCCCAATCACGCCGAGCCCGGCCGTCCCGACGCACTCCGCGCACAGTGGGGATCCTGCTGCGCTGGCCGCCGAAGTCCAGCGGCTGCGGGTAGACGTGGAGCGGCTGGGCCGCGCCGAGCGCCTGCAGCGCGCACTGTTTGCCATCAGCGACCTGGCCAGCTCCGACCAGGACACGCCCGAAGTGCTGCGCGGCCTGCACGAAATCGTCGGCCGACTGATGTACGCCGAGAATTTCTACATCGTGCGCTACTCGCCCGAGCCCGAGACGATGCGCTTCATCTACTTCGCCGATACCCAGGATCCGATCTGCCCGGACCCACTGGAAGAGATCCCGGTGGCGTCGATGAGCAACAGCCTCACCCTGGCCCTGATCCGGGGCGGGCGGCCCGTGCTGGGGCCCTCGGACGAAGTGCGCCGCGAGCTGGGGGTCCGCCGCGACGAAAGCCTGGGCCCCGACAGCGAGGACTGGCTGGGCGTGCCCATGGTGGACGAGGGCGTGGTGCGCGGCGCCGTGGTGGTGCAAAGCTACGACCCGCACTCGCGCTACAGCGACGATGAGCGCGTGCTGCTGGGGTACGTGGCCCAGCACATCCTCACCGCGCTGGCCCGCCGCGATGCCCAGGAGGAGCTGGAGCGCCGCGTGGATGCACGCACCCATGAGCTGCGCGAGCAGGTGATGG
Source organism: Lysobacteraceae bacterium (assembly GCA_031415095.1). Lineage (GTDB taxonomy): Bacteria > Pseudomonadota > Gammaproteobacteria > Xanthomonadales > Xanthomonadaceae > Arenimonas. Next base: position 2,885 of record JANORD010000262.1, read on the forward strand.
AGCGCGAGCGCAGCGAGAAGCTGCAGGCGGCGCTGTTCCGGATCGCCGAGCAGGCGGCCAGCAGCGAGAGCATCGAGGTGTTCTATTCCCAGGTGCATGGCATCGTCAGCGACCTGCTGGACGCCCGCAATTTTTTCATCGCCGTTCTTACCGACAACGGCAGCGAGCTGGAGTTTCCCTATTCGGTGGACGAACGCGACCAGAAGCGGCCGCGCCGGCGCCTGGCCAAGGGCCTCACCGAATACGTGCTGGTCTCGGGCCAGCCGCTGCTGGCCGATCGCGACGCCATCCACGACCTGGTGGCGCAAGGAAAGGTACAGTCCTTCGGTACGCCCTCGGTGTGCTGGCTTGGCGTGCCGCTGCACCTGGAAGGCCGGGCGGTGGGCGTGATCGCGGTGCAGAGCTACACGCCGGATTATCTCTACACCAAGCGCGACCAGGAGCTGCTCAGCTTCGTGTCCTTCCACATCGCCCAGGCGCTGCAGCGCCGTCGGGCCACCGAGTCGCTGCGGGAGGCCTACGCGGAACTCGAGCAGCGGGTGGCATCGCGCACCAGTGAGCTGGCCGACGCCAACCGCGAGCTGCTTGACCAGATTTCGGTGCGCGAGCGCATGGAGCACAAGCTCAAGCACGAGGCCATGCACGACACCCTCACCGGCTTGCCGAACCGCAGCCATCTTTTGGAGCGCATGGGCATAGCGCTGGCGCGCTTCCGACACGACCCGCACCAGCTTTTCGCGGTGCTGTTCCTGGACCTGGACCGCTTCAAGGTGGTGAACGATTCGGTCGGCCACCTGGTGGGCGACGAGCTATTGAAGGAAGCCGCGCGACGCATCAGCCGCTGCGTGCGCGACCCGGACATCGTGGCGCGGCTGGGCGGCGATGAATTCGCCATCGTGCTCGATTTCATCCACACCGCCGAAGACGCGGTGGCCGTGGCCGAGCGGGTGATCAAATCGCTGGCCGAACCCATGCGCATCGCCGGCAAGGAGCTCTACACCTCGGCCAGCATCGGCATCGCGCTGGTGGACGGGCGCTACCGCAGCCCGGAGGAATTGCTGCGCGACGCCGACGTGGCCATGTACCGCGCCAAGGCCAACGGCCGCCAGCGCTATTCGCTGTTCGACGAGCACCTGCACGACGCCGCGCTCAAGCTGCTTGAACTCGAAGGTGACCTGCGCCGCGCGCTGCAGCGCCGCGAATTCGAGCCGTTTTACCAACCCATCGTCAGCCTGGCCGACGGCAAGCTGGTGGGCTTCGAGGCGCTGATGCGCTGGCACCATCCGCAGCGCGGCCTGCTGGCGCCGGGCGAGTTCATCGCCATCGCCGAGGAAACCGGCAGCCTGGAGCCGATGGACTGGCAGCTTTACGACCTGGTCTGCGCCGATCTGCGCCGGCTTTCCGCGCACGGCGCCTACGCCACGCTCAACGTCTCGCCGCGGCACCTGCGGGCGCCGGATTTCGACCTGCGGCTGCTCGAACTGATGTCGCGCCACGCAGTTAGGCCCGGGCAGCTGCGGCTGGAAGTGACCGAGGGCGCGCTGCTGGAGCAGCCCGAGCTGGTGCAAGGCTGCCTGGGCCGGCTGCGCGACGCCGGAGTGCTGACCCTGTTGGATGATTTCGGCACCGGCTACTCGTCGCTGAGCTACCTGCACCGCTTCCCGCTGCACGGGCTGAAGGTGGACCGCAGCTTCGTGGCCGAACTGCACCAGGGCGACACCGGCAGCGGCAGCACCATCGTCCGCGCCATCCAGCTGATGGCGCAGTCGCTGGGTCTGGAAGTGATCGCGGAAGGCATCGAGACGGCGGAACAGCGCGAACAGCTGCAGCACCTGGGCCTGAGCCTGGGCCAGGGCTATCTGTTCTCCAAGCCGGCCTCGGCTGCGGAAATCCTGGCGCGCTACGGGCTGGCTGACGGGGGCTGAGGCAACGATTGCGCTGCCGTTCGCTTGCTCGCTTGGCACCTTATGACATCATTTTGCATGCTATGCTGTCATTGCAGTCATTTGTATAGAGGTGATGTCAATGTCCGTGGTAACCGTACGTAACCTCCCCGAAGAGACCCACCGCGCGCTGAAGCTTCGCGCCGCGCTGCATGGCCGCAGCACGGAGGCTGAAATACGCAGCATTCTCGAGATTGCCGTGCGCCCAGAAAATCGCGTGAAGATCGGCCAGGTGTTGGCGGAATTCGGCCGCCGCTTGAGTGGCGCGGAGTGGAACACGGCGCGCGACACCGCCCCCGCTAAGCCAGCTATTTTCAAGTGATCATCCTCGACACAAACGTCGTGTCGGAGCCCATGAAGCGCTCGGGTGCACCCCAAGTACAAGCGTGGCTGGATCGGCAAGTTCCGGAAACCTTGTTCCTGACCTCCATC
>JANORD010000263.1:0-8759 GCA_031415095.1 Lysobacteraceae bacterium
TGCTCGGCGTCAGCCAGAGCCGCGTTTCCGACCTGATGCGTGGCAAGTCGGAAAAGTTCAGCCTGGACATGCTGGTGCTGTTCGCCGCGAAGCTGGGAATTCCGGCGCGGCTCGAGTTGGCGGCCTGATCCGCCATGCCCAACGCACCCAACGCCTTGACCGAACCCGTCCAAGCCGCGGACCTCATCGATATCTGCGGCCTTCGCTGCGCCGCGCCGCTGTCGGCTGAAGACCTGCACCGCGCCTGCTTCTGCCTGGCCGTGGACCCGGCGCAGCTGCGCACCCACCTGCATCAGGTGCTGGCCGCGCACGGCGCGCCTGCGCCCATGGCCGACGCGCATGCGCACCTGTTCGCGGCGCTGCCCGTGTTTGTTCCCGCGGCCAGCGTGCGGGCAATGGAGCGCGTGGTGACGGCGATCGAATCGGTGGTGGCCACGCCCCTCTACCGCGCGGCCGTGCGCGCGTGGTCCCCGGACATCGCCGCGTTCGACCCGGGATCGCCCGGCGGCCTGCTGGGCCTGGACTTCCACCTCGGCCCCGACGGGCCGCGCCTGATCGAGATCAACACCAATCCCGGCGGCGTGCTGATAAATGCGCTGCTGGTGAAGGCGCAGCAGCTGTGCATGCCAACGCTCAGCGCGCCCGCGGTTGGCGCCGAGGACGTGGACACCGCCGCGCTCGACGTTCTGCTGGCCGAGTGGGACGCGCAGGCCCCCGGCGGGCGCCAGGGCATGGTGGCCATCGTCGACCAGGCGCCGGCGCAGCAGTATCTGTACCCGGAGTTCCTGCTGTTCCAGGACCGCTTCCGCGCGCGCGGCATCGAAGCGGTGGTCTGCGATCCAGGTGAGCTCGCCTACGCAGGTGACCGGCTGCACCTGGGCGGGCGCGCTATCGGCTTCGTCTACAACCGGTGCACCGATTTCGCGCTGGCCGAGCCGTCCTCGGCCGCATTGCGCGCCGCCTACCTCGACCGCGCCGTGGCCGTGAGCCCGCATCCACTGGGCCACGCGCTGTATGCCGACAAGCGCAACCTCGGGCTGCTGGGCGACCGCGGATTCCTCGAGCGCACCGGCGTGGATGCCGGGGCCGTGGACTGCCTGACGCGCTGCGTGCCGCGCACCGAAGTGATGACCGACGCCAACCGCGACGATCTCTGGCAGCGCCGCAAGCAGCTGTTCTTCAAGCCCGCGGGCGGCTTCGGCGGAAAGGCCAGCTACCGCGGCGACAAGCTCACTCACCGGGCCTGGCAGCAGATGGCCGGCAACGACTATGTCGCCCAGGCCCTGGTGCCACCCAGCCAGCGGCACCTGAGCGCCGGCGACGTTCCGCTGAAGGTGGACATACGCTGCTACGCCTACCGGGGCAGGCCACTGCTGTTCGCCGCGCGCACCTACCAGGGCCAGACCACCAACTTCCGCACGCCTGGCGGCGGCTTTGCGCCGGTGCTGACGCTGCTCGAGCGCGCTTTGGCGCCGTAACTGGCATTAGGATGTGGAAACAGCGCCGCACTCCCCGTGCGGAACCCACCGCCCCAACGCAGGAATCCCGCATGCGTCTGCCCGCTCTCGCCGGTGTCGTCTTCGCCCTGGTCGCCGTGCCCGTGCTGGCCGCGGAGCCCGCACGCCCACCGTTCGCCCCGATGGACGTGTTCTCGCTGCAGTGGGCCGAGAACCCGGTGCTTTCGCCCGATGGCCGCCAGCTGATCTACCAGCGGCGCTTCTTCGACCCGATGAAGGACGTGCGCCGCTCCAACCTGTGGCTGGTGGACGCCGCCAGCGGCGCGGCTCAGCCGCTCACCACCGGCAGCGTTTCCGACGGTCAGGTGGCCTGGTCACCCGATGGCAGGCGCATTGCGTATGTGTCCAGCGACGCCGGCAAGCCGCAGATCTTCGTGCGCTGGCTCGACAGCGGGGCCACGGCGCGGGTCACCCAGCTTGAACGCGGCCCGTCCAACCTGGCCTGGTCGCCCGACGGCCGGCAGCTGGCCTACACCGCCTTCGTGCCCACCGAAGGCAAGCCGCTCGCCACCCTGCCCAAGCCGCCGGAGGGCGCCGAGTGGGCCGCGCCGGTGAAGGTGATCGAACACACGGTGTACCGCGCCGACGGCGCCGGCTACCTGGATGCGGGCTTCACGCATCTGTTCGTAGTGCCGGCCGAAGGCGGCGCGCCGCGCCAGATCACCGAGGGTGACTTCAACGTCTTCGGTACACCGGCGTGGGCGAACGACGGCAACAGCCTGTTCGTTTCGGCCAACCCGGATTCGCGCGGCGATCTTGAGCCGCTGGAATCGGAGATCTACCGCGTGGACGCCGCCAGCGGCCGGCTCACGCGCCTCACCGAACGCTTTGGTCCCGACTCCAGCCCCCGGGTGTCGCCCGACGGCCGGCGCCTGGCCTGGCTGGGCTTCGACGACAAGGGCTTGAGCTATGCCAACGTGCGCCTGCACGTGCGCGATCTCGCCGGCGGCGGCACCCGCGTGCTGGACGAATCGCTCGACGCCAGCATCGACACCGCCGAGTGGATGGACGACCGCAATCTTGCTGTGAGCTATGAATGGCGCGGCCGCACCCGCGTGGCCCGGATGGCGGTGGCCGACGGCCGCCGCACGCTGCTGGCCGAAGACCTGGGCGGCACGGCGCTGGGCCGGCCCTACGCCGGCGGCGCGCTGTCGGCGGCCGGCGGCCGCATCGCCTACACCCAGGGCGGCCCGCTGCGCCCGGCCGATGTCGCGGTGATCAGCGGCAACAGCCAGCCGCGCCGGCTCACCGATCTTTCCGGCGCGCTGCTCGCGCAGCGCGAGCTGGGCCGGGTGGAGGAAATTGAGTACGCCTCCAGTGCCGATGGCCGCCCGATCCAGGGCTGGATCGTGTACCCGCCGGGCTTCGACCCCGGCAAGCGCTACCCGCTGCTGCTGGAGATCCACGGCGGGCCCTTCGCCGCCTACGGGCCGCACTTCGCCGCGGAAATCCAGCTGTATGCGGCGCAGGGCTACGTGGTGCTCTACACCAACCCGCGCGGCAGCACGAGCTACGGCGCCGAGTTCGCCAACCTCATCCACCAGAACTACCCCAGCAAGGACTACGACGACCTGATGAGCGGCGTGGACGCGGTGATCAAGCGCGGCGCCATCGACACCGACAACCTGTTCGTCACCGGCGGCAGCGGCGGTGGCGTGCTGACGGCGTGGATCATCGGCAAGACCGACCGCTTCCGCGCTGCCGTGGTGGCCAAGCCGGTGATCAACTGGTTCAGCCATGCGCTTACCGCCGACGGCTACAACTTCTTTTGGAAGTACTGGCACCCCGGGCTGCCCTGGGAGCACGCCGAGCACTACTTCCGGCATTCGCCGATCAGCCTGGTGGGCAACGTGGTGACGCCCACCATGGTGATCACCGGCGAGGCCGACCTGCGCACGCCGATGTCCGAGTCCGAGCAGTACTTCCAAGCGCTGCGCCTGCGCGAGGTGCCTAGTGCCTTGGTCAAGATCCCCGGCGCCTCGCACGCGATCGACCAGCGGCCGTCGCAGCTGATTGCTCAGGTGCTCAACACTGCCGCGTGGTTCGAGCGGCACCGCAAGCGCAAGCAGCCCGTGCCGGCGCCGGTCGATTGAGCAGCGCGGCACGGGTGGATGCGCGTGCGCTTAGTCCGGTCTCCGTGTCGTGCTGACGCGCGCCGCCAGCGCGGCCGATTTCCCCCGTATCGTCGCGCTCAACGTCGCGCAGGTGGAGCACACCAGCGCCATGGACCTGGCGCGGCTGCAGTTCCTGCATGCGCAGGCCTGCTGGCACCGCGTGGCCGAGGTGGATGGCGTGGTTGCAGCCTTCCTGCTGGCGTTCCGCGACGGCGCGATCTATCCGAACCCCAACTTCGACTGGTTCGCCGCGCGCTATCCGTCGTTTCTCTACGTGGACCGGGTGGTGGTGGACGCCGCCTTCCACGGCCGCGGCATCGGCGCGCAGCTGTATCGCGACTTGTTCGAACACGCCCGCGGCGTCGGCACGCCGGTGATCACCTGCGAATTCAACCTGGTGCCGCCCAACCTGGCCTCGGCGGCGTTCCACGCGCGCTTTGGTTTTTCGGAAGTAGGCAGCCAGTGGCTGGACGACGGCAGGAAGCAAGTGTCGCTGCAGGCGGCGGCGGTGCTGTGAATCAATCCGCTTTGGCCAGTGCAGCCAGGCGCCAGGCGGCTTGATTGCTGACGCAACGGTGCGCTGAAGGCCGACGGCGCTGAAACCACGCCAGAAAGACCATGCAGCGGTTCCCGATGGAGCCGCTGCATGCCGCCCAAAGTGCGAGAGATACTTGATGCGCTGAGCAAGGACGGTTGGGTGCAAACAAGGATTTGCCTCACGGCGTTCTCAGGAGCATCCTCAACCAGGCAGGACTGAAGAGGTGAATCCGATGCGCTATGCAATCATCATCGAGAAAACCGAGAATAACTACGGCGCGTGGGCCCCTGATCTGCCGGGGTGTGTTGCCGTTGGAGATAGCGTGGAAGAAGTTGAGTTGCTGATACGGGGTGCCATCGAATTCCACCTCGCCGGCATGCGCGAAGAGGGCGACCCCATCCCGCCGCCCACCGTGCAGGTGAACTACGTCGACGTTGCTGCCTGAGCTTGCCCGTCCGGGCGGGGATCGGTGGTAGCCAGCCTCGGCACAGCCTTCACCAGGCGCTGGCGCATCTGCTCTATTGCAAGGGCTCCGTCGGCTCTACCTCGCCCACTTCAACCGAGGGCGTCGAGCGCTCGCGGAAGGTGACTTCCGTCACTTCGCCGGCAAAATCGAGCTTCAACACGAACTCCGCCGGCAGATCTTCCCGGCGGGGCGGCAGGTCCACGCGTATATCGCCCCGGCTGAACTTGCCCGGCGCCACGGTGGCGTTCGGGAACAGGCGATCCCGCATGGCGATCAGCTGCAAGTCGACCAATTCCCTCGCCTCGCGGGCGTCGGCACTGCCCGAAACGAACATGACGTCATCGACATCGGAATCTGGCCTGGTCATGACGCCGCTGGCGCCCCGCCTCTCCCTGTCCTCTTCCAGCGGATGGTTGATAGCCGTCAGCTCATCGAGCGACTTGCGGTCGGCGAACTGGCTTCGCTCCAGCATCTCACGCCGCTGCTCTTTCTGCAGGCGGATGAGTCCGGAGGTTCCGTACACCTTGAGGGCGGTCCGGCCGTAGTAGGCGGAGACGTCTGCTGTCTTCGCTCTAAACGCCTCGGTGCCGGTATTGACCACGGCCAGCGTTATCCAGCCGGCTTCCGCCGACTCAGGCAGGAAGGTCAACACGCTGCCATACCGATTGCCGGGCAGGCGCAGTACCGCTGCGCCATCCTGCTGCTTCACCTCATGGCCGACGGGCGCGACAACGTCGAAAATGCGCGCCCCGAACTGAGCGACGGCGGGCTGGGACGCGAGCATCAAGAAAAGCAAGGACGCGGCTGAAGCATGCTTCATGAGAGGCTCTCCGGGGAAAGGAAGCAGCGGGCCGTCTGCCTTCAGGCCCGCAGAGTCTAGCCGCCGCTGTTTGGCGTCGCAATCTGCTCGACGGCAGTTGTCAGCCCCCTGCGACTTCGCGCAAAGTGCTCGCTTACAGCCATGCAGGGGAACACGATGCGCATTGCCACCATCCTGGCCGCACTGCTCTGGGCCGCCACGCCGGCCCACGCCGCCACCGAAGAATTCAGCGTCATCACCGGCGGCAACCGGGTGGGCCACGTCACGGCCACCACGCAGGGCGACCAGGTCAGCATCGTCTTCGACGTCAAGAACAACGGCCGCGGCCCCACCATCGCCGAAGTGCTGCGCCTGGACGCGCAGGGCCTGCCGCTGTCCTGGGCGGTCACCGGCGCCACCACGTTTGGTAACAAGGTGGATGAGAAATACGCGCTGGCCGACGGCCAGGCGCGCTGGAAGGATTCCGCGGGCGAAGGCAGCCAGGCGCTGCCCCAGCCGCGCATGTACGTCACGCAGAACGGCAGCCCGTGGGCGCTGGGCTTCTACGCCCGCGCGCTGCTGGCGGCGCCAGAGCGGCGCCTGCCGGTGCTGCCGGCCGGTGAGCTCGCGCTGGAGGAAGGCAAGCCGCTGCAGGTGAGCGACGGCAAAAGCTCGCGCACGGTGCGCCAGTTCGCCATCAGCGGCATCGAGCTCGATCCGTCCTACCTGCTTCTCGATGACGCGAACGCGCTGTTCGCCGTCATCTCGCCCAGTTTCATCGTCATCCGCCGCGGCTACGAGGCCGAGGAAGTGCGCCTGCGCCAGCTGGCCGCCGACCTGGGCGAGCAGCGCCTGCAGGACATCCAGGCCAAGACCGCGCACAACTACGGCGCGCCGGTGCGCATTCGCAACGTGCGCGTATTCAACCCCGAAACCGGAACGCTGGGCGAGCCGGTGAGCGTGCTGGTGAGCGGCCGCCACATCTCCAGCGTGCAGCCGCTGGATGCGGCGGCCACGCCGGGCGAGGTCGTGATCGAAGGCGAGGGCGGCACCCTGGTTCCGGGCCTGTTCGAGATGCATGCCCACACCGGCCAGGATGACTCCATCCTCAACATCGCCGCCGGTGTCACCTCGTTCCGCGACATGGGCAACGACAACGCCGTGCTCGACGACCTCATCGCCAGCATCGAGGCCGGCACCGTCGCCGGCCCGCGCATCACCCGCAGCGGCTTCATCGAGGGCAAGAGCCCGTTCAATTCCAACAACGGCATCCTGGTGAACAGCGAGGCCGACACGCTGGCGGCGGTGCGTTGGTACGCGGCACGCGGCTACCACCAGGTGAAGCTGTACAACAGCATGAAGCCCGAATGGAGCGTGGCAGCGGTGAAGGAAGCGCACCGGCTGGGCCTGCGCGCCTCGGGCCACATCCCGGCGTTTTCCAACGCCGACGCCATGATCGCCGCCGGCTACGACGAGCTCACCCACATCAACCAGATCATGCTGGGCTGGGTGCTGACGCCCGAGGAAGACACGCGCACATTGCTGCGGCTCACCGCGCTCAGGCGCCTGGCCACGCTGGACCTGCAGTCGCCCCGCGTGCGCACCACGCTAGACAGCATCGTGGCCAAGAAGGTGGCGGTGGAGCCCACCATCGCCATCCACGAGAACCTGCTGCTCAACCAGAACGGCCAAGTGCCGCGCGGCCAGACCGACACCATCGACAACCTGCCCGTGGGCGAGCAGCGCGACGCCAAGCAGGCCTGGTCGGACATGTCGGCGCCGGGCGATGCGGCGGCCTATGCGGCGGCCTTCGAGAAAGTGATGGCCACGCTCCGCGAGATGCGCGAACGCGGCGTGTTGCTGGTGCCGGGCACCGACCTGGGCGGCTCGTTTGCCTATCACCGCGAGCTGCAGCTGTTCGAGCAGCTGGGCTACACGCCGGCCGAAGTGCTGACCCGTGCCACGCTGGACATGGCGAAGTACCTGGGCCAGGACCAGAGCCTGGGCAGCATCCAGCGCGGCAAGCTGGCCGATTTCTTCCTGGTGGCCGGTGATCCCACCGCCGAGCTGGCAGCGATAAAGAAAATCCGCATGGTGGTGAAGGACGGCACGGTGTACTACCCGTCCGAGATCTATCCGAACTTCGGCATCAAGCCCTTTGCCACCGCGCCGGTGGTGACGCTGCCGGCAGCCAAGCCCTAGCGGCGGCGTCGCGTCCGGTCGCCGCCGCGCGCCGCTGGCTGCGCGCGGGGCCGCGCCCGCGGTGGCGAAAGCTCAGCCCGGACCGGTTTGGCGGGCGCGGTGGAACACACCGGCCATCACCGCCGCGCCGATCGGGAAGAGCACCGCGTAGCCCAGGATGCCGATGTTGCGAACCTGCATGTCGGCCAGCGGCACGCCGAGAAGGCCGGCGAAGGCCAGCACCGCGCTGAGCACGAAGAGGGCTCGCACGCTGGCCAGCGCCCCCTGGGCCTGGAGGGCCGCGGCAAGGCACAGGGCGCCCAATGGGAACAGGACATCCCAGGCCAGGATGTCCAGCGCATAGGCCAACGAGGGCCAGCGGAACCCGAACACCAGGGAAGGCCACGGCTCCCCCGAGAACGCCGGGTGATGGCTGAGCACCAGGATGCAGAAGTGAACTGAAACGGTGACGCCAGCAAACAGGACGAAGAGCGCGACGCCGAGCAGCGCCAGCGGCTTTCGTCCCGGGGGCGACCAGGCATGCACCGCGACGGCCAGGGCCAGCATCGCCGGCGCAATGGCGAGGATGAGCACCTCGAGCAGGGCGAACCAGGGCGGCTGGATCTGGACCTCCGGCGACGGCAGCGTCAGCAGGCCGACGGCAAGGACCGTGACATACGCGGCGCTGAGCACCGCGACCGCGCCGCCCGCAAGGGCCCCGAGTAGGAAGGCCGCTGGCTCGCGGCGGGCGGGGTGGCCGGTCATGGGTGCAGCGGGTCTGCGTTGGTTCGCACGCCGGGACGGTATAGCAGCAACCCTGCCATTGCCACGACTGCGAAGGCGGCGCCGGCAAGGAAGGTCGCCCAGGCCCCGAAGACACTCCACAGCGCGCCGGCGACAACGCTTGCCAGCAGCAGCGCCACCCCGCTGACGAGGTTGAAGACCCCGAAGGCCGTGCCGAGAAGCTCGGCCGGCGCCGCATCCGCGACAAGCTTCGACAGCAGGCCTTGGGTGAATGCCATATGCAACCCCCAGAACACCACGCCGAGGAATGCCCACGAAGGCGACGTGGCCATGGCCAGGATGACGTCGGCGACGACCAGCAAGCCCAGTCCCACGACCAGCAGCGTGCGCGCGGGCAGGT
>JANORD010000264.1:0-10354 GCA_031415095.1 Lysobacteraceae bacterium
GACCGACATGCGCTGCGACGCGCGGGGATTCGTCTTTTCGTACGTGCTGCCGCTATCGGCCAACCATGCGCTGGTGGAAGCCACCCGGTTCTCGAGCCATCCGCTGGGCGCCGCCGAACTCGCGCCGGATCTGGACGCCCTGCTGGCAGCGCGCGGCTGGTCGGAGGCAAAGGTGCTGCGCACGGAGGCCGCCACGCTGCCCATGGGCCTGCCCGGCCCGTCCAGCGCGACGGCAATGCGCGGCGTGGTCAGTGCAGGCATGGGTGCCGGCGCGCTGCGCGCGGCGTCCGGCTACGGCTTTGTCCGCATCCAGGCGTGGGCGGAGCAGTGCGCGGCCGCATTGATGCAGGGGCGCCCGCCCGTTGGGCATCCGGCCGAGCCGAGGCTGCGCGGTTGGATGGACCGGGTGTTCCTGCGCGCGTTGGCAAACCATCCTGAGCGCACGCCGGAGTTTTTCATGGCGCTGGCCGCGTCGGTTCCAAGCGCCGCGTTCGTTCGGTTCATGTCCGACCAGGCGGGATGGGCCGACCACGCCCGCATCATCGCCAGCCTGCCGCCCGGGCCCTTCCTGCAGGCGCTGCCCGGGCGACCGCGGCGCAGCCGGGTGCCGGCGTGAGCTGGCGCATGCCCGCGGTGGCAACGCCGGAAACCTGGCTGTTCCTGGCGCTGGGCGGGCTGGCCGCGGCGTTGCTGGCGACGGATGCGGCGGCGCTTTCGGGCCCGGCGCTGGTGGGCGTGCTGGCTGTCGCGGTGGTGGTGGCGGGCCTGCCGCACGGCGCGCTGGATCCGTGGGTTGCCCGGCAGGCCGGGCTTTGGCGCACGCGCTGGGGACTGCTGGCGTTCAACCTCGCCTACCTTGCCATCGTCGCCGTCGTGGTGGCCGTGTGGCGCGTTGCGCCGGGACCGAGCCTGGTGCTGTTCCTGGCGATATCGGCCTGGCATTTCGCCGGGGATTGGCGCCACGACCTGCCGCCCTGGGCGCGCGTGGCGGCAGGTGTGGCGCTGCTCGCGCTGCCGGCCTGGCGCTGGCCCGCAGAGGTGCGCGACGCGTTCACGCTGCTGGCCGGGCCCCAGGGCGGCGCGATCGCCGATGGGTTGGGTGGCGCGGGGCCGTGGTTCGCCGCAGGCATGGCCGCCGCGGTGCTGGTGGCGCTGCGCCGTTCGCGCGCCACCGCGCTGGAACTGGCTGCCGTGGCGGCGCTGGCATTGCTGCTGCCGCCGCTGGTTTATTTCATCGTGTATTTCTGCGCGCTGCACAGCCTGCGGCATCTGCGGCTGGCCGCACACGGCGCCGACACCCGCGCACGGCGGCGCATGGCCGGCGTTGCCTTGCTCTACACCGCACTGACGCTGCTGGTCGCAGCCCTGGCCTGGCCCTGGCTTGCCGCCGCCGGTACGACCGCGTCGGCGCCGGAGGCCGGCCTGCTCAAGCTGGTGTTCATCGGCTTGGCCGCGCTGACGCTGCCGCACATGCTGGTGGTGATGGCGTCCGAACGCGCACAATCCGGAGCGAGCGCATGAGCCTGATGTCCCAGCGCAAGGAAGGGCACATCGACGCCGTGCTGTCGGGCCTGGTGAACGCCCGCGGCGTTTCCTCCGGTTTCGACGGCGTGCGCTTCGAGCACTGCGCCCTGCCCGAACTGGATTTGGCGCAGATAGATCTTTCCAGCGTCTTCCTGGGCAAGACCCTGCGCCGGCCCTTCCTCATCAGCTCCATGACCGGCGGCCATGCGCACGCCGCCAGGATAAACGCCGTGCTGGCGGAGGCCGCGCAGGCACTGGGCATCGCGCTGGGCGTCGGGTCGCAGCGCGTTGCCCTGACGGAAGGCGGCCTGCAGGGCACGGACCGCAGCCTCAGACGCATCGCGCCGGACATCGCCCTGTATGGCAACGTGGGCGCGGCCCAGCTGCGCGAGTTCGGCGTGGACGACATGCGGCGGGCGGTGGACATGATTGGCGCCGATGCGCTCATCCTCCACCTCAACCCGCTGCAGGAAGCGCTGCAGGCCCGCGGCGACACCCGCTGGAGCGGCCTGCTGGCGATGCTGGAGCAACTGTGCGGCGAGCTGCACGTGCCGGTGATAGTGAAGGAGGTTGGCTTCGGCATATCAGCCACCGTAGCGGTGAGGCTGGTGGCCTGCGGCGTGTCCGGCATCGACGTGGCCGGCGCCGGTGGCACCAGCTGGAGCGCGGTGGAAGGGCGGCTCGCCAGCGACCCGCAGGCCGCGGCGCTGGCCGAGCTTTACCGCGACTGGGGCATCCCCACTGCAACGGCGCTGCGCGAAGTGAGCGCGGCCCTGCCCAACCTGCCGCTGATCGGCTCGGGTGGCATCCGCCACGGGCTGGACGCCGCCAAGGCGCTGCGCTTGGGCGCCCACGTAGTCGGCCAAGCGGGGCCGCTGCTGCGCGCGGCCATCGACGGCATCGAGCCGCTGATGGCGCATTTCTCGCTGCTCGAGCAAGGGCTGCGCCTGGCGTGCTTCGCTACTGGCTCGGGAAATTTGGCGGAGCTGCGGCGGGCTCGGTTGCTTGACGGCTAGCTGGATTGGATGTGCAAGCTGCGGGGACAATGTCTTCGCGGGGATAGGCTTGGAGCCCGATCAACGCACCACGCTTTGGGCGGTGGCTATGCCCGGCACCAAGTGGTCCAGGGCATCCAGCTGGATCAGCTTCAGCTCGAAGAGCCCCTTGAGGTCGCGCTGCCGGGTCTTGTCGGTTTTCTTCAGGTAGATGGCCCGGTAGCGCGGGTCCGCACGGAGCGCGGACAAAGGCAGCGGGCGCGCAGACTCCATCACTTGCCGGACGATGGCGTACTGGCGCGGGTTGATCCGCTTCTCGTCCAGGTGCTGCCGCACCACGGCCTCGAACAGCAGATGGCCCACCATTTCGTTGACGCGATCGTGCAGTCGATCGATGACGATCCGGAGGCCTTCGACATGGAAGTGGACGAAGGCGGTGTTCGGGGCTTCGTCCGGCGTGTCGGCCGCTTTGCGGCACTGGTTGAACAGGGCGAAGTACCGGTGGATGTTTTCCTGGTAGTACTTGGCCAGGGCGAACGGCGCGTAGGTGTAGCCCGCGTGCCTGAGCAGGGTCGCTTCCAGCACGCGGCCGACGCGCCCGTTGCCGTCCCAGAAGGGGTGGATGAGCTCGAAGTACAGATGGACCAAGGGCGCGCGCACCAGCGGCGAAACCTGGGCCTCGACCAGCTGCTGGTGCCACAGGACCAGACCATCCATTAGGCGGTGGATGTCCCGCCCGAACTGGGGCGGCTTGTAGCTGCCGCCGTGGTCGGCGTCGCCGACCACCGTGGGCCGCTGCTTCGGGTTGTCGCGGAACAGGCCGGGCCGGTTGTCGGCATGCGCGAGGTCCCGGCAAATCTCGGCGTGGACGGCTTTGATGTACTCCACCGACAGCTGCCAGGCGGGGTTCCCGGAGGAGGCCACAGCCAGGCCATAGGCAGCCTTGATGTTGCGGACCCGGATATCCTGTTCGGCCTGAACCTTGGCCGGATCCATGTCCAGCGCCCGCCCCGTTTCCTCCTCGGTCAGGCTCGCGCCCTCGATGGTGTTGGTGCCAAAAACGGACTGCACCAGCACCTCGCGCTGCAGGCGATTGGCCACGGACGCCAGAGGCGAGAGGCTGAATCGCTGCCAGGCATCCTCGGCTCGCAGCAAAGGGACCGCCACGGCTATTTGGTCAATCCCCACCTGGAAGGTGAAGGGACCGAATCGCTCGGTTTCTATGCGCAGCAGGGTGGCGTCCATGCCGACATCATGGGCCTATTTATGTCCGTTGACAAATTTCATGTTTAATCATTAAGAACATACATTTACTTATCATAGTTAGCAATTTATGTCGCTCAAAATGTCCGTACAGTTATACCGGTGCCGTGGCCTGGCGGTGCCGCCGGCTATAGCCGCCTGCGGGCCAGGTCGCAGCCTGGCTGCGCCAGAGTCGCGCCGGAGAGTGATGCGAACCAAAAGCCTGCCGCTTGTCACAGCGGCTTCCATGGCGCGCTCGATTCGAGCCCAAGTCTCGGTGAATTTGGCAACGGCCCGAGGACGCAGTCTGGCGTAGCGCAGCTGCGACGTCCCCCGCTTTCAGCGGCGTTGTTTTATGTGTTGGGGCGTTCTTGTGAGTTGCCAACGCGAGGGCGGCGCGCGATTCGCCGCTGCTATAATTCCGAGTCTTTGCTCCAGCCCGGAAGCCGCCATGTCCACGCCTGCCCCCCTTCCCGTCCTCGCGCCGCTAGACCGCGAGTACACCCTCGAATCCAAGTACACCCGCGAAGAGGGCCGGATCTACCTGTCCGGCGTGCAGGCGCTGGTGCGGCTGCCGCTGATGCAGCAGATGCGCGACCGCGCGGCCGGCATCAACACCGCGGGCTTCATTTCCGGCTACCGCGGCTCGCCGCTGGGCGGCTTTGACCTGGAGCTGTGGAAGGCCAAGAAACACCTAGCCGCGTCGAGCATCGAGTTCACCCCCGGCCTTAACGAGGACCTGGGCGCCACCATGGTGTGGGGCACGCAGCAGACCAACCTGTTCCCGGGCGCCAAGTTCGATGGCGTGTTTTCCATGTGGTACGGCAAGGGCCCGGGCGTGGACCGCTGCGGCGACGTGTTCAAGCACGGCAATGCCGCCGGCACCTCGCGCTTTGGCGGCGTGCTGGCGCTGGCGGCGGACGACCACGCCTGCCGTTCATCCACGCTGCCGCATGGCTCGGAGGGCGAGTTCGAGAGCGCCATGATGCCCATTCTCAACCCGGCCGGCGTGCAGGACATCCTGGACATGGGCCTGCTGGGCTGGGCCATGAGCCGCTACACGGGGCGCTGGATCGGCTTCAAGACCATTGCCGAAACGGTGGAGTCGTCGGCCTCGGTGAACGTGAACCCGCACCAGCTGGACATCGTGCTGCCGGGCGATTTCGAACTGCCGCCGGGCGGCTTGAACATCCGCTGGCCCGACCCGCCGCTGGACCAGGAAATGCGCCTGCACCAGTACGCCGTGAAGGCGGCGCAGGCCTTCGCGCGCGCCAACCACATCGACAAGACGGTGTTCGATTCGCCCAACGCACGCCTGGGCATCGTCACCACCGGCAAGAGCTACCTGGACGTGCTGCAGGCGCTGGAATACCTGGGCATCGACCACCGCGCGGCTGAAGAAATCGGCATCCGTGTTTACAAAGTGGGCATGACCTGGCCGCTGGAGCCGGTGGGCATCCGCGAGTTCGCGCGCGGGCTGCAGGACATCATCGTGGTGGAGGAGAAGCGCAGCTTCATCGAGCGCCAGATGAAGGAATACATGTACAACTGGCAGCACGGTGCGCGCCCCAGCATCGTCGGCAAGTTCGACGAAGAGGAAAACTGGGTGCTGCCCAGCACCAACGAGCTGACGCCGGCGCGCATCGCCCGCGTCATCGCCGCGCGGCTGGCGCGCTTCTTCACCTCCGACACCATCACCGAGCGCCTGGCCTTCCTAGCTGCGAAGGAGAAGGAGCTGGCGCTGCCGCGCGCCAACTTCGCGCGGGTGCCGCACTACTGCGCGGGCTGCCCGCACAACTCCAGCACCGTGGTGCCGGAAGGCTCGCGCGCGCTGGGTGGCATCGGCTGCCACTACATGGTCACCTGGATGGACCGCAAGACCGACACCTTCACCCACATGGGTGGCGAAGGCGTCACCTGGAGCGGGCAGGCGCCGTTCACCGAGGAAAAGCACGTCTTCCAGAATCTGGGCGACGGCACCTATTTCCACTCCGGCTCGCTGGCCATCCGCCAGTCCATCGCCGCCAAGGTGAACATCACCTACAAGATCCTCTACAACGACGCGGTGGCCATGACCGGCGGCCAGCCGGTGGACGGCACTTTGAGCGTGCCGGACATCGCGCACCAGGTGCGCAGCGAAGGCGTGCAGACGATCGTGGTGCTGAGCGACGACATTGAAAAATGGTCGGATGCGTCGATCTTCCCGAACGGCGTAGATTTCTTCGACCGCACCGAACTCGACGCGCAACAGAAGCGCCTGCGCGAGGTGCCCGGCACCACCGTCATCATCTTCGACCAGACCTGCGCCGCGGAAAAACGCCGCCGCCGCAAGCGCGGCAAGGCCGTGGACCCGGCCAAGCGCATCGCCATCAACTCGCTGGTGTGCGAGGGCTGCGGCGACTGCGGCGTGAAGTCGAACTGCGTGGCGGTGCTGCCCAAGGAAACCGAGTTCGGCCGCAAGCGCGAGATCGACCAGAGCAATTGCAACAAGGACTTCAGCTGCGTGAAGGGCTTCTGCCCCAGCTTCGTCACCATCAAGGGCGGCGGGCTGCGCAAGCGCAAGGGCGTGGGCAAGGCCGAGCAGCTGGCGAATCTGCCGGCGCCGGTGATCCGCGGCGATCTCGCCCAGCCCTGGAACATCCTGATCACGGGCGTGGGCGGCACCGGCGTGGTCACCATCGGCGCGCTGCTGGGCATGGCCGCACATCTGGAGAACAAGGGCGCCAGCGTGCTCGACCAGACCGGCCTGGCGCAGAAGGGCGGCGCCGTCACCACGCACGTGCGCATCGCGCGCACGCCGGCCGACATCCACGCCGTGCGCATCGCCGCCGGCGAGGCCGACCTGGTGCTGGGCTGCGACATGGTGGTGGTGAACGACTACTGGGCACTGTCCAAGATCCGCGCCGATCGCACCGAAGTGGTGATCAACAGCTACCAGGCCATGCCGGGCCCGTTCACGCGCATGCCCGACATGCAGTTCCCCGCCGACGGCATCGTGGACGCCATCCGCACCGCACTGGGCGGCCGCGAGCCGCTGCAGGTGGCCGCCACCGATATCGCCACCGCGCTGATGGGCGACGCCATCGCCACCAACCTGTTCATGCTGGGCGTGGCCTGGCAGCTCGGCCTGGTGCCGATCAGCTTCGACGCGCTGGTGCGCGCCATCGAGCTCAACGGCGCGGCCATCGAGATGAACAAGACTGCGTTCGCCTGGGGCCGGCTGGCGGCCATAGACCCGCAGGCGGTGCTGGAAGCCGCCGGCCTAGCCGACCCCACCCCATCCTCCTCCACTGTAGGAGGGACTTCAGTCCCGACAGCTCCAACCCTAGACGACGAAGCCCTATCGCTGACCCTAGACGAAACCATCGAGCGCCGCATCGCCTTCCTCACCGACTACCAAAACCGCGCCTACGCCGGCCGCTACATCGCCCTCGTAGACAAAGTGCGCCAGGTAGAAGCCCGTAAAGCCCCGGGCTCAACCGCACTCACGCAAGCCGTGGCCCGCTACTATTTCAAGCTCATGGCCTATAAGGACGAGTACGAAGTGGCGCGCCTGTACACCTGCGGCGAGTTCATCAAGCGCATCGAAAAACAGTTCGACGGCGACTACAAGATCCACTTCAACCTGGCGCCGCCGATGTTCTCCAAGCGCGATGCCGACGGGCATTTTCTGAAGCAGGAGTTCGGGCCGTGGATCTTCACGGCCTTCAAGCTGATCAAGCGCCTGAAGTTCCTGCGCGGCGGCGCGCTCGATATGTTCGGCAAGACCGACGAGCGGCGCATGGAGCGCCAGCTGATCACCGACTACGCGCACACGGTGGAAAACCTGCTGGCCACCCTGGACGGCGGCAACGTGGAGTTGGCGACGCAGATCGCCTCCGTGCCCGAGCACATCCGCGGCTACGGCCACGTCAAGGAAGCGCACTTCGCCAAGGCCAAGACCCGCCAAGCAGAGCTGATGGCGGCGTGGAAAACAGGGGTCAGAGTACCTTTTCCGGGCTGAGGGCTTCACGCCTGGGTCGGCCCGGCCGGCCCAATCCGGCCGGCCGGCCGAGTTGGTCTGCGAGGTCCTGTTGGAACTGCGGTGAGCCAAAGGCGCGCTGACGCTGGGCATGCGCTCGGATCTGGGTAAGGACTTCGACGGACAGGGGCAACGCCAGCAGCTGGCGATACGCGGCCTGACGGCTGGCCCCATCGGTGCCCAGTGTCTCAAGACACGGATGCGCGCAGAGCAGCGCGTCCGAATGGCCCAGCGCATGTGCGGCGCAGCTCGACCAAGGGTAGTCGACCGGCTCGGCGACCATCGCGGCGCGCACGGGGTTGAGCTCGATGTAGCGGATGCAGGCCAGGGCATAGCGGTCGCTGTCGACTAGGCTCGCCTTGTAGCGGCCCTCCCAGAGCGTGCCCGTGCGTCCCAGCCGGTCGTTCACGTGGCGAACGTAGTTGCGGCCGACGCCCTGCATCATCCTGCCCACTGCACCCGCCGATTGCGGCGTCGCCAGCAGGTGCACGTGGTTGGTCATCAGGACGTAGGCGTGGATGGCGCAGTCGTGGCGAAGCGACATCTCGCGCAGCGCGCCCAGATAGTGACGGCAGTCGTCGGCGCCAAAGAAGCACGGCTTGCGATCGTTGCCGCGCTGGATGATGTGCTGCGCGATTCGCGGGACGTCCAGGCGAGTCTTTCTTGGCATGTCGCACTCCACAAAGTGAAGTGCAGTTTGCTCGGTGAAGTGGGGGGCCGGGAGCAGTGGCCTACGCAGATGGGCGTCGGCCGCTGCCGTCTCAGTGTGTGAGAAATAGCACTCTGACCCCTGTTTTTTAGGAGGCGAAGCGGTCGAGGGCTTTCTCGGCCTGTCCGCGCTCGAAGTCATTCAGGCCGCGCGCCACCTGGCGGTAACGGGCGATCAGGGCGGCGTCGTTGGGCATGGTGGCGGCGAGCTGCTTGAGCACTTCGGTGGCCTCGAAGTCCGAGCCGATTACCGACATCGCGTCCAGCGTGGCGTTGGCAACCGCAGCATCCACCGGCCCGGCCTTGAGCAAGGCCACCAGGGTCTCGCGGCGCTCGAAATCCGAACTGATGTCGCGGCTGCGCTGGACGAAGGCCGCAAGCACCGCCGGCCCGAGGCGTGCGTGCCGGGCAGTTTTCTCCAGCACCTGGCGCAGCTCGAAGTCCGAGCTGATGCCCTCTGCCAGGTCCAGCACGAGCAGGCCGGCATCGGCGCTGCCGCGGCCCGACGCCAGCAGTGCTTCCAGCACCCGCCGGCGTTCGAAATCACTGCTGATGCCATCCACCGCCTCGTGCCACGCCGGTGCCAGCGCGGCTTGCGCCGGCAGCTTGGCGGCGAAGGTGATCAGCAGCTCGGCGCGCTCGAAGTCCGAACCTACCTGCGTCGTCAGCATCAGCAGCTGGCTCTGCCGCGCCGTTGACAGCGTTTGCCGGGTCAGGCCCTCCTGCAGCGCCCGCCGCAGCTCGTAATCGGAATTGATGTCGGTGGCAAGCTGCAGCGCGCGCTGCACCTGCGCGTCGTCCAGCTGCGCCTTCGAGAACAGCAGGCCCAGGTAAGTGGCGCGGGCGCTGTCGGACTGGATCAGTGCAATCTCGTCGAGCAGCGCCGGCACGCCGCCCTTGGCCAGGATGCGCGCGCTGCGCGCCTCGGCGTTGATGCCGGTGTCGCGCATCAGCTTGGGCAGGGCGGTGGCCAACCAGGCGCGGCCTTCGGCATCCAGGGGGCGCTCGTCGCCGTCCACCTTGTAGCGACGCTGGATGATGCCGTTCTTGCCGTAGATCTTGATCTCGCGCTTCACGCCGTCGCGGTCTTCCACCAGCTCCAGGCGTGCGCCCTTGCCCAGCCGCACCACGTCGGTTTCGCCGTCGTTGAACTCCACGGTGTTGTAGACGTCCAGCACCAGCTTGTAGCCGGGGCTGCTGGACTTATGGCTGTAGTGGGTGCGGCCGTTGATGTCCATGCGGCTGACGATGCTGTCGGCCAGGTCGCTGGCAGCGGTGGTGGTGACGGCAATGCCGGGCAGGACGATGGCGGCCACCAGGGCGGCGGCAAGCGCGGTGCGACGCAAGGCCGGGGACACGGGGGTGAATGACATGGTGGAGTTCTCCAGGAGGTTTCGGACGCGGCGCACGACGGTGCCGGCATCACCGGCCATCGCCACCGCAAGCGCGGGTTGACCGGCGGCGGCGGCGGCGTGGGTAAGACAGGCGGCCAGGCATTCGGCCAAGGGACGGCCGCTGCCCACCAGCTGGGCCGCGCGGGCGTCGCAGGCGTCCTCGGCCAGGTCGTCGAGGCGCCGGCAGGCATGCGCCGCCAGCGGGTGGAAGAACAGCGGCAGCAATGCGAGGCGGTGCACGATGCGCCAAGTGGGGTCGCGGCGCGCCACATGGCTGAGCTCGTGCGCCAGCAGCGCGCGCTGCTGGCCCGGCGGCAGCTGGCAGGCCCAGGCCGGCAGCAGCACGCAGCCGCCGGGCAGGACCATCGGGCTGCTGGCTCGGCCCCATACGCGCAGCGCCGGAGCCGGGATAGCGAGGGTTTGGGCCAGCTGAAGGTTGATCTGGTGCAGGCCGTCGGTCGCGGGCAGGC
>JANORD010000265.1:0-2248 GCA_031415095.1 Lysobacteraceae bacterium
TGAAGATCATCGTCAACGGCGAGCCGTGCGTGATCACCGAAACCGAATACGTCAAGCCAGGCAAGGGCCAGGCCTTCACGCGCATCAAGTACCGCTTCATCAAGACTGGCCGGGTGGTGGAGCTGACGATGAAAGCCACCGACGACCTTGAAGCGGCCGACGTGGTGGATACCGACATGCAGTTTCTCTACACCGACGGCGAATATTGGCACTTCATGCAGAAGGACACCTTCGAGCAGGTGCAGTCCGACGCAGCCGGCGTGGGCGACACCAAGAATTACCTGAAGGGCGAGGAGCCGTGCGTGGTGACGCTGTGGAACGGCAGCCCTATCGCCGTGCAGGCGCCCAATTTCGTCGAGCTCAAGATCGTCGAGACCGACCCGGGCGTGCGCGGCGACACTTCGGGCGGCGGCGGCAAGCCGGCCAAGCTCGAGACGGGCGCGGTGGTGCGCGTGCCGCTGTTCGTCAACCAGGACGAGATAATCAAAGTGGACACCCGCTCCGGCGAGTACGTCTCGCGCGTGAAGTAAGCCCATGGCCCCGGGCGCCGTGCCGCAAGCCTGCGACCTGCTGATCGAAGCGGGCTGGGTGGTGCCCGTGGAGCCGCACGGCGTGGTGCTGGAAGACCATGCGGTAGCGGTGAGCGGCGGCGTGATCCTGGCCTTGCTGCCGCGGGCTCAGGCACGGGAGCAGTTCAAACCGGCGCAAACCGTGAGCCGGCCCGAGGCCGTGCTGATGCCGGGCCTGGTGAACGCCCACTGCCATAACCCCATGACCCTGCTGCGCGGCGTGGCCGACGACCTGCCGCTGATGGAGTGGCTGCAGCGGCACATCTGGCCGATCGAGGCGCAGGTGATGGGCCCGGAGTTCGTCGCCGATGGCATCGAGCTGGCGGTGGCCGAAATGCTGCGCGGTGGCACCACCACTTGCGCCGAGAACTATTTCTTCCCCGATATCCAGGCCGCGACCTATTCGCGCCTGGGCTTCCGCGCGCTGGTGGGCCTGCCGATCATCGATTTCCCCACCGCGTGGGCCCGCACCCAGGACGAGTACTTCGACAAAGGCCTGGAGGTGCACGACAACTGGCGCCGCGACCCGCTGGTGTCGGTGTGCTTCGTGCCGCATGCGCCCTACACCGTGAATGACGCCGCGTTCGAGCGCGTACGCATGCTGGCCGACCAGCTGGACCTGGTGGTGCACTGCCACGTGCACGAGACCGCGCATGAAAACGTCGAGTCCATGAAGCAGCACGGCATGCGCCAGCTGGCCCGGCTCGATCGCCTGGGCCTGGTGAATGACCGGTTGCTTGCCGTGCACATGACCGACCTGACCGACGCCGAGATCGCGCTTTGCGCCGAGCGCGGCGTGTCGGTGGCGCACTGCCCTGAATCCAACCTCAAGCTGGCCTCGGGCCTGTGCCCGACGCGCAAGCTGCAGCTTGCCGGGGTCAACCTGGCGCTGGGTACCGACGGCTGCGCCAGCAACAACGACCTCGACATGTTCGGCGAAATGCGCACCGCGGCGCTGCTGGCCAAGGGCCTATCGGGCGACGCCTCGGCGCTGGACGCCGCCACCACGCTGCGCATGGCCACCCTGGGCGGCGCGCGTGCGCTGGGGCTGGGCGAAGTTATCGGTTCAATCGAGCCGGGCAAGCAGGCCGACCTCACCTGCGTGGCGATGGACCCGCTGGAAACACAGCCGATGTACCGCGCCATTTCCCAACTGGTGTACGCCACCGGCCGGCACCAGGTGAGCGACGTCTGGATAGCCGGCGTGTGCAAACTGGCGCAGGGCGAACTGCAGGGCATGGACGTGCCGGCCATCCGCGCCAAGGCGCGCCAGTGGCAGCGGCGCATCGCCGGCATCCAGGTGGCGCCATGAGCGCAGCCCACGACAACGCCAGCCAGGCCGAGCTGGACAAGTTCGGCGCGCTGGCCCATCGCTGGTGGGACCCGCAGGGTCCGCAGCGCCCGCTGCATGAACTCAACCCGGCGCGGCTGGGCTACGTGCGCGAACGGCTGCCCTTGGCCGGGGCCCGCCTGCTGGACGTGGGCTGCGGCGCCGGCCTGCTGAGCGAAGCACTCGCGCGCGAAGGCGCGCGAGTGACCGCGCTGGATCTGTCGCCTGAACTCGTGGACGTGGCGCGCCTGCACCTGCTGGAGTCGGGCCTGGCGGTGGACTATCGGCTGCAAAGCGTGGAATCGCTGGCGGCCGAACAGCCCGCTTCCTTCGACGGCGTCACCTGCAT
>JANORD010000266.1:0-21382 GCA_031415095.1 Lysobacteraceae bacterium
CGTCGGTGGCTTCGCCCAGGCCCTGCTGCATCAGGAAGGTGATAAGGCTGCCGGAGGCCGTGTCCTGCTCCATGCCCAGGTTGTCCTGCATCCGGTCCAGCACCAGTGCATCCATCTCTGCACGCAGGCTCTCGTTCCCTGCCAGCACCTGCTTCACCCGCGAAGGCTCCAGCACCACCGCTTCGGTGGCCACCGCGGCGCGCACCGTGGCCGAGCGTGGCGCATTGGTTATCAGCGCCATCTCGCCTACGTAGTGGCCGGCCGAAACGTAGGAGAGCACGATGTCCTTGCCGCCGATCCGCCGCGATACCGTCACCGACCCGCGACGTATCAGGTAGAGCCCGTCAGCCTGGTCGCCCTGGGTAAACAGCGCCTCGCCGGCTGAGAATCGCTTTATCACGGCGTCCTGGGCCAGCGATTGCAGTTCGGTCTTGGAGAGATTGGTGCCCATGAGCGACTGCACGGCGCGCTTCATGGATTCCTGGTCCAGCGTGCGGCGCACCGACTCCACCGAGCCCAGCAGCTTGAGCATGGTGCGACGCGGGGTTTCTATCAGCACGCAGTTGGCCCCGGCCACTACCGAAGCATTGCGCCGGCGGCCGGAGATGAGGCCCATCTCGCCGAAGAAAGAGCCGGCGGGCAGCCGGAATCGGGTGTCGTCGTCGGGAGTGAGTTCGGGCCGGGCCGAAACCTCGCCTGAGACCACGCAGTACAGCGAGTTGGTGTAGTCGTTGCGGCGGAAGACCACCTCGTCTGATTTGGGGTAGTGCAGGCAGCTCTCCAAAAGCAGTTCGCGCAGCTGCGGTGACGTCAGGCCCGAGAGCAAGGGCACGCTGGCGCGGATGCTTGCGATGGCCTCGCTCACCGATGCGGCGCGGCCGAAGCCGGCGAGCTTGGCCTTGAGCAGGGGCTCATCGGCGGGCTCCACCGCCCGCCCCAGGATGTACTCCACCACCTCGTAGCCTTGGTTGAGCGCCTGCTTGATAAGCGGGTAGCCGCCCAGCGAGCCGATGATGTACAGACCCGGCACGTTGGATTCGTAGTGATCGGAAATCGCCGGCACCGCACCGGCATCGGCATTGGGGAACACCACGCCGAAGCTCTCCACAAGCTTGCGCGGCGGGCTGGCGCCCAGCCGGCCGATCACGCGATGGCAGGCGATGGCCTCCTCGCCCTGCGGCGTCTTGGCCACGAAACTGAGCGGAAACGGCGCGCCCGGCGTCGCGTCTATGCGCACCACGCCGGCGCCGCAGCGCGGCTCGATGCGGCCGTCTTCGATGGCGGCCATCAGCAGGCTCAGGTTGCCCTCCTTGCAGCGGCTGAACTCCTGCTCGCGGTTGATCACGTACACACGATTGCCGCGGGTGAGCGCCAGCGCGTTCTCGATGCCCGCATCGCCGCCGCCCACCACCACGATGGTTTCGTCGCTGTATTCGTCCGGGTCGTCGAGCTGGTACTGCACGCTGGGCAGGCTCTCGCCGGCCACCCCGAACTTGCGCAGGTTGCCCTGCATGCCGATCGCTAGCACCACGGCCTCCGCGCGCACTTCGCCGCCGTCGGCCAGCGTGATGCAGAAATCGCCGCGCTGGCCCGAGATGGCTTTCACTTCGGCGCCGAAGCGGATATTCACGCCCAGACCCTGCAGTTCCTGGCTCCAGGTGTCCAGGATCACTTCGCGGGTGCCGGCGGCGAAACTCAGCGGGCTGCGCAGCGGCAGAACGCCGGGTTCGGCCATCACGTGCTTGCCCTTCTGGTATTTGAAGATCGTGTTGGCCGGCTGCTTCTCTGCCTCCAGCAGCACGTGGCTGATGCCCAGCTGGGCCGCGCGTGCGGCCGCAGACAAGCCGCTGGGCCCCGAACCGATCACGGCTATCCGGAACCGGCGATCACCGGCGGCACCGACCCGGGGCATGACCGTGCTCATGTGGGCTCCAGCAGGGCGCGCATTTCGCGCAGGCGCTGTCGGAAAACATCGGGCTGGTAGCGCTCGTCATCCGCCAAGGCGGCGTTCAGGCGATCCAGCGCCACGTTGAGTTCCTTGGCAGGCGCCACCAAGCCCTGACGGTGCAGGTAGTCCACCACACTGCCGATGGCCATGGCTGCCTGCTCGGCGCCGGCGTAGTCGGCGTAGCGCCCAGCGAGCCCGTCATTTACCAAGGCCAGGGCAATCGCACGCAGGGATTCGGGCGGGAAGGCGTGGCGCTGCGCGCGATCGGCCACCTCGCCCGCCAGCACCTTCAGCGCGCGCGCCTCCACGTGCACATCGCCCTGGCCCGCGGCCGCCAGATGCAGGCGCACCGTCTGTGCGCCGACGCGAGCACCCAGCGCCGGATCAATCGCCTGGGCCACGGCGCGCAGCATCAGCATGCCCGAATCATTCAGTCGCACCACGCCGGGCCCGGCCAGCGCGCCCAGGCCGGGCCGCGGCTGCCAGCGTTGCTGCGACATGGGATGGTGGCAGGCGTGGCAGTCGAACAGCACGAGTTCCGGGAACAGGCCGTCGCGGCCGCGCTTGGGGTCGTTGAGCAGGTCCATCATCCCCGACACCGCCAAGGCCTGGCCGATGGCCCAGACCTTGGCGCCCTCGGGCGCGGGCTTGCGCCGCACGTAGTCGGCGTCAACGTCGAAATGCGCCGGAGAAATGGCGGTGAACGTGGCCAGCTCGAAGCTCATGCGCGGATGGCCGGCGCCCATCAGGCGATGGTTCACCAGCTTGTCGGCGTTGCCGGCGTGGCAGGAAAGGCACAGCGTCGCGCGGCCGCGGGCGTCGCTGGTGGGGTACATGCCCTGCGCCAGGTTGTCGGCGTGGCTGGCCTCGGGCGCCACGTGCGATTGGATCCAGGCTTCCGCCGGGCCATGGCAGGCCTCGCAGCTCACGCCGTCGGTCAGGTCGAAGCGTTTGCCACGCTGCGTTTCTGGCACGTTGTGCGCGTGGCAGTCCAGGCACAGTTTGGTCTCGTGCGCAGGCTGCGGCAGCTGCATTTTTTTGGCGATGTCGCGCGAGAGATCACCGTATAGAACCCGATAAGCGCGGGCGTGCTTGTCCAGCCGAGACCAGGTGACGTACTCATCCTGGCGCACGTTCGAGCCGTGCCAGGGGACGATGGCGCCGTGGCACAGGCTGTTTGCGCAGTTCACCGCACCGAGCGACTGATGGGGTGATTGATAGGGCAGTGGCGCATCGGGCGTGGCCAGCACAAGCCCCGCCACCAGCATCAGCGCGAGGGCAAGCAAGCGGGCGATAGCGCTCATGGCGTGCTCCCTGCTCGAGGCGCTGCGACGCTGGCCCCGGTATCCACCCGATCATGCACGAACCAGGGCGTGCCGTCGGGGTTGAGATAGAACGCGCGCATCTCCGCGGCGGTGAAGGGCCGCGAGCCGATGCGCCCGAATACCGCGATCTGGCCGCCGGTTTCATCCACCGCGCGGTCGCGGTCCAGCCCCTTGGCCATCGCCAGCGCCGGCCAGCGGGTGCGGCGCCACGCCACTAGCTGCGGCTTGGGTTCGGGCGAGAAGCCGTAGAACTTGGGCTGGGTGTCGGGCGCGGTGAGCTGCACCACCTTCAGGCCGTTGCGGCCATCGGCCACGTAGGCGAACAGCGACGCGTTGGTGGAGCCCACCACGACGTCGTGGGCGTCATCCAGCGCGCCGCCGGCGGTGAAGAACTGCCCCAGCCGCGGCTGTTCGGGGCGTTCCACGTCGATGATGGCCAGGCCCTGCGCGCCGGCGGCCACGTAGGCATGGGTGCGCGCGACGTAGAGGCCGCGCGCATCCCTGATGGCCACGTCCGCAGCGGGCACCCGCCGCGGCGCCAGGGGCGACGTGACGTCCACCACGCTCAGCCCGTCGGCGCTGGTGACGAACAGGTAGCGAAACTGCAGTGCGCTGGCGCGCATGTCCCGGAACGGCAGCGTGGCGACCACCCGGGGCTTGAGCGGTTCGTCCACGTCCACGACCACCAGCCCGGCGTCTGCCGCCACGTACAGGTAGTGGCCGCCGATGCTCAGGTGCCGCGCGCCGGCCAATGCACCGTTGCCGTTCCAGGTGAGCGCGCGCTCGAGGGTGTTGTTGCGCGGTTCGCCATCGGCCAAGGTATCTACGTCCACCAGGATCAGGCCTTCGCTGGCGTCGGCCACGAAGGCGAAGTGGTAGATCGGGTGGAAGGGCTGCTCCTGGTTGGTCACTCTCATCAACTCGCCCTGGTTGCGCTGCGGCGCGATGGGTTGGTTGGTGGGCAGGGCCACGCAGGTGGCATTGGCGCTGGGCACGTGGGTGTCGTGCCCCAAGGGCGAGAACGGCGCCTTGATGATCCGCTGCGACACGCCTTTGTTGGCCACCGAGGCCACGTCGTACACGCGCATGCCGCCGGCACCTTCGGCCACGAACAGATACTCGCCGCGCACCGCAACGCAGTGCGCCGGCCCTGCGGTGGCTTGCTCGTGTGACGTAGGCAGCTCGCGGCCGCGCTGCAGGTGCGCGGAATACCAGTCGGGATAGGCATAGCGCTGCAGGTAGCTGCCGATCACGGCCTGTGGCTCATCCCATTCGGTCACCGGGACCGCGGTGACGCCGCCGTCGCCGCCTACCCAGGCGTGCAGGCCAACGAAGTTGACGAAGTTGGTTCCCTGCAGCAGCAGCTGGGCCATGATGGCGTTGTTGTCGTTCTGCTCCGAAAGATGGCAGTCGGTGCAGGTCTTGGTCTCGATCTTGCGCTCGGTATGCGGGTAGTGCGGCGCGAACGCCTGGCTGGAGAATCCGCTGGCCGAGATCGGTGGCTGCTGCACGTAGATGCGCTCGCGATTGGCATTGGTGGACGACAGCACCAGCGCCGAACTGGAGCGAACCGGCGCTATCTTGCTGCCCGACACCGTGCCGGTGCGGCCCAGTTGGAACACGTCGTCGCGCACCACCTGCGGATTGTAGGTGGCGTAGTTGCGGGTCTCACCGCCCTCGTAGTGCAGCCGCTCGGTCTTCCAGTTCGCCTCCACCGGCAGGTGGCAGCCCGAGCAGCTGGTGGTCCAGGAACTGTGGCAGGAGTGGCAGGTCATCTCGTCGTCGCTGTGCGCGTACTGCGCCGCATCCACGCCCGGCCCCCACTGGCCCTGCACGCGGCCCGCCGCGCCGGCACTCATGGTCTTGGCGCGCGCGGCGCGTGCGTTGTAGTGCGGATTGCCCGGAGTCACGGAGTCCTTCACCAGGCTCATCTGCCACTCCAGGCCCGGAGTCACCGCGGAGCGTTGGAACAGCTGGCCTTCGCGCCATTCAAAGCGCCGGCGGCCATCGGGCGTGCGCAGCAGCTGCATGTCCAGGCCGCGGGGGCCGGCGGCGGGACCCGAGGTGAACAGCGTGGGATTGGCAAGCGCCGTGCCGTGGCAATCCGTGCAGCCGATTTCCACGGCGGCCGCCACTTCGCCATAGATATGGCCATTGCCGTGGGTATCCTGGCTGAAGTGGCAGTCCACGCAATGCATGCCGGCGTCCAGGTGCGAAGAGCTCAGGTGCACCGCCTTCTTGAACTTGTCGGGGTCGGTATCGGCCACTGCGCCGCCATCCTGGTCCAGCAGCGTGCCGTGGCGGTCGCGCTTGAACACCGCGCGGAAATTCCAGCCGTGGCCGTGGTAGTCGGCGAACTGGGTGTCCTGCAGCCTGGCGTTGAGGCTGGACACGCTGGCCAGGAAGTCCGGGTCACTCCAATTGCCGCGCACCGATGCGCCTTCGGGATTTCGATCCAGGATCTCGCGCATCTCGGCCGCGGTCGGGTACTTCTGCTTGGCCGGCCACATCGAAGGCGCGTCCGACTCGTAGTCCCACATGGTGTAGCCGAAGAAACTGTTCACGAAGATGTTGGGCTGGTGCATGTGGCAGACCATGCACTGCGAGGACGGGATGGCGCTGGTGAACTCGTGCTTGATGGGATGCCCGGACTGCGTGCGGGAAATCGTCGGGTCCGCGCTTTGGCTCTGGCCGCGGTTTCCAAACTGGGCATAAGGGCCGGCATGGCGCGGATCGCGGTCGTTGGCATACGGCGTATGGCAGGCCGTGCAGCCGGAGGAGCGGTAGTCGCCGGCTTGCTCGTTGGTGCCCAGGAACCACAGGTGCGGGTCGTTGAGCCGGGTCTTGGTGAGGTTGAGCACGGGCACGGCGATGCGGCTGCCGGTGCCTGGCCCGCGGTTGGACTGGCGGATGTCGGGACGTCCGGGTTCATCCAACCGCTGCAGCTGGCCGCTGGCATTGGGCAGGCCCACTTCCGGAAACTGCGATGCGATCACGCGGCCGCCGCGCTCGAACACCCGGAACACATCCGCTGGCGGCACGGTCTCCCACGCCGGCAGCGGCGCCAGTTCGGGCAACAGGCCGCGCGCGATCATGTTGGCGTCAACCGGCACGGGGGCCTTGATCAGCGCGGGCTCGCCGGTGGCGGTGTAGGACTCGCCCAGGCGGTAGCGTTTGTACGGGAGGATGCCGTTGTTGTAGGAGGCGCCGCCCCAGAGCATGGCGCTGGTGGACATCAGGCTGCGTTCGTTGGCCTGGATGATGGGCAGGTGGCAGGCGCCGCAGGCAAGCCGCGCCACCCGCAGATCGCCGGGATTGACGAAGCGCACGAACTCGGGCGCCTCGCGGTTGAGCAAGGTGTAGCTGCGCTTGGGGTTGGCCGAAGCGGGGCTGTGCCAGCGCCCGGGATAGCGCGGCAATACATGCGCTTCCTGCATCGACGCCAGGTATGCGGCTTGGTCTTGGCCCTCGTACTGGCTGCCGGCGGGTTTCATCGTGGCCGGGTTGCCGCCGTGGCAGTCGGTGCAGCCCAGCAACACCGCCGGGTTCACGTGCATGGTGGCGTGGTCGGTGGCGGTGTGGCAGCTGGTGCAGCCGGCTGACTTCTCTGCCGCCTGCACCAGGGTTTGCTTGGCCGGGGCCGGCGCGTGCGCGACATAGCGGCGCGCCACGGCAGCCTCGCCGTCGTCTGCCCGTGCGGCGGCGACGCCCAGCAGTGCCAGCGCGGACAACAGCAGCAGGGATCGGGCCGGCGTGGTCATCAGAAGCTCAACAGCAGGTTGATGAGGAGGGAGTACTGGGGCCCGCGGCCGTCTTCGTCATACAGCTGCCGGAAACCACGGCCCGGGAACAGCACTGCACCGGAGGCATTGAACACCAGGTTCTGGCTCATGAACGGCCGGTACTGCACGCCCGCCGACAGGTCCACGCCGATGTCGCGGCTGATGGCGCCCTGTGCGCGCAGCACCGAGAGCGACGAGGTGTCCACGAAGTCGAGCTTGGAGAGATTTCCCACCAGCCGGAGCTGCGGCGTAAGGTCCAGGTCCACGCCAACGCCAAACAGCGTGAGGCCGGGATTGACGAAGTTCGACTGGCCCTGGTCCTTCGACGAACGCAGGCTGGGCAGCAGCCCGTTGCGTCCCGACAGCGCCACCCCGCCGCCGCCGGCCAGCGGCACCGCTTGGCGGATCCAGAAGCTGGTGTCGGCACCGGCGATCTGCGGGTTTTCCAGAATGGCGTCGAAGCCGGTGGCGCGGCCGTCGAACGGATTCTTGTCACCGCTGGCCACCACCGCCGTACCGCGCACGCGCAGCCAGTCGAAATCACGGGAAAGTTCGGCGGCACCAAACCCGGCCTCGATGTCGTTTCCGCGCTGTGCCAGTGGATGCCGCTGGTCGCGCCCCAGCGCCGCATAAAGCGAGGATGTAAGGTTCCAGCGCCCGAAATGGCCGTCGCCGCTCAGCCCCAGGTAGGTGACGTAGTAGTCCCGGCCGCGGGAATCTCCCAGCGCTGCCGGACGCTCCAGGAATCCGTTCTGGTTGTAGATGCGCCGGTTGCCCTCGCGGTTGCGGTTGTGGAGCACGGTCACCTGGGTGGTGTGTCCAAGCACCGGGAAATCCTGGCGGAAGAAATTCGCGGCCAGGGTGTCGTCGCGGCGCAGTGGCTCACTGAGATCGTTGAGGCCGCTATTGGTGTCTTTTTCAAGTCGGCGCAGCCACGCCACGTTGTACTGCAGACGGTTGCCATCGCGGGTGCCGAACAGCCGCACCCCCAGCGCATTGTCCTGCAGCACGAAGCCGCGGAAATCGGAGATGAAGGGCTGGATGCCCACCCGCAGGCTGTCGAAGTCGTAGCGTTCGGACACGTTGCGCAGGTGCTTGTCGAAGAACAGCTCCTGCACGCCCACATGGCTGTCGAAGCGAATGCGGCCCTCGCCGGGATCGATCCGCAGCGCCCGCACTTCGCGCGCTTCGCTGCGGTTGTAGTTGAGCGCCAGGGTGGCGCGCAGTTCGTAGTCGGGCGGTTTGAACGTGGTGTTGCCCTGGATGATGGCCGCCGACACGATGGCGTTCTGGTTGAAAGTGGACTGCTCGCCCTGACCGAACACGTCGCTGGCTCCCGGGCGCTCGCTGGACTGCGCGCCCACCGGCGTGGGCAGGCGCCGGAATTCCACCAGCGTGTCTGAAACGCCCGAAAGCACCAGGAACCAATCCTCGCCCCAGCGCCGAAACGGCTCGAACGGCAGGTCACCCTTGAGCACGTTCGAGTTGTAGGGGTCCCACCACCGGCGCGCGGGGCCCAGGCCCTGCATGATCCGCCAGCGGTCGGGCACGGGCAGGCTTTCTCGGCGCACCGCGGGCTCCGGCGGAGGGACCCGCGCAGGGTCGATCTGCGGCAGCGGATACACGAGCGGTTGGCCCTGGGGACGCTGGATCAGGACGGCTTCTTCGTCCTCGTCCTGTCCGGCACGGTTCTCCGGGTCTTGCGCGCACGCAAAAGGCGACAGCGCCGCGGCAACCAGGAGCGTGGACCAGAGGTGCAGGGCGGCCATGGCGTCAAAGACCCGCGCAGACGTTTTGTTCAGTGGAATTGTTGAACGGCGACTGCGGGCACTGAACGTAGCGCAGGCGGGTGCCCGCCGGCACCAGGTTGTCCGCACGCAGGCTCTGGGGCGCATTGCCCAAGCCGGTGTTGAGCAACGCACCGGCATCGGCCAGTCCCAGGAACGCAATCATGTCGTCCTGGTCCACGCCATCCCCGGAGACGCCGATCGCGCCCACCAGGGCGCCGCCCCGGTAGATCGGCACGGCGCCGGGGAAGACTTGCAGGCCGTTGCGCAGCGCCGCCACCCCGGTGCAACCCACGCCCAAGCCGCCGCCGGCGGCAGCCACGATGGCGTTGTAGGACAGGTCCAGCTGCAGCCCGACGTGGAACACGCTCCAGTTGGAAAGCGGCGTGGACAGCGGTCCGCCCGGCGAGCCAGCGACGCCATCGGGAAACAGTGGCCGGGCCAGGTTGCCGATGGCGCGGTTGCTGAAAGCGGTGCCGTTGGCCAAGGCGCTGGGGTCGGAGAGGAAGCTGCGCATGGCCAGCACATACGCGCCGATGGAAGACGCGGCCGGTGGGCTGAGGTAGTTCGCCGGCGGCAGGGCGGCCAACGCCGCGCCGGCACCGGTGCTGGAAAGAAAGGCAGCGCTGCGCGCTTTCTGCAGCGATACGTCGGTTCCAAATACCGGCGCATCTGGCGTACGCACCAAGCCCAGCACTTCGCCCTGGGTGTCCACCACCGCGATGGTCACCTGTGCGGCCGAGCCCAAGGGCCGGCGTATCTGCGCGCGCGCCCGGTTGGCCACCGACAGCGCGCTGCGCAGCACCTGCGTCACCTCGGCCTGGCTCATGCCACCATCGGTGCCGGCACGCGACGGGTAGCGATTGGCGTCGGCTGCATCCACCAGGATGTGGCCCGCCAAGTCGGCGTAGATGCCGATATCGGCCCGGTAGCCCGAGGCCGCGCTGCCAAAGGCGGTGCCGGCAATAACCGTGGCGGTGGCGTAGCCCGGCACCGCCACCAGCGCACCGGGCAGGCTGGCGAAGGCCGGCGCGTTCGACGGGTTCGACAGCAGTGCCTCCGAATCGGTGTAGCGCAGCGTGCGGCCGTCAGCGGTAATGCGGTCGGCGCGACGGTCCACTGGCGCGGCGTAGCCGCTGCTGCCAGCCACGGCGATCAACTCGTCGCGATCGCTATCAATGTTGGTGATGTCCAGGTCCAGCGAATAGACGCCGTCGGAGATCACGCCGATCCCCCCCACCACCAACCCGTTCTTGTACAGCGGAAGCCCGCCTGGATCAGCAGCCAGGCCCAGCGGTGAGCGCTTGGGCCCGCGCAGGCCGTCGCTGCTGCGCAGCATCAGGTCCGAGCACGACAGCTGCGAGTACTGCACGCCGAACAAGGGTCCCGAGGGCTGGGAAATTTCGCCGGGGTTGAAGTTCTGCTGGATGATCTGGCCGGCCGTGCGGCTGGAAAATGCGTTTCCCGCGCTGGACAAATAGGCCCCGGTGAGGGCCTTGGAGATCGCAGCCAGGTCATCAGGAAGCCCCGATACACCGTCGAGGCCACCGCTGGCGCCGCGGCCACCGTCGATGCGGAACGTCGTGGCGGCGCCGTTCATCCGGAACACCGCCAGCACGTTGCCCACGCGGTCCACCACCGCGATGGTGGCCGGCGCACTGCGCGCCTGGGCTTCGCCAACCGCTTGGCTGACGATGCGCTGCACCTCGGTTACGGCCAGCGCGTCGGCGGGGATGGGCACCGGCGGTGGCGGTGGCGGCGGACAATTGACGGTGCAACCGAGGGCGTCGCTGTTGGAGCTGCCGCCGCAGCTCGACAGCAGCAGGCAGCAGGCAAGCGCCGCAATCAGGGAGTTCACCCGTAGGGTCATGGTGGGGCTCCGCGTTTGGCCGCCGGATGGGGCAGCGCCCCCGGCAGGTGGAACCCGTGGCAGGTGGCGCAGGTGCTGGCCAGCTGGTGCGGCGCGGGCGATGCGCCGCCGTGGCAACTGCGGCAGTCGGACAGTGCGGGAATGGCGATGTCCTGGCTGCTGGCAGATGCGGCAACTGCGTGGCAGCTGCTGCATTCAAAGCTGCCGTGGCGGTCGTGCTCGAAGCGCGCGCCCGGAAGCCAGCGCGTGCCCAAGTTCACCGGCGACACCGCCCATGGCGCCGCCGCCGCCGGATCGTGGCTGATGACGTGACAGGTCTGGCATACCCGTTCCTCGAACAGCTCCTTGGCGATGGCCTGGGTCTTGGCCTCCACCCAGGCCGCCGCCTGTTGGCGCTGCTGTGCGTCGGCGCGCGCGCCGGGGCGTCGGACCGCTCCGTCCATGGTGACGACATCGATGGGCGTTTCTCCGATGCTGACGGCCGAGTAGAACTCGCGCAGTGCCGTCATCACCGCCGCGGGGTCACCATGCGGCACCTGCCGCGTGGTCACCGCCGGTTCGAAATCCAGGCGGTGGCAGCTTGCGCAATGGCTTTGCATCGCAATGGGCTTGAAACGAACGCCTGATTCATCCGGAGCATGGCAATCGATGCAGGCCAGCTGCACGGTGCCCTCGGGGCTCTTCACGCCGCTGGCGGCTACGTGCACGTCGTGTGGGAAGACCAGGCCCGATCGCTCCACGGCTGCCGCCACGTCGTCCTGGCGCACGCGCACCACGCTGCCGCTGCCATCGGCCAGGCTGAGCCGGAACGGCGGATGATCCGTGCCGAAGTCAGCTATCGCCACCAGCGATGACGACGGCGCATGCGCGCGGATGTCCCCGTGGCAGTCGGTGCACTGGTTCGGATCACCGCGCGCCAGCCCGGTCTCGCCCTTGTGTTCGCGATGGCAGCTGGCGCAGCGGCTGTCGCTGAATACTTCGGCCTGCACGACGGCGTCGGCCACGTGTGGCCCCATGCCTTCATGGCAGCGGGTGCAGGCCTGGTCACGCACCTGCACGAAAGCCACTTGGTGGCACTGGCTGCAGTCGTTGCCAAAGCCGCGGTGCGCGGCCGACATCGGGCCCGGGCTCCACGATTGGTCCGGCGCCACGGGCAAATGCGCCACCGCCATGCGGACCGATGGCGACACGGCGTAGAGCACCGGTAGCGCCAGGAAGACCAGCAGCACAACGGCGCCGAGCACCAGCGCAGCGCGGCGCTTGGAGAACCCCGCCTGCTCCAGGCTGGTCCGCGACGCCGCGGACAGGCGCTCGAGGTCGTCCTGCAGCGGCTGCACCAGTTCGAAGGCCAGCACGAGGTCCTGGCCTTCACCCGCCGGCTCCACCTCGAACAAATAGGGCCCCAGGTGGAACTGCAGCCCCTCGCGTAGTTTCAGGCGCTGCTCGAAAACGCCGTCGGCCTTGAGCGAGCTGGCTTCGGACTCCAAGTGCAGCGTGCCATCACTGCCGCGATGCACCGCGGCGGCATGCAGGTTGATGCGGGGATCGGGCAGGTGCACCTGGCAGTCGGCACCGCGGCCCACGCGCAACGGGTCGCCGGCGACCACACGCTCCGCGCGCAGGGGCTTTCCGCTGCGGCTTCGCGTCACTTCCACCAGTCGGCAACGGATCATGCGCGGGCGCTACCAGTAGAAGAAAACAGAAACAACGTGGGCCACCAGCGCGGCCAGCAGCGCCACTGACAGAGGCACATGCAGATACAGCCACACCTGCAGGCGTGCGCGAAACGCCACGTCGCGCCGCGCGCGCATCAGCAGCACCTTCTTGCGCATCAGGACTTCGCACAGGCTGCGATTGAGCTTGGCCTGGGCGTCGGATAGCCGCGGGCCCATGGCCACCGCTTGGTCCAGTGCCAAGGTGGTTGGGCAGCGCGGGTGGTGCAGGCTGAGCTGCTGCAGCAAGCCGCCGCCCACGCGCGTGGCCTGGCTGGCGTGAAGCACCGCGGCGTTGGTTTCGTTGGGCAGCTCAAGGGCAATCCGGCGCGCCTCACCGTCAAGGTCGGTGATCTTGAGCAGCAGGGTG
Source organism: Lysobacteraceae bacterium (assembly GCA_031415095.1). Classification (GTDB taxonomy): domain Bacteria; phylum Pseudomonadota; class Gammaproteobacteria; order Xanthomonadales; family Xanthomonadaceae; genus Arenimonas. The sequence continues at coordinate 12,795 of JANORD010000266.1, forward strand.
TCCAGGGTGTCCTCGCCCAGGTTCTCGGTGATCCGGCGCGGCAGCTGCACGTAGCAGACCACGCCGTAAATGCCGCTGGTGACCACCACCAACATCAGCACGAAGGCCAGGCTATGCACGTTAAATCCCAGTTGAAATCCGGCGTGCAGCGTGCTGATAACCACCAGCGCAAGGCCGAGATACACATGCGCGGACAGCCAGCCCACCAGCGGGCCAGGACCGTCCAGATACTGGCGTTTGCGCACGCCCAGCCACATCAGTAGGCCGATCAGCAGCGCCCCGAGCGTGCCCAGCGTGTAGCCCAGCCAAGTACCACCGTGGGCCACGGGTATGGGGCGGTGCAGCAAGTAGGCCAACACCGAGGCACTGGTCAGGCCGCCCGCAAGCCAGAGGTATCGGTAGCTCCGATACTCAAGGAACGTGCGGTGGCGCATGCCGTGCCTCCCGAGTGACTGTAGCGTTGCGCCGTCGCTGTGCGACCCAGCCAATCCCCTGGCTGCGGTAGCCTGTCCGCGTGCCGAGCATACCGCTGCAAGGCGCTATTTGGTGCGCCGTCCGGTCACCAGCCCGCGCCAGCGACCGCGGGCTCCAGCGGCCCCTGCAGCAGCAAATGGCGCGCGTCGCCCTGGGCTTGCCCGATCCACGCGAGCGCGGGGTGCAGCGCCGGATCGCGTGCGGCCAAGCGCAAATCGGCGCGATAGCCCGAGGCCGAGACCTCGAATGACCCGGATAGCGCCAAGGGACCGCCGCTGTCGCGCAGCTGGCCATGCACCGTACCGGTCGGTGCCAGTGAGAAATCCGCGCCCAGCTCGCCCAGCGGAGCCGACGCGGCACCGCTGACGGCAGCCTCGCGCCACGTAGCGTTGCCGACCAGCGCCACCAGTTCGCCCTGCGCCAGCTCCAAGCTTTCGATGCGCACCTCCACCGTGCCGCGTGGCTGCAGCGCCGGCGTGGCCAATGCGCCGGCAAGCCATTCGCCTGGAAACACCAGCGCAACCTGCTCAAGCCGGCCGCCGGCGCGCGCGGCATGCAGCCGCGCGCTGGCGTTCAACGCTCCGCCCAAGTGCAGCTGCGCTACGTATTCACCCTCAAGCAGCGCGGCGGGCGAGGCGCGCCAGTCCAGGCTGCCCAAGGGTTCGCCGCGCCAGCGCACGACGCCGGCGTGGCCGCGCCAGAGGCTACCGCGGACATCATCCAGCGCCAGCGGCGATCCACCGGGCCACAACAGCGGCAGCACCAGCGCCGCGGGCATCCAGGCGGCCAGCGCGATGACGAACACCAGCAGCGCCACTCCCGCTACTGCCAGCCGCCTCACGGCCCCGTGTCGCGCAACAGCAGGGTGGCATCCACGCGCCCCGGCTCGCCCGCCCGCTGCAGTGACAGCTCGTCCACGCCAACGCCTTGCGTCGACAGGCGCTCCAGCCAGTTCGCCAGGGCGTCGAAAGGTACGTCACGCAGCTGCAGGCGCACCGCGTCGGTGCCCTGCGGCTCGAGCGTATTCAAGTGCGGCAACACGCCGAGCGCGCGTGCTTCGGCATCCACGCGGGAAAGCAGCGATCCTGGCGCGCGCCATGCGTCATTGCCGGCCTGTCCCTGGGCCAGGCCGAGCCTGAACTGCGCAAGCTGCTCCGCGGTGTCGGTGACCTGCTGGCGCAGCCGATCGCGGCGCTGGTCCAACGGCTGCCAGACGCCGAGCCAAAGCAGCAGCGCTCCCAGCACGGCCGCGCCGGCCAGCAGCACCCGACGCTGTCGTATAGGCAGGTGACCCAATGCGCGGATCATGGCGGCAGCCCGACGCGCAGGCGTCCCTGCACGCCCTGCGCCTGCGCCGTACTGGCGCTGATGTCCGCCGCCAGCCCCGCCTCGGTCAGGCGCTGGCGAAGTTGATCCAGGCTGGCCACGTCCTTGGCTTGCACCACCAAATCCAGGCGGCGATCGCGGTACTCCAAGCCATCCAGCCGCAGGCGTGAATCCGCGGCCAGCACCGGGGCAGCGCGCGACAGCAGGTGCAGCGCGGGATCGGGGCGTGTCGCCGGAGTCGCCAGCCGCGCCTGCAGTGCGGCGGCGGGATCGGCGCTGTCTGCGGTCCCCGGTGCCAACAGCGCGCGTATCCCTTGCAGCTCCAGCCGTTGCGCCGCCGCCAGCCCTGCCAACTTGCGGCCATCCACGGCGGCTTGGGCCAGCGCGAACAGCAGCGCCGCGCCCGCCAGGCTGGCCGCCAGTTGCCATGCGCGTCCGGCCGCGCGGCGGCGATGCCGGGGCGCATAGTCACCCTGCAGCAGGTTCAGTTCCGGCGCTGCGGCACTCGCGGAAAAGGCCGAGAGGGCGCTGTCTGCACGCTCCAGCGCGGCGCCTGGCCAATCGGGCGAGGCGCCGGCTACGGCGCAGGCATCGCACTGTGCGGGGTCGAAGCCGAGGACTTGGCGAAGCGCGGAAAATTCTGAGAGGTTGGCTACCTGTCCGCAGCTTTCAGACAGGCGCAGGGTTACGCGCTGGTCTTCGAACAGCAGGCGAATCCTGCCAGGGTCCGGCGGCGCCAAGGCCAAGGGCTCGGGAAGCAGCACGTCGGCCGACAGGCCGGCGCCATCCAGCGCGGCCAGCCAGGCAGTCATGCGTTCGCGGGCCACCACCGCCACGCGCAGGTGGGAGGCGTCGGAGGCTGGGGCCCAGGCCACGTGCTGCAGTTCGATGGCGCCCGCCAGCTGGTCTTCCACCGCATAAGGCAAGGCTTGCGCCAGCTGCGCGTCGCGTCGCGCGACGCGCGGCATGTCCAGCAGCAGCACCTGTTCGCCCGGGACCAGCACCACGCACGGGTGGCGGTTGGCGGCATGGGTGGGCCAGCCTTCGCGCACAGCGCCAGACGCGTCCAGCCACTGCACGCGACCATCGGCAAACAGGCGGATCAGCAGGAGTGCCATCGGGGCAGCTTACTACTGCGTGCCGCGCGCGCGCGCCAGCACCTGCGCGCCGTCCGGCGCTTGCCGCAGCAGGCTCACCAGCGCGAACTCGATGCCGTCGGCATCAACGGTGGATTCGAGCAAGAAGTAGCGGCTCTCAACCGCGAACCCCTCAAGCGACGGGGCCAGTGCGCCTTCAGCGGCAAGGGCTGCGCGCACGTCGGCAATGTCCTCGTACTGCGGCAGTCCGCGCCGGTCGGGTTGCGCCAAGCGCTGCGCTGCCGCCAGATCCAAGCCGGGGTCGACGGCCAGCCAAAGCTCTGGCGCGGCGACATTCAGGTTCAGCTGCTGGTCCGGAGGCAGTGCGCACACGAAGGGCGACAGGCGCGCCCAGTGCTCCGCAGTCATCGCCGGAAGCCGGCGGATTTCTTCGGGCGCCGAGAGCGCGCGGTTGGGCGTACGCTGTGGAAGCGTGCGGCTAACGTAGGTGGCATCTTCGGCGCCCCCGGGTAGCGGCAGCGAATCGGCGTCCACGAAGTCGGCTGCCTGTGGCGCCAGCGTTTCGGGCAACTGCAGCGCGCGCAGCAGGCGCGCGAACCCCGCCATCGCAGCCGGGTCGGCGTGGCCCTGGGGCGCCAGCGCGTTGAGGTTGAAACACGCGCCCAGGTCGCGCAGCTGCCCCAGCACCGTCGCCCCCGGCAGCCCCAGGACCTCGCCCGAAGCCAAAGGCCCGCGCCCACCCGCCTTCAACGCTGCCAATGCCCACGCTTCCATGCCCAGGTGCAGCTGCCAGGCCTGTTCGGCTCGCCACTGCTCGCGCAGTCGGGCCTGGCGAAGTTCGCCCTGCTGCAGCAGCGTGCTCACCAGCACCACGGCCAGCACCAGGGCCAACAGGGCGACCAGCAGCGCGACGCCGCGCTGGCGCCTCATGGCGCCGGCTCGGCGAGGGCGACCGGAAGTTCCAGCAACCGGCGGTACTCGGCGCCGTCCTGCAGGCGCAGCCACAGCTCCACCGTTCGCGGCAGGGCCGTCTCGGACGCGCCAGCGGGCGGCCATTGCGCGTGCATCACTCCCGTCGCATCCCGATAGCGGAACCCGCAGCCCGCGTGGGCAAGGCCGGCCGCTTGCGACACCGGCGTGCCGGGCGCCGCATCCACCACGGACCAACGCTGGCGGCCCAGCCGGCCATCGGCGCAACTCCACGCCACCCGCTCCAGCGTGGCGCCGTCGGTGCCGCCATTGGGCCGCCACACCGTGGCCACCAGCATGTTGGGCGCGCCGCGTAGCGCGGGTTCGCGGGAGCCATCGGCGCGGCGTGCCGGTCGCGGCAGCGCTTGGCGCAGGTCGCGCTCGAAGCGCCCAACGCTGCGCACCAGCGCCTGTAGTTGGCCATCTTTGGCGGCCAGCACCTGGCGGCCGCGCAATATCGAGTCCAAGCCGCCCCACGCCAGCGCGGCCAGCGCGGCGAACAGTGCCGCCGCCACCAGGGTCTCGAGCAGGCTGTAGCCAGCCGGACGCGTCATGGCGGACTCGTGAAACCGTCCAGCGCCAGCACCACCCGGCTGCCGTCGGGATGCTGCACTGTCACCCGCAGCCGCTGGACACCGGGCAGCGGCGTGGCGTGCGTTTCCAGCTGCCACCGCCACTGGCGATGCCCCATCGGCATCTGCCCCTGCAGCGCCGATGCCGTGCCGTTGCTTGCCGCAAGCCGGGTTTGGGCAAGCACATTGGCCGCCACCCACTGTGCTTCGGTGCGCAGCGCGGCCTCGCCCAAGTGCACGGCCTGAAGTGAAACCGTGCGCACCAGCGCCGCCATCGCGATCGCAAGAACAGCCAGCGCCACCAACACCTCCAGCAGGCTCATGCCGCTGGAGCTAGCCCTTGGCATCGGTCTTCGCCAGTGAAAGGCCGCCGTCAGCGTCGCCGCGCAGGCGCCATCCCATGCCCGTGGCAGCGCGAATTTCCAGGCTGAATTCATCAAGGTCGCCGTTGCCCTGGCAGGCCAACTGTGGGCTTTGGGGCAGCGTGGCCGGGAGCGGCATGGGCGTGCCATCACGCTTGAGTTCAAGCTGTAGGCCCGGCTCGAACGGGCGTTCGCGCAGCGCTTCGGCGGCGCCGGCAGGGAGCGGTGCCCAGCGGCCGTCCGCCATGGGCCCGAAGGCGATGCGCTCGGCCGCCAGGCCGATGCCCATGGTCCGGCCAGTGAGCTGTGCGCGCTCGCAAGCCAGCGCGATCAAGGCCAGCGTGCGCTCGGCGGCCAGTTCGGCGTGACGCTCCGCACGGTCGGGGAAAGCCAGGCGCACGGCAGCCAGCAGCACGGCGAGGATGACCAAGCCAACCAGCACCTCCATCAGGCTGCCGCCGCGGCTACCAGTTGCCGACATCGGTGTCGGCGTCGGAGCCGCCGGGCTGTCCGTCCGCGCCGTGGGTCCACACGTCGATGTCGCCGTGCACGCCAGGGCGGCGGTAAAGGTAGGGCTTGCCCCAAGGATCCAGCGGCATGCGTTCGAGATAGCCACCGCTGCGCCAGTTGCGGGCTTGCGGCGGCCGCTCCCACAGCGCCTGCAGGCCTTCGCCATTGCTGGGATAGCTGTCGTTGTCCAAGCGGTACAGATTGAGGGCGGTGACGATGGCGGCGACATCCTGCGCCGCGCGCACGGCGCGCGCCTGGTCTGGCCGGTCCATCACCCGCGGCACCACCACCGCAGCCAGTACGCCCAGGATCACCACCACCACCAGCACTTCCACCAAGGTGAAGCCGGAACGATGGCGGCGGGCGTGTTGGCGGGCAGGCATGGCGTCGCTCACATCACGAGTTGGTTCATCTCGAACACGGGAAGCAGGATGGCCAGCACGATGAACAACACCCAGCCCCCCACCAGCAGGATAACAGCAGGCCCCAAGGCCGCCATGGCCAAGGAGCTGCCCAATGCGATCTCGCGCTCAAGCTGCGCCGCGGCTTCGTCCAGCAGCGTTTCCAGCCGGCCGGCGCGCTCGCCGCTGGCCACCAGCCGCAATGCCACTGCGGGAAAGCCCGGCACCTGCGCCAGCGCGCTTGCGAGGGTTTCGCCCTCGCGCACGCGCGCTGCGGCTGCCTGCAGAGCCTCGCGCCAAGCGCTGTTTTGAACGGTTCCGGCGGCCAGCGACAGCGCTTCGAGCAGCGGCACGGCGCCTGCAGTGAGCAAGGCCAGCGTGCGGGCATAGCGGGCAGCCTCGCGCGCACGCAGCCATCGGCCCAAGCCGGGAATCCGCGCCAGGCCAGCATCGCGCCAGCGGCGAAAGTCCGGCCGGGACCAGCACAGCGCGGCCCCGACTGCTGCGGCGAGCGCCAGCGGCAGCATCCACCCAAGATTCGACTGCAGGCTTTGGCTAACGGCAACCAGCAGGCGCGTTGGCAAGGGCAGCGGCTGGCCGCTGCGCACAAACACCGCCACCAGTTCCGGCACCACGTACGCCATGAGGCCAGCGACGACCACCAAGGCCACCACAACCAGCAGCAGGGGATACGCCAGCGCCGCGATCAGTTGATGTCGCGTGGCATCCCGTTGCTCCAGGTGCGCCGCTAGCCGCAGCAGCACGTGATCCAGGCGCCCCGCATGCTCGCCAGCCAACACCGTGGCGAGGTAAATCGGGCTGAATTGCCCCGGGAATTCCGCCATCGCGGTCGAAAGCGGCGCGCCCTCCATCACTCGCGCGCGTAGTGACAGCGCGAGCCGGCGCAAGCCTCCTTCGGCGCCCTCGGCCAGCGCCGCCAGTGCTTCCTCCAAGGGCAGTCCCGCTTGCAGCAAGGTAGCGAGCTGGCGCGTTGCCAGCGTGGTTGCGCCATCCCCCAGCATCAAGCCAGCGCGGCGCCGTTTACCCGCCGCCGGCGTGTGCAGCGGAGCCACGGCCAGTGGCATCCAGCCTTGCTCACGCAGCTGCGCGCGGGCATCGCGAGCGGTGTCGGCCTGCAGCACGCCGGACGCAGTTCTGCCGCCATCGTCCAACGCGCTGTACTCGAACACCGGCATCGGCCTACTCCTCGCGGGTGACCCGAAGCACTTCTTCCACCGACGTCTGGCCGCTGCACACCTTGGCCCACGCATCGGCCATCAGCGCCGGGGTGCGGGTGCGCGCCTGCTCGCGCAACTGGTGCTCGCCGGCGCCGTCGTGCACCAGGCGCCGGAAGGCTTCGTCGGCCACCAGTAGCTCGTACACCCCGGTGCGGCCGCGGTAGCCGCCGTCGTGGCCCGTGCCTGCACGGGGCCGCCGGAAGCGCAGCGCGGCGTCCCAGGCTTGGCCGAAGACCGCGCACTCCGCGGGACTGGGGGCATATTCCTCGGACTGCAGCGGATCGAGCACCCGCACCAGCCGCTGCGCCAGCACACCGCGCAGTGAGCTGGCCAAAAGGAAGGGCTCGATGCCCATGTCGCGCAGGCGCGTTACCGCACCAACCGCGGAATTGGTGTGCAGGGTGGACAGCACCAGGTGGCCCGTCAGCGACGCCTGCACGGCAATCTGCGCAGTTTCCACATCGCGAATCTCGCCCACCATCACCACGTCGGGATCCTGGCGCAGGATGGCGCGCAAGCCGCGCGCGAAATCAAGCTGCAGGCGCGGGTTCACCTGGGTCTGGCCGATGCCGTCGAGCAGGTACTCGATCGGATCCTCCACGGTCAGCACGCTGCGCTGGGGTTGGTTCAGGCGCTGCAGTGCGGCATAGAGCGTGGTGGTCTTGCCCGAACCCGTGGGTCCGGTAGCCAGCACGATGCCGTGCGGATGCGCCAGCAGCGTCTCGAGCTCCACCAGAAGCGGCGGCGGCAGCCCTAAGCCCTCCAGCCCGAGGCGCCCGGCCTGCTTGTCGAGCAAGCGCATCACCACGCGTTCGCCATCGGCGCCCACCGGGATGGTGCCCACGCGCACGTCCACCGGCCGGCCGGCAACACGCAGAGAAATCCGCCCGTCCTGCGGCAGCCGCTTTTCCGCGATGTCCAGCCGCGCCATTACCTTGATGCGCGAAACCATGGCGCGGCCGATGGCCCGGTCCGGCTCCAGCACCTGCCGCAGCTGGCCGTCCACGCGGAAGCGCACCACTAGCCGGGATTCGAACGGCTCCACGTGCACGTCCGAGGCACCGCAGCGCACGGCGTCGGCGAACAGGGCATTGAGCAGGCGGATGATGGGCGCGTCGTCCTGGCTCTCCATCAGGTCGCGCGGTTCAGGCAGCTCGCGCGACAAGCCTGCCAGCCCGGGCAGCGCGGGGTCGATGTGCAGCGTGCTGGCGTCATCGCCGTCGCCGTAAATCGCGCCCAGGCGCTGCTCGTACTCAGCGGCGTCCACGGACAGCAGGCGCAGCGGCGCCCGGCAGTGGCGGCGTAGCTCTGCGAACACTTCCGGGGCCACCCCGGGCCGGTGCAGCACGGTCGCGGCACCGTCCTCCCAGCCGGCCAACGTGGCGCCATGGCGACGCGCGAACGCGTAACCAGGCCGTTCGGGCGACCCGGTGCTCATGGCTGCGGTTCGTCCTGCGGCAGCGGCGCAGGCACCGGCGCGGTGTCCGGCAGTTCCGGCAGCAGCGGCAGTTCGCCGCCGCGCACGCGGCTGTCCTCGGCCTCGCGGGAACGCAGCTGCGCGGCGCGCAGCACGTTGTATTTTTCGCCGGACAGTTCGGCCGAGGCCGCCGCATCCGGCAAAATCACCGGGCGCAGGAAC
>JANORD010000267.1:0-5799 GCA_031415095.1 Lysobacteraceae bacterium
ATGCCTGAGTGCCGCGCTTTGCCGCAAGCGCCTGTCCCACAAAATAATTCCACCCTTGTAGGAGGGACTTCAGTCCCGTTGCTCCTGGCCTTGGAGCATCGGGACTGAAGTCCCTCCTACAAGGGAGGAATTCTTTTGTGGGACAGGCGCTTGCGGCAAAGCGCGGCACTCAGGCATAATACGCGGCTCCCAAACACCGGGAGACCCTTGCTCCACGGCCTCGCGCCGGGGGCTGCCAGGCCAACAAGGCCCATCCACAAGGAAACAACCCATGCGTCACTATGAAATCGTGTTCATGGTCCATCCGGACCAGAGCGAGCAGGTGCCGGCCATGATCGAGCGCTACAAGTCGCTGATCGAAGCCGACGGCGGCAAGATCCACCGGCTGGAAGATTGGGGCCGCCGCCAGTTGGCGTACTCCATCGACAACCTGGTCAAGGCCCACTACGTCCTGCTCAACATCGAGTGCGGCCAGAAGGTGCTCACCGAGTTGGTCGACGGCTTCCGCTTCAACGACGCCGTGCTGCGCCACATGGTCCTCGCCCGCGAGGAAGCCGTCACCGAACAGTCCCTGATCATGAAGACCAAGGACGAGAAGAGCGAGCGCCGCCCGCGCCGCGACGATGACGAAAACAGCATTGGCATCCCCGCCAGCGACGACGCTGCCTGAGCCCGAGACCGGAGACCGACATGAGCAAGTTTTTCCGCCGCCGCAAGTTCTGCAAATTCACGGCCGAGGGCATCAAGGAGATCGATTACAAGGATCTCAACGTGCTGCGCCAGTACCTGACCGAGAACGGCAAGATCGTTCCCAGCCGCATCACCGGCACCAAGGCCAAGTACCAGCGCCAGCTGCAGACCGCGATCAAGCGCGCCCGCGAGCTGGCCCTGATCCCGTACACCGACAACCACCAGAACTGATCCTTACGGACAGCCACCGTTGCGGGGCCACGCGCCCCGCTAACGTCAAGGAGCAACACCCATGAAACTGATCCTTTTGCAGAAAGTCGTGAACCTGGGCGGCCTGGGCGACCTGGTCGACGTGAAGCCGGGCTACGGCCGCAACTTCCTGGTGCCGTTCGGCAAGGCTGTGCCGGCCACCGCGACCAACATCGCGTCGTTCGAAGCCAAGCGCGCCGAGTACGAAGCCAAGGCCAACACCATCCTGGGCGACGCGCAGGCCCGCAAGGACAAGCTGGAAGGCGCCACCGTCACGATCCCGGCCAATGCCTCGACGGAAGGCAAGCTGTTCGGTTCGGTCGGCCCGCGCGACATCGCGGAGGCCTTCACGGCCGCCGGCCACAAGCTCGACAAGAGCGAAGTGGTGATGGGCGAGGGTGCGCTGCGTCGCACCGGCGAGTTCGATGTCGAAGTGCGCCTGCACGCCGACGTCCACACCACCGTCAAGGTGCTGGTCGTCGCCGAAGCCTGATCCACTCGCTGCACGTTTCACCCGAAGGGCGCCCCAGGGCGCCCTTCGTCTTTCCGCCCTTCGTCTTTCCGCCCTTTGTAGGAGGGACTTCAGTCCCGATGCTCTCGGCCGCCCAACAGCTACTGTGCCCGCAGCTCCCGCGCGAGAGGCGTGTCGGCCCAGGAAGAAGGCCTCAGCCTCCTCGCCGTGTTCCTCGTCAATCTCAGGATATGAGAGCGCGGGCAGAGAAGATGCCCACCGGTTATGCACAGAGTTATGCCTGTCGCCGGGAGAGGGGGATCGCTACGATGTCTGACCCGATAGTCCATCCTTCGCTGATACCCTTCGGCGCTCTCACCAAGGCTGACATGCCCGCACGCACCGAGTCTTTCCGCACCGACGCCAAGATCGACGCCCTGCGCGTCCCGCCGCAGTCGGTGGAGGCCGAACAGGCCGTCATCGGCGGCCTGATGCTGGCGCCCGACTCGCTGGACCGGGTGGGTGATTTCCTCACCGAGCACGATTTCTATCGGCGCGACCACCGGCTGATTTATCGCGCCATCCGCGAATTGAGCGAGAAGAGCAAGCCCTTCGACGCCGTCACCTTGGGCGAATGGTTTGAAGCCAACAGCCTGTCCGAGCAGATCGGCGGCACCGGGTATCTGGTGGAGCTGGCGTCCAGCACGCCCTCGGCCGCCAACATCCGCGCCTACGCCGAAATCGTGCGCGAGAAGGCCGTGCTGCGGCAGCTGATCGAAGCCGGCACCGAGATCGTCAACGACGGCTTCCAGCCCGAAGGCCGCGACAGCCAGGAAGTGCTGTCGGCCGCCGAGATGCGCGTGTTCAAGATCGCCGAACAGGGCCGCCGCGGCCGCGCTGATTTCGTGTCCCTGCGCGAGGCCATGAAGGACGCCTTCGCCCTGCTGCAGGAGCGCTACGAGAACCAGGGCAGCGTCACCGGCCTGCCCACCGGCTTCACCGACCTGGATGAAATGACGGCGGGCCTGCAGCCGTCCGACCTGATCATCCTGGCGGCGAGACCGGCCATGGGAAAATGCCTTAGCGCCGACGCCGAGATCGTCCTCGACGATGGCTCCGTCGCCACCATCGAGTCCATCTGCCGCGCACGCGCGGGGCGGATAGGCACCTTGGGCGATGACTACCGCCTAGGCAGAGCCGAGCCGTCGGACTTCGTGGACGACGGCATCAAACCCACCTTCGAGGTCACCACGCGGCTGGGCCGCCGGGTGGAGACCACGGCGCCGCATCCCTTCCTCACCTTGGACGGCTGGAAGCCGCTGATGGAGCTGCAGCCGGGCGATTACGTGGCCGTGCCCCGCCGCCTGCCGGTGTTCGGCCGCGAGCCGATGCGCGACTGCGAGGTCAGCCTGCTGGCCTACCTGATCGGTGACGGCGGGCTCACCGGCAGCATGCCGCGTTTTACCAGCAGCAACGCGCAAATCACCGAGGACTTCACTGCAGCAATAAAAGCGTTCGGCGGCGTCGTGGCACACCAAGTCGAGCGACGTGCTGGCTTCTCACCCACCTGGCGGGTCGCCGCCGACGCATCGGCCGTGTCTGGCCAGCGGCAGCGGTTCGCCGCCGCGCTCACCGAGCATATGGATTCAGGCCATCACGTGGGCCGTGCGGTTGCCGCCAAGCTCCAGGTCAGTCCGGCCTCCGTAACCCACTGGCGCAAGGGTGCCGCGGTGCCCGCGCCGGAGCAGCTCAAGGCGCTGTGCGAGGTGCTTGAAGTCACGCCGGCGGCGCTGGGCCTGGCGCCGGGCGAATCGGCCCGCCGCAACATCGCCAACCCACTCACGCTGTGGCTGCGCCAGCAGGGGCTGATGGGGCAGGGCGCGCACGCCAAGCATGTTCCCGAGGCGGTTTTCCGGCTGCCGCGGGAGCAGATGGCGCAGTTCGTGAACCGCCTGTTCGCCACCGATGGCTGGGCCACGGTGCTGGCTTCGGGCCAGTCGCAGCTGGGTTTCGCCAGCGTGTCCGAGCGCCTGGCGCGCCAGCTGCAGCACCTGCTGCTGCGCTTTGGCGTGGTGGCCAAGCTGCGCCAGCGCTGGGTGAAGTATGCCGGCGCGCGCCGGGTGTCCTGGCAGCTCGACATCACCGACGCCGAGTCCATCCGCACGTTCATCGCTGAGATTGGCATCCATGGCAAGCAGGCGGCGCTGGATGCCGTGGGCGCAGCCTTGGCCAAGCGCGGCGAACACAGCAACGTGGACTTGGTGCCCGTCGGCGTCTGGTCGCGGATAGAACGCGCCAAGGGCGCGATGTCCTGGGCCGAACTAGCCCGCCTGACGGGCTACGCTGACAGCAACTCGCACGTGGGCAAGCGCGCGCTGTCGCGCGCCCGGCTGGCGCGCATCGCGATGGTCCTACAGGACGCCGAGCTGGCTGCATTGGCCAGTAGCGACGTGGTCTGGGACCGCATCGAATCCATCGTGGCCACTGGTGAGCAGCAGGTTTACGACCTCACTGTGCCCGTCACGCACAATTTCATCGCCAACGACATCTGTGTCCACAACACCACGCTGGCGCTCAACATCGCCGAATTCGGCGCCATCAAGACCCGCAAGGCGGTGGCGGTGTACTCGATGGAAATGTCGGCCTCGCAGCTGGCGTTCCGCCTCATCTCGTCCATCGGCCGGGTCAACGCCACGCGGCTGCGCACCGGCCAACTGGAGGACGAGGACTGGTCGCGGGTGAACATGGCCATCAAGATGCTGTCGGACGTGAAGATATTCATTGACGACACGCCGGCGCTGTCGCCCGACGTGCTGCGCTCCAAGGCGCGGCGCATCAAGCGCGAGCACGACCTGGGCCTGATCGTCATTGACTACCTGCAGCTGATGCAGGTGCCCGGCACGGGCGAGAACCGCGCCACCGAAATCTCCGAGATTTCGCGCTCGCTGAAGGCGCTGGCCAAGGAGCTGAACGTGCCGGTGGTGGCGCTGTCGCAGCTCAACCGCGGCCTGGAATCGCGCACCGACAAGCGCCCGGTCATGGCCGACCTGCGCGAGTCCGGCGCCATCGAGCAGGACGCCGACATCATCATGTTCATCTACCGCGACGAGTACTACAACAAGGACTCGCCGGACCAAGGCCTGGCCGAAGTGATCATCGGCAAGCAGCGTAACGGCCCCACCGGCATGGTGAAGCTGAAGTTCTTCGGCGAGTACACCCGGTTCGACAACCTGGCGCGCGACTCGGTCGGCAGCTTCGAATAGGCGGCGGCCACGCTACAATCCGGGCATGACCCCGCCGATGCCCAGCACGCCGTCCCCTGGCCCCGCCGGCTCGCGCGCGGATGCGGTCAGCGACCGGCCCACCCGCATCCGCGTGGACCTGGACGCCCTCAGCCACAACCTGCGCGCCCTGCGGGCCCACGCCGGCGTGCCGGTGATGGGCGTGGTGAAGGCCAACGCCTACGGCCACGGCCTGGTGCGGGTGGCCCTGCACCTGCAGGCCCAGGGTATTGAGCAGTTGGGCGTGGCGTTCCTGGAAGAGGGGATGGCCCTGCGCCGCGCCGGCGTGCATGTCCCGATCCTGGTGATGGGCGGCATCTTCGGCCCGCAGGCGGCACAGTTGATCGCCGAAGACCTCGAGATCACCGTCTCCTCGCTCGACAAGCTGCGCCAGGTCGAGGCGGCCGCCGAGTCACTGGGCCGCCGGGCCACCATCCACCTAAAGATAGACACCGGGATGGAGCGCATCGGCGTGCACAGCTACCACGCCGGCCCCTTCATCGAGGCGGCGGTGGCGTCGCGCTGTTGCGCGGTGAAAGGCGTCTACTCGCACTTGGCCTGCGCCGACGATCCGGCGTCGCCGATGACGCAGCAGCAGCTCGAACGATTCCTGGAAGCCTGCGCGCACTTCGAACGCATCGGCGCGCCGATGCCGATCCGGCACCTGGCCAACTCCGGTGGCGTACTGCATTTTCCGGAAACCTGCCTGGACCTGGTGCGCCCGGGCATCGCACTGTATGGCGTGCTGCCCGATCCGGCGTCCAAGGCCACGGTGGACCTGCGGCCGGTGCTGTCGCTGGTCTCGCAGGTGGTCTACTTCAAGGTGGTTCCAGCCGGCCATCCGGTGAGCTATGGCGCCACCTGGGCGCCTGAGGTGGACACCCGCGTGGTCACCCTCCCGATGGGTTATGGCGACGGCTTCCCGCGCTCGCTGTCGAACCGGGGCGAGCTGCTGATCCGCGGTCAGCGCCACCCCATCGTCGGGCGCATCTGCATGGACCAGTTCATGGCCGACATCGGGCCCCAAGGAACGGCCTACAACGAGGATGCGGTGGTGCTGATCGGCCGCCAGGGCGACCAGGCCATCGCCTGCGAGGACGTGGCGCTGGCGGCGGGCACCATTCCCTA
>JANORD010000268.1:0-25557 GCA_031415095.1 Lysobacteraceae bacterium
TGCCGTAGCGGGTGGCTTTTGCTGCCAGGGATGGCGCTAGCAAGAAGCCGCTCAGCCGACACCCCTGTGTGTGGGGCGGCGCTCGCCGCACGGCCCGGTGTCGTGAGCGATCGGGACTGAAGTCCCTCCTACAGCGTCAGGGCTTGCGCCGTGCCCGCGGATGCGCCGCGTCGTACACCTTGGCCAGGTGCTGGAGAGCCATGTGCGTGTGGATCTGGGTGGTGGCGATGTCCGCGTGGCCCAGCTGCTCCTGCGCGCCGCGCAGGTCGCCGGAGGATTCCAGGGGGCGGCGCAGCTGACTACGTCCAAGTACGTCGTGCACGGCCAGGGCCAGGTTCGCGGCTCACTCTGAGGACCGCCTCAAGCGACGACACCCGCGCTACAGCTCAGCGGGCCTCCCTGGAACCGCCGTCATTCGCGACCGTCTCTTCGATCCAGTCGGCGTAGTTCCCCAGCCGCACGCCGTAGCTGATTTCCCCATACCTGCCTGGGCGTATCTCCGTGCCGACTACCTCGCTGCGCTTCCATGCCGCGATGCCTGCAAGGTGCCATTCGTTGCCCATCGCGACCAGGATCGGTCCGCCACTGTCTCCGCTCCCTGTCGATGCCTCGAGAGGGAGCGCCTTCGGCGGCTGATCGAAGCGGTATCCAATCCATCGGTCTTCCGAGACGCTGATCTCGTTGTAGCCTTGGCGCAGGTCGGTCCGGTTCGGACCACCGAGAGGGTGTCCCGTTGATCCCGTCCCGGTAGCTCCCCGCCCCATGATCCGGACGACCTTCCCCAGTACCGCGCCGCTGTAGATCCGCGCCGGCACGACGTCGCTGACCGGCTCGGATAGCTTGATCAGCGCGATGTCATCGGAAGACGCGATGAACTCGAAGAAGGCCGCCCAATCGCCCGACTTGAGCGCCGAGTCGACCATACCCTGAGGAGGCGTCTTGTAGCCTGGATGGACGACTACGCGACTCACTGCACGGGGAGTGCCTCCGACGACCACCACTTCCAGGGTGTGCTGCCAGCTGACTGCGTGGGCGGCAGTAATGACCCATTGCGGCGCGATGAGGACGCCTTGGCCCTCGCCAGGCAGATCGGCCAGGGCCGGGAACTCGGATGCCGCCATCCGATACTGCAGGTCGGGGACGTCGTCACGAATGACTACGGCGCTGGCACCAAACGAAGCCAGGAGAAGCAGCAGGGCAGCACGACGCATGGGCACCCTCCGTTGTCAGTGATGCTCAGTGTCGAGAACCCTGCGCACGTTGGCAATATGTGGGTTCGCTATGTCCGCTTCGGGTCGGAAGCACACACGGTCACCCCGACCGAGCCCGCCGCGAACCGCGGGGCTTGCTACCGGGCGCTATCCACTGCGGGTACGCGCTCAAACACCATCGTTTCACCCCACACCCGCAGCGTGACGCCCTGGGCCACGCCGGTTTCTGGCGTAAACACAAGCTCAGCGCCAACGACGTCACCCGTGAAACGGTTGGGCGTGATGGCCACGAACGGCACGGCCTGCGGCTGACCCTTGATATGGCCGCTGATGGCCTCGCCCTCCAGCGCGATGGTCATCTCCGCGTCCTTTGTCTTGTACAGGCCGACCAGCCGCTCGAGCGCCTCGCGTGGAAGCGTGATCGCCACCGGAAGCGCCTCCCCCGTGATTGCCGCCACGTCGCCGTCGCCTTCGCCCTCGGGCCACAGGCGCATGCCGGTGACCTTTTTTGCCACGTCGCGTTCGAAGCGGATGCGGTTGAAGCCATCGGAATACAGAAACGTGTCGTCTGCGATCGCCGTGAGTTCTTCACGCGCCCGGTCGGTGCGCCGGATGGTCAGCTTCCCTTCGATGACGCGCACGGTGCGCGTCACGGTCTCGTTGACGCGGTACACGCCCTCGTATTGCTTGAGCACGTCCACGTCCACGTCCACCGGCTTGACGGCCGGATAGGGCTCCCCCAAAGCGGCCGCGGCAAGGCGGCGCGATATCGAGCTGGTTTCCTGCGCCGGGGACGGGTTCTCGCTGTTGTGCAGCACCGCCACGGTGATGTCCGGCCCCGGCACATAGGTGAGGAATGCCGTAAAGCCGGGGATGCCGCCGCCGTGCTGCAAGGTCGGGGCGCCCCGCACGCTGGAAGTCTGGAAACCGTACCCGTAGCCGGCGTCCTTGGCCTTGCCAGAGGGCGTGATCATGCGGGCGTACGTGGCGGGCTTGATTACGCGACCCTCGTGCAAGGCGCGATTCCAGCGCGCCAGATCGTCGACTGTCGACACCAGGGCGCCGGCGGCATGCGGTTGGGTCATGCTGAGCTGCAGCGGGGCCGCCGGGGCCTTGTCGCCCGTGGTGTAGCCCTTGACCTGGCGCGCGACGATAACGGGATCGGCGCCGTACCCGGTGTCCTTCATGCCGAGGGGCTCGAACAGCGCCTGCTCGAGGTATTCATGCCAAGGCTGGCCGCTGGCCGCTTCGATGACGGCGCCCACGAGCACATAGCCAGAGTTGTTGTACGCCCAGGCTTCGCCGGGAGCAAACGCGGGCGTTTCGTTCTTGAAGTAATCCACCAGCTGCGCGGTCGTGAGGTCGCGCTGGATGGGCCCCTCCATCACCCCCGGTATCTCGGTGTAGCTCTTGATGCCGGACGTGTGGTTGAGCAACTGCTCGATGGTGATATTCGCGGCGCCCGGATAGTCCGGCAGGTACTTCGACAGCGGATCGGCCAGCGACACCCTTCCCGCATCGACCAGCGTCAGTAGCCCGGCCGAGGCGATCTGCTTGGTCACCGAGCCGATGCGGAACATGTCGCCCGGCTTGAGCGGCACGTCGCCCTCGACGTCGGCTTCGCCGCGCGCGCCGCGATACAGCACCTCGTCACCGCGCATCACGAGTACCGCCACGCCGGGCGCGTCGGTGGGGTAGGCGTCCGCCAGCACCGTTTCGGCATAGGTCGCGAATTCGGCGGGCGTGGGGGCCGTGGCGGCGGTGGCCGCCTGTGCGGTCAGTGCGGTCAGTGCGGCGGCAAGGGCAACCGCCAATTGGAGCTGTCGCATTGGAAGCGATCCTTTTCCAGCGATGCCGGGCTAGCACCGTGTCCGCATAGTAACCGCAGATTTGGTTCCCAAGCGCCGGCAGTCGGCGCGCAGTGCCGACCATTGCGAACGCTGGTCAAGTTTGACCTTTGTGCCGGAAAGGGCTGATCAGAGATTCTGATGTTGACCGAGGCAGCCCGCTGGTGCTGGTGCTGGCGACGGGTACGCCTGGGCATCGGCTGGGATCCGCTTCCGGCCAGGAGCGGACATCCCGCGAGTATCAAACTGTCGTATCTAAAGGGCTGCGTTGGTGCTCGGGTTCGGACTATCAGTTGATGGCCAGAGCTTCCACGCAACGACGCCACCCGTTGCGGCGAGCAGGCTCAGAGTTGCCAATGCGCCCTGCATTCCCCACCTTGCGCCAATCCATCCGGCCACTGGATAGGCCAGTAGCCAGCAGGCGTGGGAAAGCGAGAACTGCGCCGCGAACAGGAACGGCAGGTCGGCCGCCGGTGCGGCACGCCGGAGCAGGCGGCCGCCGGGCGTGACCAGTCCTGCGTAGGCCATGCCCAGCGCAACCCAAGCGGGCGCCACCACCCACCAGCCAACGGCCTCACCGAAAACAAACCATGCGACGGTGGTGCAGATCAGGGTGAACACCATCGCTCCGGCGGCGAACATCATGATCCGGCGGTCGGCGACCCGGTCCAGAAGCCAGGGCAGGCTTAGCGCGACGATCATCGAGCCAGCGCCGAACGCACCCAGCGCCGCGGCAACTTCCCGTTCCGCGCCGCCCAACGGCCCACGCACGATCACTACGGTGTTGACGAAAACCATGGCGGCACCGGCCGCAGCGCACAGGTTCAGCGCCAGGAGGCCGCGCAGGCTCGGCGTTCGCAGGTAGATGCCCATGCCTCGCAAAGCCCGGGCATAAGGACTGCCTGCGGCAGTTCCGGCAGACGAAGGAAAGGCAACGACCATGACCAACGCCGCGGAGAGCAGGAAGCCCACGGCAGTACCCGCGAAGAGACCATGAAAACTGACCAGCGTCAGCAACGCGGCAGCAATGGCCGGGCTGAGCAGGCTTTCAACATCGTAAGCAAGGCGCGACAGCGACAGCGCCCGGGTGTAGTCGCGCTCCTCCGGGAGAATCTCCGGAATCAGCGACTGGAACAGCGGTGTGAAGCCGGCCGACGCCGACTGGAGCAGCGCGATCAGAACGTAGATCTGCCAGATCTCGGTTACGAAAGGCAGCATCAGGGCGACGCTGGCGCGGACAACATCCAGCGCAATCAGCACGGGCTTGCGCCACGCCGGCGGGACCGCGGCGCCGACCAGCGGCGCCAGGGTCACGTACACGATCATCTTGATCGCCAGCGCGGTGCCCAGCACCGCGCCAGCCTGGTCCCCAGCAAGCTCGTAGGCCAGCAACGCCAAGGCCACCGTCAACAGACCGGTGCCGACCAAGGCCACTACCTGCGCAAGGAAAAGGCGCCGGAAGCGGGTGTTGCGAAGGATGGCGAGCATGGCGCCCGGCCTGTGCCGGGCCAGCCGTCAGCCGCGCTCTTCCTCGGTCACGGCCTTGCTGTCCTTGGCCTTCTTGGCTTCCGCCTCGCAGCGGGACCTGAGCGCCTTGTCGGCGAGGTCGGCGGAATAGCGCTCGGTGTCGGCCAGTTCCTCGCAGGTGATCGGCTTGGCCTTCGCGGCCGGTGCCGGCTCATGCAGCAACGGATCATGGGCCTCGGCACCTGCGGCAAACAGCGAGGCGGCGAACAGGGTGGTCAGGGTGAGGGATCGCAGGGTCATGGCACTACTCCTTGGGTGGGCGACAGCAAGCTGCCGCGGATGACTCGGTTATGGAACGGGGTATCAGGGACGATAGAGCGAAGGCTGGAAGCCGGTGACCACGATCTCGACGGTCACGGGCTCGGTACCGCGGTTCTGCCAGTACCAGCCGTGGGTGCCATCGAAGGAAGCCACGAACGTTCCGGCGCCTTCGCGCTGGGCGGCCTCGACGGCGTAACTCGTCCAGGTGCCTTTCGCTCCGGCTGCTTCGCCATGCATGTCGACGGCCACGTCCGCGCTTGCGGTCCATTTGAAGACCAGGCCGTCGCCGGCCTTGAGGGCGGACTTCACTTCGGCGCCCTTGCCGGGCTCGAGGGTGACCGAGAACGTGTCGGTGCGCAGCTCGCCCGGGCTGGCCGAGAAGGCTGCGGCATCGAGCGACTGGCCGGCGTTGGCACCGAAGGCCGCGGCCGCCTTGGCGGCCAGCGCCGTGTTGGCCTCCGTGGCGTCCGTCGACGCCGCAGGCACGGGGGCGGCAGGCGCGGACTCGGCCGACGCCGGTGCCGCGGGTTCGTCGACTGCAGGCTGCAGGGCATCCAGGCCCAGACGGGCGCCAATGCCCGTGGGATCGATGCCGTATTCGGCCGGCAGCACTGTGGTGACCAGGATCACCGCGGCAACCAGGATGGAGACCAGGGTGGCCCGCACCAGGCGGGCGGTGCTCGGCAGTTTGGGGGACGGTGGGTAGGACATGGCAGACCTCATCAGGAAACGAAATAACCGGTGAGCTGGTAACCGATCAGCACGAAGCCGGCGATCATCAACAAGGTGTTGGCGGCAAAGGCCTGCCGCGTGAAGGCGGGACTGCGGCGCCAGAAGCCCATCACGATCAGGATGCCGGCCAGCGCCAGCAGCTGGCCGATCTCGACGCCCAGGTTGAAGGCCAGGATGTTGGCCACCAACCCGTCACGGTCGAGTTCAAAATCCTGCAGCTTGGTGGCGAGGCCGAAACCGTGGAACAGCCCGAAGATCAGCACCGCTGCCTTGGTGTTGGGCTGGACGCCGAACCAGCGCTGGTACGCACCCATGTTGTCGAGGGCCTTGTAGACCACCGACAGGCCGATGATCGCGTCCACCAGATACGAATTGACATGCAACCCGCCCAGCACGCCGGCCAGCAGCGTGACGCTGTGGCCGATGGAGAACAGCGTCACGTACAGCGCAACATCGCGCATCCGGTGCAGGAAGAACACCACGCCAAACAGGAACAGCAGGTGGTCGTAGCCGGTGACCATGTGCTTGGCCCCCAGGTAGGTGAACACCAGCAGCTGCATGCCGGAGTTCTGCTCCAAGAAGGCCTTGTCGTCGTCGGCCACGCCGTGGGCCCAGCCGACCAGCGGCAGGAGCATCAGGAACAGCAAGGTCACCCACCGGACGGCAGCGGAGCGTCGAGCGTCGGTCGACAAGGAAACCTCCTCCGGAACACCATTCAAGGGTCGAATGCTCATGCGCCGGCCACCCGCTTCGCGTCATCGCGACGGTGGACCAACCGGTACAGCGCGGGCAGCACCAGCAGCGTCAGCAAGGTCGAGGACACGATGCCGCCGATGACGACGGTAGCGAGCGGTCGCTGAACCTCCGCCCCCGCGCCGACATTCATCGCCATCGGCAGGAAGCCCAGGCTGGCCACCAACGCGGTCATCAGCACCGGGCGCAGGCGGGTCACGGCGCCATCGATCACCGCTTCATGCAGGGGATCGCCCTGTTCGCGAAGGGTGCGGATGAAACTGATCATGACCAGGCCGTTGAGCACCGCGACGCCGGAGAGCGCGATGAAGCCCACGCCCGCAGAGATCGAGAACGGGATGTCGCGCAGCCACAGCGCCAGCACGCCGCCGGTCAGGGCCAGCGGCACGCCGCTGAACACGATGGCTGCGTCCTTGCCCGAGCCGAAGGCCATGAACAACAGGCCGAAGATCATCACCAGCACCATCGGCACCACGACGGACAAGCGCTGGCTGGCCGAAATCAGCTGCTCGAAGGTGCCGCCGTACTCGATCCAGTAGCCGTCCGGAAGCTCGATATCGGATGCCACGCGTTCGCGCAGCTCTTCAACGAAGGACCCCAGATCGCGACCGCGCACGTTGGCGGTGACCACCACGCGGCGCTTGCCGTTCTCGCGGCTGACCTGGTTGGGACCCGGCGCCACCTCGATGGTGGCCAGCTGCGCGAGGGGCACGTAACCACCCCCGGCCGCCGCGGGCACCGGCACCGGCAACGCGGCGAGCGCCTTCGGATCCTGGCGCTGGGCTTCCGGCAGGCGCACGACGATGTCGAAGCGGCGATCGCCTTCGAACCACTGCCCGGCGGTCGCGCCGCCAACGGCCACCGACACCGCCTGCTGCAGTTCGTCCACCGAAACGCCGAGGCGGGCCAGGGCGGCACGGTCGGGCGTGACGCTCATCAGCGGCAATCCGGTGGTCTGCTCCAGCTTGACGTCGGCCGCGCCCCGGATCCCCTGGGCCACGCTCTCGATCAGCTCGCCGACCCGCGCCAGTTCGGCCAGGTCGTCGCCGTAAAGCTTGATCGCGACTTCAGCGCGCACGCCCGCGATCAGCTCGTTCATGCGCATCTGCACGGGCTGCGTGAACTCGTAGTTGTTGCCGGGGATGGCCCACACCGCCGCTTCGAGCTCGGAGATGAGCTGGTCGCGCGGCTTGCGCGGGTCCGGCCAATCCTTGCGCTCCTTGAGCATGATGAAGGTGTCGGCCACCGACGGCGGCATGGGGTCGGTGGCCACTTCGGCGGTGCCGATCTTGCCCACCACTTCCTCGACTTCCGGGAACTGCTTGATGCGCGCCTCGAGCTGCCCCTGCATGGCGACAGCCTGGCTCAGGCTCGTTCCCGGGATGCGCAGTGCGTGCAGCGCGATGTCGCCCTCGTCCAGGCTGGGGATGAATTCGGTGCCCAGGCGCGTCGCAAGCAATCCCGAAGCCACGACCAGCACCGCCGCGCCCGCCACCACCGCTGTGCGCCAGGCCAACGCCCGCTCCAACAGCGGGCGGTAGCCGCGGCTGAGGCCGCGCATCAGCCTCGTCTCCTTCTCTGCCACCTTGCCGGTGACGAAGAGCGCCACGGCCGCCGGCACGAACGTAAGCGACAGCGCCATCGCGGCAGTCAGTGCGATCACCACGGTGAACGCCATCGGGTGGAACATCTTTCCTTCCACGCCCGACAGCGCGAAAATCGGCAGGTAGACCGCGGTGATGATGAACAGGCCGAACAGGCTGGGCTTGATCACTTCTGCGCTGGCGCTGGCGGTAAGCTCGAACCGCTCGTCCCGGGTCAGCAGGCGGCCTAGCACGTGCTGCCGCTCACCGAACCGGCGCAGGCAGTTCTCGACGATGATCACCGCGCCGTCCACGATCAGTCCGAAATCCAGCGCGCCCAGGCTCATCAGGTTGGCCGAGACCTTGTTCTGCACCATTCCGGTGATGGTGAACAGCATCGTCAGCGGAATCACGGCCGCGGTGATCAGCGCCGCCCGGATGTTGCCCAGCAGCAGGAACAGCACCACGACCACCAGCAGCGCACCCTCGAACAGGTTGGTGCGCACGGTGGCGATGGTACGGTCCACCAGTTCGGTGCGGTCGTACACCGCGTGGGCGCGCACACCGGCCGGCAGGCTCTTGTTGACGTCCTCGAGCTTGGCGGCGGTGCGCAGCGCGACGGCGCGGCTGTTTTCGCCGATCAGCATGAAGGTCGTGCCCAGCACCACTTCCTTGCCGTCCTTGGTGGCGGCGCCGGTGCGCAGCTCCTGGCCCTCGCCCACGGTGGCGACATCGCGCAGCAGCAGCGGCAGGCCATCGCGGGTGGCGACGACGATGTCTCGGAGCTCATCCAGGCTGGCGACTTGCCCAGGTACGCGGACCAGGTACTGCTCGCCGCCGCGCTCAATGTAGCCGGCGCCAACGTTGGCATTGTTGCGGGCCACCGCGTCGAGCACGTCGCGCATCGTCAGGCCGTAGGCGACGAGCTTCACCGGATCGGGCGTGACGTGGATCTGGCGGGTGAAACCGCCGATGGTGTTGACCTCGGTCACGCCCTCCAGGTGCCGCAGCTGCGGGCGCACCACCCAGTCCTGGAGCGTGCGCAGTTCGGTGGAGGTCCAAGGCTCGCCGTTGGCCATCGTGGCGCCTGCCTCGGCCTCGACCGTGTACATGAAGATCTCGCCCAGGCCCGTGGCCACCGGCCCGAGCGAGGGCTCGATGCCCGGCGGCAGCTGCGAGGCCGCCTGCTGCAGCCGTTCGGCTACTTGCTGGCGGGCGAAGTAGATGTCGGTGCCGTCGTCGAACACCACGGTCACCTGCGACAGGCCGTAGCGCGAGATTGAGCGCGTGTAGTCGATCCGGGCCAGGCCGACCAGCGCCGTCTCCACCGGGAAAGTGATGCGCTGTTCGGCTTCCAGCGGCGAGTAACCTGGCGCCTCGGTGTTGATCTGGACCTGGACGTTGGTGATGTCCGGGACCGCATCGATGGGCAGTCGGCCGTAGTTCCACAGGCCGAGCACGGACAGCGCCAGCACTAAAAGAAGCACAAGCCAGCGGTGCGCGATGGACGCGCGAATGATGCGTTCAAGCATGTCGCGCTCCTTAATGGTCGTGGCTTGCGCCGGACTTCTCGATGTCCGAACGGATCAGAAAGCTGTTGCCTGACACGTAGGGCGTGGCCGGCTTCAGGCCGCCCAGCACTTCGGCGTAGTCACCGTCCCGGTCGCCCAGCTCGAGCATGCGCACCTCGTACGTGTCCTCGACCTGCGCGAAGACCACGGTGAAGTCACGGAAAGGCTGCAGGCCGGATTCCTTCACCGCCAGCGCCACCTCACGGGCCGACACCGTCACTTCGGCCGAGACCGTCATGCCGGGCCGCCAGCGGCCGTCCTCGTTCGACACCACCACCCGGGCGATCACGCCCTGGCCGCTGGTGGCGATCGGAAGAATGGTGTCGATCGTCGCCTCGGCCGCCGTGTCGCCGGTCGCGGTACGCAGGCGCACGGCCTGGCCCGTTGCGAGCTTGTCGGCGTCGGTGCCGATGGCGCGCAGTTCGACCCACACCCGGGACAGGTTGGCGATCTCGAAGAGCGCAGCGTCGCCAGCGACATCGCCGACATTGGTGTTGCGCGCGAGCACGACGCCATCGAACGGCGCAGTGACCGCGTAGGTGCGCATGCTTTCATTGCCCTCGACGGTGGCGAGTGCCTGGCCGGCGCGCACCTTCTGGCCCAACTGCGCGGATACCGAACGGACGATGCCCGGGAATCGGGCGCGTACGCTGGCCAGCCGATTGCCGTCCATCGCGACCGTGCCCAACAGCGGCACCACGTCGCGGATGGTGGCGGGACCGGCGGTTTCCACGACGACGCCGGCATCCTTGGCTGCCGTCGCCGGGATCGTGGTGCGCCCTTCGTAGGAAGCGAAGGTCCATGCGAAGTCACTGCCACCGTGCCTCGCCGCCACTTTGACGTCGAACGAATGCGGCTCGATGACCGTGTCCGGGCTGGTCAAGTGATCGTCGTTCGCGGTGAACGCGAAGCGATTGACCTCGCCGTCGAGGCGCTGCAGCTCAATCGAGGCCTCCACCGAGCCAGGATCCAGCGGCTTGCCGCCCTGGTAGGCGTACAGCCGGTACTGCGGCGGCACGCCGTCCTCGAAGATGGTGATCTCCAGCGCGAAGTCACCCTCGCGCAGCAGGCGGCCGTCGTGCGGACCGCGTTCGTAATCACCCGCCGCAGGTGCGGCAGGGCCGCTCTCGGCGGCGTCTTGCCCGGTGTCGGCGCCGCAGGCGGCGAGCAGCAGGGGGAGTAAAAGGATCAGCAGTCGGTTCATAGCGTGGAGTCCTGGGCATTCGCGGTCAGGCGTTCAACCTCGACCAGCAGCAAGTGGTAGCGGGTCGCGGCCTCGACGGCGCGTTCGCGGAGTCGGAACAGCGTGGCCTGGGCCTGGGCCAGCGAGTAGAACGAGAAGCGCCCAGCCTCGAAGCCGCGGCGGGTTTGTGCCACGGCCTTTTCCGCGGTGGGCAACATGGAATCACGCAGCGCTTCGGCTTCCGTGCGGGCGTGGCGAAGCTCCTGGACCTTCTCGAACAGAATCTGGTGGCTTTCCAGCCGATGGGCCTCCCGGCGTGCCTCCAGGGCGGCCAGCTCGGCGTCGGCTTCGGCAAGTGAATAGGCGGCGCGCGAGCGACTGCCCAGCGGCACGGACACCGACATCACCAGGCCCTGGTCATCGAGGCCTTCGATCCGGCGAACGCCGAGGCTGAGGTTTACATCCGGCGAGCGACTGGCCTCGCCAACGCGGCGGCGGGCCGTCACGGTTTCTGCCTCCAGGCGGTTGGCCAGTTGCTCGGGGGTCTCCGAAAGCCTCGCGGCGAGCGCTGCGAAATCTTCCAATTCAGGCAAGGCCTGCAGGTCACCTTCAACGGTTTCGAAATCTGCAGTGGCGTCGCCCCAGCTCGCCGCCAGGGTCATGCGGGCGCTGTCGAGCTCGTGCTCGGCGTGCTCAAACTCCAGCCGGGCTTCGGCCACCGCCAGTTCCGCCGCGTGCAGGTCGGTCTCGGGGTTGCGCGCCGCCCTTACCCAGGCCGCGACTTCGCCCCGCGTGCGCTCGGCCTGGGACACCCATTCGCGGGCGTAGTCCAAGCGCTGCTGGTCGGCGAGTACCTCGATGAACCTGGCCGTCGTTCGGCTCGCGATATCGATGCGGGCCTGCTGCACTCGCTGCGCCTGCTGGCCGACCTGGGCTTCGCCCAGCGCTTCACGGGCAGCGCGCTTGCCACCCAGCTCGATGACGCGGCTGATGCGCAACGTGGTCTCGGCGGAGTCTGCGCCGCGCAAGCTGCCGCTGCCGGCGAAGTTCTCGAACTCGCCGCCCACGACATAGGGCGGGGCCAGGGTATCGCGGGCGGTCCGGGCCTGGACGGCCTGGAGCTGCGCCGACTCCGAGGCGACGGCGGGGTTTGCGGCCAAGGAGCGGGCGACTGCCTCGGGAAGACGCAGCGGTTCGGCGGCCTGGCCCAAAGGGACCAAGCCGCACGTCCCGGCAAGCGCCAGGACAAGCAGGTAACGCAATTTCACGGAAAACCTCCGGGATCGACGGACGACAGTGAACGGGCCGCGTCAGGGCGGCCGAACGTCGATCAGGCGATGGGAGGTCGGAAGGGTGTGGCTGGAATGCCGAGCCTTGGGGCCGCGGCTTCAGGCAAAGGCGGTGCATCGGCCGGCGGACTTGCCAGCGCGAGCGCCCAAGCCGACCAGAGCGCCGCCGCAGCGCCACACTCGGCCTGGTGCATCAGGCCGTGGAAGCCCTTGGTGTGGTCCGGGTCGCTGGCGGGGTCGTGGTCGGCGTGCTCGTGACCGTGCCCGTGGTCCGCATCCGCGGCCGCCAGCACGGCGTGCTCGACCTCGTGGATCCCGCCCATCTGCTCCACCATGGGCCGGGCCATGATGCTCAGGACAAGCAGCATCAGGGCGAACAGGCGCAGGAACCGCAGGGTGCGGGCGGGGAGACGGGGCATGGAGATAGCCTGCGGGAGCCCGGAAGTCCCTGTCAACCGCGCGGATCTGCTTCGGTTGCCTCCGTCACCCCATGGTTGTTCAGTTTTGCCCGGAGCGTCCTGCCGGTTGAGGTGCGGGAGCACCATGAGTGTCCCGGCTTGGAGACGTGGTCTTCGAGGTTGAAGGCGTAGAACAGGGGCGCTTGCCCGGCTTCGTGACGTCCCATCATCGCTGCGACTTCCGCTGGATCGGTGGCAAGTCAGTGGACCAGCTTCAGCCAGCGGATTCAACCGATTTCTTGTTCCGTTGGGGCGCGGCGGACGCTGTCGCATGACCGCGGTTGGTAGTTCGCATATGCTCGAACCTCACCACTAAATCATGGGCTCCGCCTTGGGCATCTTTCGACTTCTGCTTGCCGCGCTTTTTCTGATTCCCGTCAACGCGAATGCGGGACAGGGAGCGCCAGCTGGCTACGCCAAGCAGGCCTTCGATACGTGGCTGGCTGCCCACAACTCAGGCGAACCCACGAAGCTGGAAGCATTCAACAGCAAGTACGACCCAGAGAACGACTACAAGTGGTACGTCAATTTCCGCGAGTCCGTCGGTGAACTACAACTGCTCGAAGTGAAGGCCGACACGCCCAACCGCCTCGACGCGCTCGTGCTCTCCGAGTGGGGCAACGCCATGCTGGCGAGCATCATTTTCGAGGATGATGCTGATTACGCGTTCGATGAGATGCGGTTCGAAGGCGTTCCGACACCCGATGCCTTCAAGCCTGCTCCGGTGGCTTGGGAGCTTTTGATACAGGAGGCCACCCGTCGCCTGGACGAACTGGAAGCGAAGGACAAGCTGTCGGGCAGTTTCCTGATGCGTTGCAAAGGGAAGCGGGATTTCGCATGGAACGGTGGCTTGGCGGACAGGGAAGCCTCGGTTCCGGCATCGGCGACCACCCGGTTCCGGATGGCGTCGCTTGGCAAGATGTTCACTGCCGTCGCCATCCTGCAGCTTGCCGACGCCGGTCGCCTGTCGCTCGACGATCCGCTGTCGCGCCACCTTCCCGACTATCCGAACCAGGCCGTCGCCCGCGCGGTCACCCTGAGGCAGCTGCTGAATCACACCAGCGGAACGGGTGAAATCTTTAGCGATGAATTCCCGAAGATCTCCGCGTCGCTCAAGACGCACAGGGACTATTGGGGAACCTTCGCTTCGAAGCCGCTCGAGTTCGACCCGGGTACCCAGGAGCGCTATTCAAACTATGGCTACATCCTGCTCGGTTCCGTGGTCGAGGCGGTCAGCGGCCAGAGCTACTACGACTACGTTGATCAGCACATCTATCGTCCGGCCGGAATGACGTCCACGGGCTCGGACCCGGAGACGACGCCCGTCCCGGAGCGAGCGCACGCCTATACGGCGTCGGACGACAAGAAATGGATCCGTGAAATCGGCAGGCTGCCTTGGCGCGGGACGGCCGCCGGCGGCGGCTTCACTACCACGCGTGACCTGGTTAGCTTCGCGACCGCTCTGGAGGACGGCACGCTGATCTCGGAGAAGTCCTTGGCCGCGGCCACCCGGGGCCAAAACCTCAAGGGCTGGTACGGCTATGGCTTCATGGTCAGTGGCGATGGCCACGATCGGCAGTACGGCCACGAAGGCGGCGCGCCCGGCATGAACGGGATTCTCAATGTAAGGCCGGCGCAGGGTTGTGTGGTCGCCGGACTGAGCAACTTCGATCCTGCGAGCATGGCCAATATCGTCAATTTCGTGACGCACCGGCTGCCCTGAGCTAACAGGCGGTGGTGATGGCGTTTTTCAACGGAATAGGTCGGAAGCAGAAATCACACCAAAACCAGCATGCATTGGCAGCCGTTTCGGGCGGGGCAAGGCCCAGCTTTTGACCTTACTGCGGTGTGCGGTCGCCGATCGGTGCGACGGCACACACACAGGACACCCCTGAGGTGTAGGGTCGGGTGGGACGATCGGGACTGAAGTCCCTCCCACAAAGTCAGGGCTTGCGGCGGGCGCGCGGATGCGCCGCGTCGTACACCTTCGCCAGGTGCTGGAAATCCAGATGGGTG
Source organism: Lysobacteraceae bacterium (assembly GCA_031415095.1). Taxonomy (GTDB): domain Bacteria; phylum Pseudomonadota; class Gammaproteobacteria; order Xanthomonadales; family Xanthomonadaceae; genus Arenimonas. Next base: position 14,432 of record JANORD010000268.1, read on the forward strand.
TAGATCTGGGTAGTGGCGATATCCGCGTGGCCCAGCAATTCCTGCACGCCGCGCAAGTCGCCGGAGGATTCAAGCACGTGGCTTGCGAAGCTGTGGCGCAGAAGATGCGGATGCACTCGCTTGAACAAGCCCTGCTGCTGCGCCAGCGCGCGCAGGCGCACCTGCACCGTGCGTGGGCTCACTGGCGCACCAGCGCGGCCGGGGAACACCGGCGCGCCCGAGGCCGGCGCGCTGTGGTCGCGCCAGGCCTGCAGCGCGACGCGTGCGTGGCTGCCCACCGGCACCATGCGGGTCTTGCTGCCTTTGCCGGTCACCGTCACCACGCCCTCAGCCAGGTCCAGCTCCGGCCAGCGCAAGGCGCACAGCTCCGACAGCCGCAGCCCGGAGGAATAAAACAGCTCCAGCATCGCCCGGTCGCGCAGGCCCGTTGGCGTGTCGGTGGGCACTTCCACCAGCCGCGTCATCTCGTCGGCGTCCAGCACCTGCGGCAGGCGACGCGGCGCTTTCGGTGCGCGCAGGCCTTGGGCCGGGTTGAGTTCGGAGCGCTCGCTGCGGTTCAAGTGGCGATAGAAACTGCGCACCGCCGACAGCCGGCGCTGCAGGCTCTTGCCCGACAGCCCGCCGCGATGCACGCCGGCCACGTAGCTGCGCAGCGGCTCCTGCCCCAGCGTGCGCCAGTCGCGCAGGCCCTGCCCGTCCATCCAGCCTGCCAAGTGCGAGAGGTCCAAGCGGTAGGCCGCCAGCGTGTTGGCCGACAGCCGCCGCTCCACCGCCAGATAGGCCAGAAAGGCCTCCAGTTCGGGCTGCAGCGGCGACGGCTCGGCCACGGCGTCAGGGTTGCGGGTAGCGGCCCAGCGCCGTGACCAGCGTTTCCGACATCAGCCGCAGGAACAGCGTGCCCATGCCCGGGAAGAAACGGTTCGGATCCGCGCTGCCCACGCTGAGCAGGCCCACGCCCGCCAGCGGCAGCAGCACCGCCGAGGCGGCGCGCGTTTGCGCGTCGCCGTACAGCACGTTCAACTTGTCCTGGTTGAGGCGGCCGCACAGCGGCTCGTTGCTGGCGATGACATCACGAAACGGCGCCAGCGCCGCGTCGGCTTCGGGCCGCACCTGCAGCCAGTCGACGTCCAGCCCCGCCACCGGCGCGAACAGCAGCACGCGCACGATCTCGCCCTGGAAGTCTTCACCCAGCACCGCCACCATGGCGCGCAGCGTGTCGGCGGCGCTGCCGGCGCGCATCAGCGCCAGGCCCAGCTGGTGGGTGCGCACGGTGAGGCGCTCGTTGTCCTGGGCGTTGGCGAACAGCTCGTTCAAGCGCCGCGTCAGCTCGCGGTTCTTGTCGCGCAGCACGTCCAGCTGGTAGCTGGCCAGCGACGCGGCCTGGCCTTCTTCCTTGGGCACCACCAACGACAGCGCCAGGTCCGGGAACTGGCCCAGGAACTGCGGATGCCGGCGCAGGAAGGTGGCCACTTCGTGGGCGCCCAGGCGTTCGTTCTTTTCTTCGATCATGGTGTGGCTCCGGAACGGTTGGAGGCCGGCGCGTGCCGGCGATTCAGGTCAGGCGAACTCGCCCTCGAATACGAAAGCCGCCGGCCCGGCCATGGTGATGGCGGCGGTGTCCGAGGGCCAGTGGATTTCAAGCGTGCCGCCGGGCAGCTCCACGAAAACCTCGCGGCCAATGCGGCCCTGGCGCACCAGCACCGCCACCGCCGCGCAGGCGCCGCTGCCGCAGGCCAGGGTTTCGCCAGCGCCGCGCTCGTACACGCGCAGGCAGATGCGGTCGTGGCCCAGGACCTGCGCGAAGCCGACGTTGACGCCTTCGGGGAAATCCTCGAGCGCCTGCAGCGCCGGGCCCCATTCGTGCACCGGGGCGGTGTCCACCGAAGCCACTTCAAACACCGCGTGCGGGTTGCCCATGGACACCGCGCCGAAGCTCACGCGCTCCTTGCCCAGGGCCAGGGTGTAGCGCGCTTCTTCGATGTCCGCGACGAAGGGAATGCGCGCCGGTGCGAACTCAGGGCTCCCCAAGTCCAGACGGTAATGGCCGTCGTCGCGACACTCCACTTCCACCGGGCCGGTCGGGCTGTCGAGCAGGAAATGCCGGCCGGCCGCCGCGCCATCGCGGCGCAGCCAGGCCGCCACGCAGCGGGCGCCGTTGCCGCACTGCTGTGCCGGGCCACCGTCGGCGTTCCAGATGCGGTAGCGGGCCACGCAATCGGTGCGGTTGGCGTCTTCGATGGTCAGCAGCTGGTCGAAGCCTATTCCGGTGTGTCGGTGGGCCATGGCGCGCACGCGCACGGCCGCTGGCGCCGGCTGGCCGCCGCGCAGATCAATCACGACGAAATCGTTGCCTGCGCCGTGCATCTTGGTGAAGCGCAGGGGCCGCACGGCGCTCATGGGCCGGCGGGCGGCGGCGTCTTTTCGGTCTCGGCCGGCGGCAGCACCAGGTCACCCTTGGTGCCGCAGGCAGCGGCCAGCGCGAGGCACATCAGCAGCGCGAGCAATCGGTGTTTTTTCATGGCCCGAGTATAGTCCGCGGCAGGTTCCTTGGGCATGGAGATGGCGATGACGCTTTCGGATTGGCTGCTGCTGGGCGCGGCGCTGCTGCTGTTGCTGGCCTTTGGGCCTGGCTGCGTGCAGGCAAAGGCGGCTACCGCTGGCTGCTGCGCACGTTGGGCGCCGGGCTGGTGCTGGGCGCACTTGTGGTGGGCGGGGCCGGCATGCTGCTGCGCCAATACCTGTGGCTGCTGGACGACGTGCCGGCGGCCACGCTGTCGCTGGTGCAGCTGGCGCCGCAGCAGTTCCGGGCCACGCTGGTGATTGGCGCCGAGCCGCCGCGCGAGTTCGTGCTGCTGGGCGACCAGTGGCAGGTGGATGCACGCGTGGTGCGCTGGACCCTGCCCGGCCGGCTGGCGGGGCTGCCGCCGGTGTATCGCTTCGAGCGGATTTCGGGCCGCTATGCCGATGTGGACCAGGACCGTTCGGCCGAACGCAGCGTGCATGCGCTGCGCGAAGGCTGGGACTTTTGGGAGTTCCGCACCCGCTACCTGGCCAAGCTGCCCATCGCCGATGCGCGCTGGGGCAGCGCGGCCTACCTGCCCATGGCCGACGGCGCGCGCTTCGTGGTTTACGTGAGCCCGGGCGGCGGCCTGGTGGCCAAGCCCGCCGACGCCGCCACCGAAGCGATGGTGGACGCGGCGGGCTGGTAGGACATTACGGCGCCGACGCGGGCTCCGCGGCCGCGACAGGCTCCGCCGGCAGGCCCAGGCGCTCCACCACGAACGCGTATTCCTCGGCCCGCTCGCGGTAGCGCTGGAAGCGGCCGGACTTGCCACCGTGGCCGGCTTCCATGTTCACCCGCATCAGCAGCGGGTTGTCGTCGGTCTTGGTGGCGCGCAGCTTGGCCACCCACTTGGCCGGCTCGTAGTACTGAACCTGCGAATCCCAGAGGCCGGTGGTGACCAGCATGGACGGATAGTCCTTGGCCTCCACCTGGTCGTAAGGCGAATACGACAGCATGTAGTCGTAGGCGGCCTGGTCCTTGGGGTTGCCCCACTCGTCGAATTCGCCGGTGGTGAGCGGGATGGATTCGTCCAGCATGGTGGTCACCACGTCCACGAACGGCACGTGGGCGACGATGGCGCGGTACTTCTCCGGCGCCAGGTTGGCCACCGCGCCCATCAGCAGGCCGCCGGCGCTGCCGCCCATGGCCGCGACGCGGTCGGGCGCGGCATAGCCTTCCTTCACCAGGAAATCGGTGACGTCGATGAAGTCGGTGAAGGTGTTCTCCTTCTTCATCAGCTTGCCGTCCTCGTACCAGGCGCGGCCCATTTCCTGGCCGCCGCGGATGTGCGCCACCGCATACACCGCGCCGCGATCAAGCAGGCTGATGATGTTGCTGTTGAAGGCCGGATCGCTGCTGCTGCCGTAGGAGCCGTAGGAGTACTGGTACAGCGCCGCCGTGCCGTCCTTCTCGAAGCCCTTGCGGTACACCACCGACACCGGCACCTGGGTGCCGTCGCGCGCGGTGGCCCACAGGCGCTCGGTGACGTAGTTGGCCTTGTCGAAGCCGCCCAGCACCGGCTGCTCCTTGAGCAGCTTGCGCTCGCCGGTGGCGACGTTCATCTCGTAGGTGCTCGCCGGGGTGGTGAGCGAGGTGTAGGTGTAGCGCAGCCAGTCGGTGCCGGGCTCGGCATTGGTGGCGACACCCATGGCATAGGCGCTTTCATCGGCCTTGACGAACTCTTCCTTGCCGTCGTCGTGGCGGATGCGCACGCGCTGCAGGCCGCCGGAGCGCTCGCCAATCGCGAGGAAATCATCGAACAGCGTGACGTCCGACAGCAGCACGTCGGGCGAATGCGGCACCAGCTCCTGCCACGCCGAGCGGTCGCCCCAGGCTTCGCCATCGGCTAGGGTCATGATGCGGAAGTTCTGCGCATTGTCGTTGGTGTGCACCACCCAGCGGCCGCCCAAGTGGTCGGCGGTGTATTCGATGTCGCGCTCACGCGGCGCGAACACCGTGAACTCGCCGGGGTTGGCGGCGGGCGTGCAGCGCATTTCCGAAACAACGGTGCTCTGCACGCTGATGCACAGATATTCGTCGGAACGGGTGCGGCCGATGCCCATATAGAACGTGTCGTCTGTTTCCTCGTACACCAACGCATCCTGGTCGGCCGGGGTTCCCAGCAGGTGGGTCTTCACCCGGGTCGTGAGCAGGGTGGTGGGGTCGTTCTCCACGTAGTACAGGGTGCGGCTGTCGTCGCCCCACATCAGGTTGGCGGACACGCCGGTGATGACATCGGGCAGCACTTCGCCAGTGGCCAGGTCCTTGATGCGCACGGTGTACTGGCGGCGGCCGACGTCGTCTTCAGCGTAGGCCACGTACTTGTCGTCAGGGCTGATTTCGTAGGTGCCGATCTGGAAAAAGCTCTTGCCCTCCGCCATTTCATTGAGCTCGAACAGCGCCTGCTCGGGCGCGTCCATGCTGCCCTTGCGGCGGGCGTACACGGGGTACTCCTTGCCGGTCTCGAAGCGCGTGTAGTACCAGTAGCCGTCCTCGAGGTAGGGCACGCTGGAATCATCCTGCTTCACCCGGCCCACCAGTTCGGTGTAAAGCGCTTCTTCCAGCGCCTCCAGCGGCTGCATCACGGTGTCGGTGTAGGTGTTCTCGGCCGTGAGGTAGGCCAGCATGTCCTTGTCTTCGCGGGTGTCGTCGCGCAGCCAGTAGTACTCGTCGTTGCGGGTGGCGCCGTGCGGGGCCTTCACTTCGTAAGGCCGCTTTGCCGCCATCGGTGCGTCCGGCAAGGCGGCCAGCGCGGGAGCCGGTGCGGACGAAGCGGCGGGAGCCGGCGCCGGGGCCGCCGCAGCGGTGTCGTCGGCGGGCTTGGGGCCGCAGCCCGAGAGGGCGGCAGCGAGGACGGCGGCAGTGAGAGGCATCAGGCGCAGGGACATGGGCTTACTCCGCAAAGAGTCTCTGTTTCAGGAAGGTGTAGGCCAGCGCCGACATGTAGGCCGACTGGGCGTTGTTGGCGGCGCCGCCGTGGCCGCCTTCGATATTCTCGTAGTAGGTGACGTCGTGGCCCTGCTCGAGCATGCGCGCGGTCATCTTGCGGGCGTGGCCCGGATGCACGCGGTCGTCGCGGGTGGAGGTGGTGAACAGCACCGGCGGGTAGTCCACGTCCTTGCTGACGTTTTGGTAGGGCGAATAGCGCTGCAGGAAGGCCCATTCTTCGGGCTTGTCCGGGTCGCCGTACTCGGCCACCCAGGACGCGCCGGCCAGCAGCTTGTGGTAGCGCTGCATGTCCAGCAGCGGCACCTGCGACACCACCGCGCCGAACAGCTGCGGGTACATCACCATCATGTTGCCGGTGAGCAGGCCGCCATTGCTGCCGCCCTGGATGCCCAGGCGCTTGGGCTGGGTCACGTTGCGCGCGATGAGGTCTTCGGCCACCGCGGCGAAGTCCTCGTAGGCCTTGTTGCGGTTGGCCTTGAGCGCGGCCTGGTGCCAGCGCGGCCCGTATTCGCCACCGCCGCGGATGTTGGCCACCACGTACACGCCGCCATCGGCCAGCCAGGCGCGGCCTACGCCGGCCGAGTAGTTGGGCGTGAGTGAAATCTCGAAGCCGCCGTAGCCGTACAGCAGGGTCGGGTTGTTGCCGTCCAGCGCCAGGCCTTTGCGCGAGACCATGAAGTACGGCACCCGGGTGCCGTCCTTGCTGGTGGCGAAATGCTGCTTGATCTCATGCTTGGAGGCGTCGAAGAACGCCGGCAGTTGCTTGAGCTTTTCGGGCGCCGTGCCGATGGTTCCCAACAGCAGCGAGGTGGGGGTGAGGTAGTCAGTGACAGTGAGGAAAAAGTCGTTGGACTCATCCGGATCCACCGCGCTGATGCCGATGTTGCCGAAGGCCGGCGCGCCCACCAGCGGCTCGCGGCTCCAGCCGTCCGGGCCGGGGGTGAGCACGTAGATGCGGTTCTTGACGTCTTCGAGCACGTTGATGAACCAGTGGTCGCGGGTGTTGCCACTGCTGGCCAGCGAGGTGTTCTCGGTGGGGGCGAACAGCACGTCGAAGTCGCGCTTGCCGGCCAGGAAATCATCCAGCTTGATCGCGAGCAGCGAGCCGGCCGCATGCTCGGTGCCGCCCACGCTCCAGGGCTGGCGCAGCTCCACGCTGAGCCATTCGCGCACGACGCCTTTCTGGGAGCCCTCGGGCAGATCGAGCTTGGTCAGCGCGCCGTCTTTTGCGCGCAGGTAAAGATCGCTGGTGTAAAAAGTGAGGCCGCGGTAGACGAAATCACGCTCGAAGCCGGGCGTGTCGTCATGGAAGGCAGCGACGGCGATATCGGAGGCTTCGCCTTCATACACCACGGTGGCCTGGTCCATCGGCGTGCCGCGCTTCCACTGCTTTGCGATACGCGCATAGCCGGAGTCGGTCATCGAGCCGGCGCCGAAATCGGTGCCCACGTACACGGTGTCGATGTCGATCCAGCCCAAGTCGCCCTTGGCTTCGGGGCGCTCGAAGCCGCCTTTGACGAAGCCGCGCTCGGCGATGTCGAATTCACGGGTAACGGTGGCATCGGCGCCGCCGCGCGACAGATTGATGAGGCAGCGGTTGTAGTCGGGACGGAGGCAGTCGGCGCCGCCCCAAACCCAGTTGGTATCCTCGGCCTTGCCCAGCGCGTCAATATCCAGCAGCACGTCCCACGTTGGCTCGGCCTTGCGGAATTCAGCCAGCGTGGTGCGGCGCCAGACGCCCTGCGGGTTGCTCTTGTCGCGCCAGAAATTGTAGTAAAACTCGCCCTGCTTGGCCACGTACGGAATGCGGGCGTCGGAATCGAGGATGGCCAGCAGATCGGTGCGCAGGGCCTCGAAACCGGGGTCGCCGGCGAGGGTTTTCTCTGCAGCGGCATTCTGGGCGCGCACCCAGTCCAGGGCCTTGGTGCCCTCCACATCTTCCAGCCAAAGGTTCGGATCGTCGGTCACGGGGCCTTGGGCAGCGGCGGCGAGGGAGGCGGACAGGGTGCCGGCGGCAAGCCAGGCCAAAGCAGTGCGACGCATGCGGTGATTCCCCAGATGGATAGGCAAGCCCCTGACGCTAACACGCCCCCACGTTAAGCCGCCGTAGTCCCAAAGTCATGGTCGTACCGCCCGCCAGGCCGAGGCCAGCGCATGGCGATAGAGCAGGGCCAGCGACAGGCCCGGCGCCAGCACCAGCCAATAGGGCACGTTGCCCAGCAGGTAGACCGGGCCGCGGGCGGCCGGCACCAGCAGCATGGCCAGGGCGCCCAAGGCCAGCCACTGCCAAAGCGTGCGGGCCAGGCGCGGGTCGGGGGCTACGGTTTGCAGTCGGGTCATGGCGGCGTCCTGGGTGGGGTGTGCCGACAGCCTCGCGCGCTGCCGTCTCAGGGACCGAGACGCACCGTTACGCCACCTTCAGGCGTCCAAGCCCACTCTGGTCACCCCACGAACGGATGCCGCCATGCGCCGCCCTGCCCTTGCCCTGTTCGCCGTCGCCCTGATTGCCCTGGCCGCCAACGCCAGCACCGGAGTTGCCGCCATGCCCCCACTCACCACCACTGCCGTGGTTGATCTCGAGCGCTACATGGGCCGCTGGTGGGTGATTGCCAACATCCCCTACTTCGCCGAGAACGGCAAAGTGGCCACCGCCGACATCTACACCCTGCGCGAGGACGGCCGCATCGACAACGTCTACGCCTACCGCAAGGCCTTCGACAAGCCCGAGAAAACCACGGAAGCGATCGCCAGCGTGGTTCCCGGCACCAACAACGCCCAATGGGTCATCGCCTTCTTTGGCGGGCTGGTGAAGGCCGACCTGCTGGTGCTGGAAGTGGCGCCAGACTATTCGTGGGCATTGATCGGCCACCCCAAGCGCAAGATGGCCTGGATCTTCGCCCGCGAGCAGGCCATGGACGCTGAGCAGTTCGAAACCCTGCGCGCGAAGTTCAAGGACTTCGGCTACGACCCGGCCAAGCTGCAGCGCGTGCCGCAGTTTCCCGAGCAGGTGGGTCAGCCGGGCTTCCAGTAAGCGCGCTCAGCGCTCGTAGGCAGACAGCGCCAGCTGCAGCAGCGTGCGGGCCTGCTGGCGCAGCGATTCGGGCTCCATCACCTCGGCGTCCACGCCATAGCGCAGCACGTCCATCAGCAGCTCCTTGGCGTGGCTGTAGGGCAGCTTGAGTTCGTAGCGGCCGTCGGGCAGGAAGCGGCCCTCCTGCTTGGAGTGCCAGTGCTCGTCGGCCACCCAGCGCGCCGCCTTCGCGGAGAAAACGATGGTGGCAGTGGCCTTGGGCGTGCCGGAAAAAATGCCATAGCTCGAAGCCAGGTGCTGGTTGAGCTCGGCGTCGGGCAGGTCGCGTGCCGTGCCGTCCTGCAGCTTGGCGTGTTCGATGCGATCCACCGAGAAACTGCGCAGCGCCTCGCGCTCATGGTCCCAAGCGTCCAGGTACCAGTTGTCTTTGTAGTGGGTGAGCCGCTGCGGTGAAACTTTCCGGTGCGTGCGCTCGTTGGTGGAGCGCGCCAGGTAGTCGAACTCCAGCATGCGCCGCTCCAACACGCCGCTGGCCACCAGGCGGAATGACATTTCGTCGCGCCGGCGCACGCCGCTGGCCAGCACCCGCACCCGCTCCACCGGCCAGCGCTTGCCGCCGGCCTGCTGGGCCAGCAGCGATTCAATGCGTCCCTTCAGCGGCGCCAGTGCGCTCGACAGCACGCCCTGCCCGGTGCGGTCGAGCAGCTGGTGCGCGGCCAGCAGCGCGTGCAGTTCGTCGGAGTTGAGCCAAAGGCCCGGGAGCTCGAAACGCTCGGCGTGTTTTTCGTCGTAGCGGATGCTGCCCTCGCCTTCGCTTTCCACCGGCGCGCCCAGCGCATCGCGCAGGAAGGCGATGTCGCGATAGAGCGTGGCGCGCGAGCAGGCCAGCTCTTCCATCAGCCCCTTGATGGACACCGGATAGCGCGCGGTCTTGAGGCTGCGGTGCAGGGCGAGGATGCGCTCGTAGCGGTCCATGGCGGGGCTTCCAGAGGGGTGCGGCGTTGGGTCTAGAATGGCACCGGCGCCCCCTTCCTCCAAGCGCCGGAGTGCCCCATGAAGCGCACCTGCCCCCCGCTCGCCCTGCTGCTCGCCTCGCTCGTGCTCGCTGGCCCCGCCTTCGCTGACGCCGGCGCCGACCTGAAGACCGCCTACGGCAAGTTCATCGACACCACCAGCTTCCGCGCCACCATGACCGACCTGAGCACCGGCAAGGTGGTGAACCGGATCGAGTTCGTGGCTCCGGACCGCTACGCCATCACCCCCGAAGGCGGCGCCCGGCAGCTGATCATCGGCCGCACCATGCACATGGACATCGGCGGCCGCAGCTTGGCCATACCGCTGCCCGAGCAGGCTGACCCGTCGCAGTACCGCAACCAGCGCGCGCTTGATGAGCTGGCTTCCGGCATCGCCGTCAGCCAGCGTGCGGATTCCAGCGCCACCGGCGAGCCGGCCAAGGTCTACCATTTCGTGTCGAACGCCGACGGCAAACCGGTGGAAACCCTCACCTGGGTTTCCAAGGCCAGCGGCTTGCCGGTGCAGATCCAGACCACGGGCGGCGGCGGCAAGACCGAGTTCCGCTACCAAATCCGCTACAGCGACTTCAATGACGCAAGCATCGTGGTGACTGCGCCGAAGTAGCTTGCTCTCGCCGGTGGGGCCCGCGCGGGGCACAATGCCAACCATGCGCGAGCCCGAACTCAAGCTGCACGAACCGGTGGGCGACGTGGTCAAACAGACCACGTGCTACATGTGCGCCTGCCGCTGCGGCATCAACGTGCATTTGCGCGGCGACCGCGTCCGCTATATCGAGGGCAACCCGGCGCATCCGGTGAACCGCGGCGTGCTGTGCGCGAAAGGCTCGGCCGGCATCCTGCAGCACTACTCGCCGGCGCGGCTGGACAAGCCCAAGCTGCGCGTGGGCGAGCGCGGCGAAGGCAAGTTCCGCGACATCGAATGGGACGAGGCGCTGGCGCTGGCGGCGTCGTGGCTGGCCGAGACCCGCGCGCGCGACCCCAACCGCCTGGCCTTCTTCACCGGCCGCGACCAGTCGCAGGCGCTCACCGGCTGGTGGGCGCAGCAGTACGGCACCATCAACTACGCCGCGCACGGCGGCTTTTGTTCGGTGAACATGGCCGCCGGCGGGCTGTACACGCTGGGCGGCAGCTTCTGGGAGTTCGGCGAGCCCGACTGGGAGCACACGCGCTACCTGATGCTGTGGGGCGTGGCGGAAGACCACGATTCCAACCCGATCAAGCTGGGGCTGGGGCAGCTGAAGGGCCGCGGCGCAAAAGTGGTGGCGGTGAATCCGGTGCGTACCGGCTATGGCGCGATTGCCGACGAGTGGGTGGGCATTCGGCCTGGTACCGATGGGCTGTTTGCGTTCGCGTTGATCCATGAATTGCTGAAGGCCGACCGGGTGGATCTGGACTACCTGGTGCGCTACACCAACGCGCACTGGCTGGTGGTGCAGAACGCGGGCGGGGCTGATGATGGGCTGTTTGCGCGGGATGCGGATGGACGGGCGCTTTGTTGGGATCGCGGTGGGCTGGCGGGCCCTCACCCCGGCCCTCTCCCGCAAGCGGG
>JANORD010000269.1:0-3290 GCA_031415095.1 Lysobacteraceae bacterium
TATCAACACAAGCGCTAGCAAGGAGGTAATCTGATGAAGAACACCCGCTCCACCAGCACCAGGCCCGGCAGGAAGAGATCACCGCGGATCACCAGCGCCAAGGAGCCGCCGATGAAGAACATCACCAGCGAGAACACCAGGTACAGGGTACCGATGTCCTTGTGGTTGGTGGAGTAGAACCAGCGCTGGAAGAAGCTCTGCTTGTGCTCGCCGTGGTGGTCGTCGGCGTGGGCCGCGTCGTAGTTAGCCATGGTCATGTGCCTCTTTCAGGATTCTGTCAGCCCTCGCCGCCCGCTTGCGCGGGGACGGGGGCGGCGACGATGCGGGCGGCTTCGGCGAGATCGCCGGCCTTCTGGGCGGCCAGCCACGCTTCATATTCGTTGCGCGGCACGGCCTTCACTACGATGGGCATGAAGCCGTGGTCCTTGCCGCACAGCTCGGCGCAGACACCGCGGTAAATGCCGGGCTTGCGGATCTCGGTCCAGGCGGAGTTGATGACCCCGGGGATGGCGTCCTGCTTCCAGCCCAGCGCCGGCACCCACCAGGCGTGGATGACGTCATCGGCGGTGATCACGAAGCGGATCTTGGTGTCGGTGGGCAGCACCAGCACGTTGTCCACGTCACGCAGGTAGTGCGGCGCGGCTTCCAGGGTGGGGCGCTCGCCGCTTTGGCGGATGCGGTTGGAGTCGCTGTCCAGACGGCTGACGAAGTTGACGTCCTCGCCGATGATCTCGTAGCGCCACATCCACTGGTAGCCGGTCACTTTCACCGTCATCTCATGGCCGCGGGATTGGTATTGCTCCATCACCTTCAAGGTGGCGGGCACCGCCATCACCACCAGGATGATCACCGGCACCACGGTCCAGATGATCTCGAGCTTGGTGGAGTGGGTGAAGTCCACGTCGGGCTTGGCGCCCTTGGACTTGCGGAACTTGAACATGGCGTAGGCCATGGCGCCGAACACCACCACGCCGATGGCCACGCAGATCCACAGCATCAGCATGTGCATCTCGTAGGCGTTTTGCGCGGTGCGGGTGACGCCCTCGGTCATGTTGAGCTGCCAGCGTACCGGCTCGCCTTCGGCCAGGGCCGTGGCGCTGGCCGTGGCGGCCACCAGGCCGGCGACGAGCCGGGCGGCGGTGGCGTGTGCTTTCATCACTGCATTCATCCGAACTTACCCCAACGTGTGGTCTTGGTCCTGGCGGCGGCCCGAGGCCGACGCCAGCAGAATTTTCAATTGCGCGGCCAGGTCGCGGCGCTCGTCCTGGGACAGGAATGCGCCTACTTCCACCTGCCGGCCTTTCGAGCCCAGCAACACCCGCTTGTCGCCTTCGCCGCCCGCCACCCGCAGCCGCACCCAGAACGGATGGGCCTGGAACGCCGGCTCGGCCTGGGCCGAGCGACGAACCTCGAGGTGGCGCTCGTCAACAGCGATTTCCTCGAAGCGGTCGCCCTGGCACCACACCCATCGCAACACAGTGGCGACGAAGGCGGCGTCAAGGAGCGCGAACACCGGGGCAAACACATTGCCCTGGATGAAGGCGTAGCCGGCCACCAAAAACGTGGACAGCGACAGCAGCACGAACAACCCGACGAACTGGCGCGCACTGAGCGCACGCCTGGGACGCAGCACCAAACGGGCACCGGAACCGGACGGCAGCGCTGAAACGAGCTCGATCACGCGGGAGGCTTGCGGCCAACATCGGAAAACTGCCGAATTTTACCGGTCAGCGCGCGTGCGCGGCAAGCCAAATCGGCCCCGGCCCCGCCAGCTTCGTGAAGAGCCTTGCCTTTCACGGTCACGCCGGGCGCACTAGACTGCGGGTCCTCGCGCAGACCCGCGCCGCCCCACCCTGGACCCCCGTGAACCCGATCCTGAGTTCCGAACTCCCCGGCAGCCAAGCGCCGCTTCGCGCCGCCATCACCGCCGCCTTCCACCGCGATGAAGCCGAACATCTGGCCGACCTGCTGGCGCAGGCCCGGCTGCCGGCCGATACGCAGACCCTGGTGCAGGCCACCGCCGTAGGCCTGGTGCAGCGCACCCGGGTGCGGGCCTCGGACCCGGGCATGGTGGAAGCCTTCATGCGCCAGTACGACCTTTCAAGCGAGGAAGGCGTGCTGCTGATGTGCGTGGCCGAGGCCCTGCTGCGCATCCCGGACCGCGCCACCGCCGACAAGCTGATCCGCGACAAGCTGGGCGACGCCGACTGGGACCGGCACATGGGCCAGTCCAGCTCGGTGCTGGTGAACGCCTCCACCTGGGGCCTGATGCTCACCGGCCGCATGGTGAACCTGGCCGATGAAACCCGCCGCAACGCCGTGGGCGCCTTCCGCCGCCTGGTGGGCCGGGCCGGCGAGCCGGCCATCCGCCTGGCCGTGCGCCAGGCCATGAGGATCATGGGCCACCAGTTCGTGATGGGCCGCACCATTGCCGAGGCGCTGGAGCGCAGCCGCAAGGGTGAACAGGCCAAGTACCTGTATTCGTTCGACATGTTGGGCGAGGCGGCGTTCACGCAGGCCGATGCCGACCGCTATTTCGCGGCCTACCGCGATGCCATCGGCGCCATCGGTGCCGGCGGGCCCTACCCGGACGTGTTCAATGCGCCCTCCATCTCAGTGAAGCTTTCGGCCCTGCACCCGCGCTACGAGTTGGCCAAGCGCGCCCGGGTGCATGCCGAGCTGACGCCGCGGGTGCTGCAGTTGGCCCAACTGGCCAAGGCGCACGGCATCGGCTTCACCATCGATGCCGAGGAGTCCGAGCGCCTGGAGCTGAGCCTGGATGTGATTGGTGGTGCCTTCGTGGACCCGTCGCTGGATGGCTGGGAAGGCTACGGCCTGGCCGTGCAGGCCTACCAGAAGCGCGCGCCGTACGTCATTGATTACCTGGCCGACCTGGCGCGCCGCACCGGCCGGCGGATGCCCATGCGCCTGGTGAAAGGCGCGTACTGGGACAGCGAGGTTAAGAAGGCGCAGGCCGAGGGGTATGCGGGGTATCCGGTGTTTACGCGCAAGGCGAATACGGATGTGAGCTATTTGGCCTGTGCGCGGCGGATGTTGGCGGCTAGCGATGCGCTTTATCCGATGTTTGCTACGCATAATGCGCAGACTATTGCTGCGATTTTTCATTACGGCAAGGGCGTGCCCTCACCCCTGGCCCTCTCCCGTGAACGGGAGAGGGAGGATCCGGCGGGGGCGGATCTGGCGGGCATCCGTTACGAGTTCCAGAAGCTGCACGGGATGGGCGACGACCTGTATGCCGAGGTGATCCCGGCCGACAAGTTAAACGTGGC
>JANORD010000270.1:0-2446 GCA_031415095.1 Lysobacteraceae bacterium
CATGGCCAGCAAGAGTCGTACCGAGAAGGACAGCCTGGGCGAAGTCCAGGTGCCGGCGGAAGCGCTCTACGGCGCCCAGACCCAGCGCGCCGTGCTGAACTTCCCCATCTCCGGCCTGCGCATGCCGCGCGGCTTCCTGCGCGCGCTGGGCCTGGTGAAGGCGGCGGCGGCCGAGGCCAACGCTGGCCTTGGCCACCTGCCCAAGGGCGTGGCGCAGCGCATCCGTTCGGCCAGCCTTCAGGTGGCCGCCGGGGACCTGGACGGGCAGTTCCCGGTGGACGTGTTCCAGACCGGCTCGGGCACCTCCAGCAACATGAATGCCAACGAGGTGATTGCCCGGTTGGCGTCGCAGGGCGCGAAGAAGCCGGTGCACGCCAACGACGACGTGAACCTGGGGCAGAGCTCCAACGACGTCATTCCCAGCGCGCTGCAGGTGGCGTCCGTGCTGGGCTGCCGCGAGCAGCTGCTGCCGGCGCTCAAGCACCTGCGAAGCACCCTCGACCGGCGCGCGCGCGGGCTGCAAAAAACCGTCAAGACCGGCCGCACCCACCTGATGGACGCGATGCCGCTGACCTTGGCGCAGGAATTGGGCACCTGGTCGGCGCAGCTGGCGTCGGCCAGCGAGCGGATCCAGGACAGCCTGAAGCGCCAGCGTCGGCTGCCCATCGGCGGCACGGCGGTAGGCACCGGCATCAATGCCGATCCGCGCTTTGGCAAGCGCGTGGCGGCGTCGCTGTCGCGACTCTCCGGCGTACGTTTCGTGCAGGCCGACAATTTATTCGAGGGCATCGCCAGCCAGGATGGTTCGGTGGAGCTCTCAGGCCAGCTCAACGTGCTGGCGGTGACGCTGATGAAGATCGGAAACGACCTGCGCTGGATGAATTCGGGACCGCTGGCCGGCTTGGGCGAGATCGAGCTGCCGGCGCTGCAGCCAGGCAGTTCGATCATGCCGGGCAAAGTGAACCCGGTGATCCCGGAGGCGGTGTGCATGGTGTGCGCGCAGGTGATGGGCAACCACGTCACGGTGACCGTGGCCGGCGCCAGCGGCAACTTCCAGCTCAACGTGATGCTGCCGGTGATTGCCCACAACCTGCTGCAGTCCATCGAACTGCTGGCCAACGCCGCGCGCCTGCTGGCCGACGGCGCGATCGCCGGTTTCACCGTCCGCGAGAGCCGGCTGCGCGAAGCGCTCGATCGCAACCCGATCCTGGTGACGGCGCTCAATCCGGTGATCGGCTACGAGAAAGCCGCCGCGATTGCCAAGCAGGCCTATCGCGAAGGACGGCCAGTGATCGACGTGGCGCGTGAAGTGACGGGATTGCCGGAGAAAACCCTGCGTGCGCTGCTGAATCCCGCGACCCTGGCCAAGGGCGGCATCCACGGCAAGCCTGGCGGTGGCGGCGGCTAAGCCGTTGCCTGCCGGTCGCGGTGGCTCACAGATCCACCTCGCATTCCTCGATGTCCTTCTGGCTCATGCGGGCATAGGGCACGAACTCGGGCACTGCCTCGGCGAGGCGGGTCTGGCTGGCGAGCAGCGTCGGCAACCGACCGCACAGCGCCAGGGCCGCGGTTTTAACGCCCTCGGCTTCGGACTCGATGCGCGCATCCATCGCGGCCTTGTCGCCGCCGAACAGCCCCTTGGCGGCTTCCTTCATTGCCACTTGGGCCAAGGCGGCGGCCTCGATACCCAGCTCGGCGCCGGCCTCCGCCACGCCCGCCAATTGGCTGCGGTACTCCAGCGCGAGGGCCTGCTGCCGAGCATCCAGCGCCACCGTCTTGCCGCTGATCAGCAGCTCGCCGCTGGGCGAAAGCGCGGCTTCGGGCAGCTTCCCGCCATCGTTGTCCAGCGACAGGTTTTCGGTGGCGAACTCCTCGCGGATTTCGGCAGTGGCCTGCTCGGCGACGCCCGCCAGGCCGGTGCGCTCTGTGCTGGAAGAGGCGCTGGGGGTTTCGCTGGCGCTGCAGCTGCTGAGGCCAACCGCGGACATCAGCACGATCGCGGCAGCATGGAGGGGAAGGGACATGGGGGAACTCCTGGAGTCATTGAGAGGCGGGAGGCCGCGTGGCCTCCCGCATTAGAAACAGTCAGCCTTCGTCGCGGCTGCGGCGGAAGTACACGGCGCCGAAGATCATCGCGATGCCGGCAGCCACGCCCATCCACAGCTCCAGGGTGGCGAACGCGCCCCAGGCGTACTGGGCCGAGAACAGCGCAACCACATCCTGCGGCCCTTGCGGGTCGAAGCTCTGCAGGGCCGGATCACTGCCAGCGCGGTAGACGATATCCATGCCAGGAGCGGTGCCCAGCAGCATTCGGCCAACAATGTGCTGCCAGAACCACTCGGCCTTCATGCCGAACAGCTTCATCACGTCGAACCAGGTGACCAGCACGCCGGCAAACACCGGCACCAGCAGCGCCCAGAGGAAGGGCTTGCCGCGCGCCCACGCC
>JANORD010000271.1:0-3783 GCA_031415095.1 Lysobacteraceae bacterium
CACACCGGAACCCAAGCCAATAACGGTGTCAGAGTGAGTTCTGGGAACTCACTCTGACACCGTTCTTTTGGTCTCGGCGCACCCTGATATCCGGGGCGACGGCGCACACACACATCGTGTCGCAGAAGCGAAGGGCAGGAAGCCCGTAGCGGCCGGCGTTTGCTGCCATGGATGGCGCTTAGCAAGACGCCGGGCAGCGATACGTATTGTGTGTGGGGCGGCGCTGCGAGGCAGCGTCAGCTTGCGAGCTGCAATCGTTCGATCAGAGTGACGACCTGGGCCTTGGCAGCCAAGCCGTGGATCAGGAGGACCAGCACGTCGCCAGGCTGGGCCCAGGCCAGCAAGTAGGCGGCGGCTTCGGCTTCGGGCAGGCAGGTGTGCAGCTGGGAAGCGTCCATGCCCAGGTGCAGAAGTTCCTCGCGCAGCAGTGCGGCTACCTCGCCTTCGGCGCGGCCACGGATGAAGCCGTCGATGTCCTTGAGCACCACGCGGTCGGGCTTGATCTGCGCGGCCACTGCGGCCAGCGCGCGGATGTCGTCGTCGCTGCGGTTGCCGGCCTGGCCCAGCACCAGGCCCAGGCGGCCGGGAGCGGCGGCGCGGGCCACGCGCAGCAGCAGGCGCAGGCCGTCGGGGTTGTGCGCGTAGTCGAGCAGCACCTGCACGCCGCCCACGTTCCAGCGCTGCAGTCGGCCCGGGTTGTCGGCCGGGTCGGTGCCGAAGCGCGCCAGCACCGCAGACATCGCCGCCGGCGCCACGCCCAGCGTCTGTGCCAGCAGGCAGGCCGCCGCGGCGTTGCCCACGTTGTAGTCGGCCAAGCCCCCTGCAGCGAGCGGCAATTGCGCAATGTCGGCCAGCGCGTGCCGTTCTTCGCCCACCGACAGCACCAGCCAACCCTCTGCCACGCCGCAGGTAATCCCGCCGCGCGCACGCAGCGCCTGCAGGCGCGGGTGCGCGTAGTCGCGGGCGAACCAGGCCAGCCGCTCCGCTGCGCTTTCGCCGCGTGCGGCCAGCACCGGGTCGTCGGCATTCAGCACCAGCACGCCGCCGGATCGCAGGCCGCGGGCGACCGTCAGCTTCGCTTCGGCCAAACTTTCCAGATCGTGGATGCCGTATTCGCCGTAGTGGTCGGCGCTGACGTTGGTGACGGCGGCGGCGTCCACTTGCGCCAGCGCCAGGCCGCGGCGCAGCAGGCCGCCACGTGCGGTCTCCAGCGCGGCCGCCTGAACGCGGACATCGCGCAGCACCGCGCGTGCACCGCCGGGGCCGCTCCAGTCGCCGCTGGCGAGCTGTTCGCCGTCCACGTAGACGCCGTCGGTGCAGCAGTGGCCGGTGCGCAGCCCCTGGGCGCGCAGCATTGCGGCCAGCAGGCGGGTGGTGGTGGTCTTGCCGTTGGAGCCGGTGACCAGCGCCGTGGGAATAGCGTGCAGCGCTTCCCAAGCCACGGCTTCCGGTGCAGGAAGCTGCGCGATCGGCCAGGTCCTTCCGCCCGCGCCCAGGCCCAACGTCAGCGCCTCATCGTCGGCCAGGCTGGGCAGTCCGCGCGCCGCGGCAGCCTGCACAAGCGCCAGCAGCGTCGGCGATTGCTCCGCATCGGACAGGGCCTGCAGCGTGTGCAGCGCGGCCTCTTCATCCCAACTGGCCGGATGCCCCGGCGCGTGGAACACCTGCACCTGGCAGGCCGCAAGCCACGCCCACTCGTTCACTTCGGTGGCCGCCAACAGGCGGTCCATCGGCGCGGTGAAAGCCAATGCGGCGCCGCCCGGATGCCGTCGCGCCACGGTCTGCGTTCCCGGCCAGGCCAGCGCCAAAACCATGCGCTGCACGCGCTCCGCCCAGTCGGCCAAGCGCGCGGCATCGTCAGCGCCGGGGCCCAGCGTCTCCAGCACCGCACCAGTGCCGGCGAAGTACAGGTTGGGTCCGGTGAGCCGGCGCGAATCCTCGAACGGCAGGGGCTCGGGCGCGCTCAGTCGGCGTCCTCGCGCTGCAGGTGCACGCCGCGCTCGTCGCGCACCACGCCTTCGAAGTCGCTGAAGGCGGGCTCTTCGCGCACCTGCTCAGGCGCCGCCACGGGCGCGGCCCGCGCAGGCGTGGCAGCCGCCGCGCCCTCGGGCTTGAACTTGATCACCTGCTTCCACGAACGCGTCAACGCATCGGCAAAAATCAGCAGCAGGTCGCCCGGCTGGCCCATGCGCAGCGCCGCGTCGATAGCAGCCTGCTCGTCGGGAATGATGGAGATGGCGTCGGCCGACACGCCCTTGGCCTGCAGCGCCTTGGCCTGGATGCGCGGCACCTCGTCGCCATCGCGCCCGCGCAAGCCGTCGTCGCGCCGGCAGATGTAGTGATCGAAACGCCCGGCCACGGCGTCGGCAATCGCCACCAGATCCTCGTCGCGGCGATCACCCGGGCCGGCCAACACAATGATGCGGCGGCCAGTGATATCCAACCGCTGCGCCAGGTCGGCCATCACGCCCACCGCGTGCGCGTTGTGGCCGTAGTCGAACAGCACCTTGAACGGATGCTCGTTGAACACGTTCATCCGGCCCGGCGCCTGGTAGAACGTGGTGTCGAAGGTGCGCAGGCCCTGGCGGATGGCATCGAGCTTGATGCCCAGCGAAAACGCCATCGACGCCGCCACCATCGCGTTCTGCACGTTGTGCAGGGCGCGGCCTTCCAGCGTGGCCGGAATCAGGTGCGTCCACAGCAGGGGGATATGGCTGCCCTTGTCGTAGAGCGTGATCATCTGGCCGTTGACGCCGGCCTCCAGCGCGCAGGCGCGGCCGCCGGCGCGGATGTGTTCGCGCACCAGGCCGTGCTGCGGGTTCATGGTGACGTAGCAGATCACCTTGGCCTCGGTGTAACCGGACATGCGCAGCACGTGCGGGTCGTCGGCGTTGAGCACGGCGCAGTCGGTGGCCACTTCCACCACCACGCGCTTGACCTCGGCCAACTGCTCAAGCGTGTCGATGCCCTTGATGCCCAGATGGTCGGACTGGATGTTGAGTACCGCGCCCACGTTGACGTGGCGCACGCCCATGCCGGCGCGCAGCAGGCCGCCGCGGGCGGTTTCCAGCACCGCCAGGTCTATCTGCGGGTCGGCCAGCACCATGCGCGCCGACACCGGGCCGGTCATGTCGCCCTCCACCGTGCGCTGGCCGTCGATGAAGACGCCGTCGGTGGTGGTCAGGCCCGGCGTGTAGCCGCCCATCTTGGTGATGTGCGCCAGCATGCGCGCGGTGGTGGTCTTGCCATTGGTGCCGGTGATCGCGGCGATGGGCACGGCCGACGGCGCGCCGGGCGGAAACAGCATGTCGATCACCGGGCCGGCGGCGTCGCGCGGCGTGCCCTCGCTGGGCGCCACGTGCATGCGGAAGCCGGGCGCGGCGTTCACCTCGCAGATGCCGCCGCCGATGCTGCGGTAGCTTTCGGCGATGTTGGTGGACAGGAAATCCACGCCGCCCACGTCCAGGCCGATGGCGCGGATGGCGCGCACGGCCATGTCGCGGTTGTCGGGATGGATGATGTCGGTGACGTCGGTGGCGGTGCCGCCGGTGGAAAGGTTGGCGGTGGAGCGCAGGTACACGGCCAGCCCGGCCTCGGGCACCGAATCGGCGGTGAGGCCCACCCGGCCGAGCATCATCGCGGCCTGGGCATCGAGATCCAGGCGCGTGAGCACCTTGGCGTGGCCGATGCCGCGGCGCGGGTCCTGGTTCACGATGTCCACCAGCTGGGAAATGCTGTGCACGCCGTCGCCCACCACGTGGCCGGGGGTGCGGCGGGTGGCGG
>JANORD010000272.1:0-2224 GCA_031415095.1 Lysobacteraceae bacterium
GCTCTCCAGCGGGCTGTATTGGTAAGAGAACCAGTCACCGGCCTCGGTGACGTATTGCCGGTAGTCCAGCAGGCTGTTCAGGCCCGGATGGATATGCGGCACGTGGTAGCCCTCCAGGTAGTTGTCGCAGTAAACCTTCCAGTTGCAGGCCACCTCGTAGCGGAAACGCTTGTTGAAGACATACCCCGCCGGCGTCAGCGCCCGCAGCGGACCGTCCAGCCCGTGGCTGAACTCGGCGAAGGGCACCGCGCCCTCTCCCGCCACGAACACCAGCCCCTGCCACGTGTCCACGCGCAGCTCGGGCAGCCGCACCTGCGCCGGGTCGAAGTCCTCGGCCGTCTGCATTTCCGGCGCGCTGCGCAGCACGCCGTCCAGGCCGTAGGTCCAGCCGTGGTATTTGCAGCGCAGCACCTTGGCGCCCTTGCCATCGCAGGTGGCCAGCGGCCCGGCGCGGTGGCGGCAGACGTTGTGGAAGGCGCGCAGCTGGCCTTGCGTATCGCGCAGCACCACCACTGGCAGCCCGGCGATATCGGTTACCAAATGGTCGCCGGCGTCGGCCAGTGCGGTGACGTGCCCCACCAGCTGCCAGCTGCGGGCGAACACGGCCTCGCGGTCCCGCGCCGGCATCGACTCGTCCACATAGAACGACGCATCCAGCGAGCGGGCCAGGGCCGGCGACTGCGGGGCGAGCAAATCAGGAAGGCGCGGGTTCATGCGGCTGGCCAAGCGGGAGATGTCCGCCAGTATTGCCCGAGGCCGCGGTGCGGGAAAGCCCCGGCTCAGGCCCTGCGCAAATCCAGGCTGTAGGTCAGGAACTCGTCGTCATGTCGATAGCCCAAGCTTTCGTAAAGGCGCTGTGCGTCCAGGTTGTCGCGAGCGGTCTGCAGGCAAAGCTCGGCCGCGCCGGTGTCACTGCCCAGCCCCCGCGCCGCCTCCATCAGCGCCCGTCCGACGCCGGCGCCCCGGGCCTGCGGCGCCACGAACAGGTCGTTGAGGATCCAACTGGGCGCCAGGGCCAGGCTGGCAAAGGCGGGATAAAGCTGCACGAAGCCGACCGCGCGCTCGGCCTGGTAGGCCAGGAAAACCACCGACTGCGCACCGCGCAGGCGCTCACCCAGGAACGCGGCGATGCGCGCCTCGTCCGCCGGCCGTTGGTAGAAGCGCAGATAGCCAGCGAACAAAGGCACGAGCTCGGCAAGCTCGTGGCTGGTTGCGCGCTGGATCTGCACGGTGTCCACCGAAGTGTCAGGGTTTGGCTGGCGCCCAGCCGCAGGTCTTGCCCTGGTTCTGCTGCACCAGCCAGGCCTGCAGCGGCGCGAAGTACTCCAGCACCGCCGAGCCGTCCATTTTTTCGCCGCCGGTCAGCTCCTTCAGCGTGAGCTGCCACGGCTGGCTGGCACCGTGCTCCATCATCGCCCAGTAGCGCTTGCCGGCCTCGGGGTTGTTGGCGAAGTTGCAGGTGTAAAGCGGACCCTCGTGGCCAGACGCTTCGCACAGCGACTTGTAGAACTGGAACTGCAGGATGTGCGAGAGGAAATAGCGCGTGTAGGGCGTGTTGCCGGGCACGTGGTACTTGGCGCCGGCGTCGAAGAACTCCTCGCCGCGCGGGCTGGACGGCGCCACGCCCTGGTACTTGGCTTTCAGCTGCCACCAGGCGGCGTTGTAGTTCTCCGGCGCGATCGAGCCGTCGAACACGCCCCAGCGCCAGCGGTCGATCATCAGGCCAAAGGGCAGGAAGGCGACCTTTGCCAGCGCCATCCGCATCTGCGAATTGATCACCGCTTCGTCGCTGACCGCCGGCTTGTCCACCAGGCCGATGGAGGCCAGGTAGTCCGGGGTCATGGACAGCACGATGGTGTCGCCGATGGCCTCGTGGAAGCCGTCGTGCGCGCCGCCCTGGAATACCGGCGGCTGCGCCTTGTAGCCCAGGTAGTAATAGATGTGGCCGAGCTCGTGATAAATGGTGGTGAGCTCTTCCTCGTTGGGCTTGATGCACATCTTGATGCGCACGTCGCCGTCGGTGTTCATCGGCCAGGCGCTGGCGTGGCAAACCACGTCGCGGTCGCGCGGCTGCACCAGCATCGAGTCGGTGTAGAACGACTCCGGCAGCGCCGGCATGCCCAGGCCGGTGTAGAAACTCTCGGCGAGCTTGGTCATCCGCGTCGCCATCTCGATGTCGGCCTGGCGTTCGACGTCGACCTGTTCCGCCGGCGTCATGCTCGGA
>JANORD010000273.1:0-3989 GCA_031415095.1 Lysobacteraceae bacterium
CCATCCTGGCAGCGCAGGTGGATTTCATAGACCTGGGGGTCGCGGGAGCCCGATTCGCGCTCCGCGCGGCGGTTGCCCTGCTCGCGACGGTCTTCCGGATCCACCAGGTCCATGTACTGCATCCCGGTGATCGCGCCGTCCTCATAGCCCAAGATGGATGACATAGCCTCGTTGGCAAAAACGATCTGGCCGCGCTGGATAAGAAAGACGCCATCGCGGCTGTTTTCCACAAGCACCTGGTACAGCGCCTGCGATTGCCTCAAGGCCTGCTCGGCCTCCACTTGGGCGGTGATATCCACCAGTGAACCTTCGACGAACAAGACCTTGCCCTGGGCGTCCTGGATGGCGCGAGCGTTTTCGCTGATCCAGATCACCCGGCCATCGCGGCGATACACCTGCGCCCGCTCACGCTCAAGGCGCGCGCCCAACAGCAGCCGCGCGTGCGTCTGCGCGGCGTTCGCGCTGTCCAGGTAGTAAACCGCCGCATCCCGGCTGAGTTCAGCCAGCAGCTGCTGCGGGCTGTCGTATCCCAATATCCGGGCCATGGCCGGGTTCACGTCCAGGTAGCCGCCCTGCGGCAGCCGGCGGTAGATGCCTTCCGACGCCGCCAGGTAAAGCGAGCGATAGAGGGCATGGTCGGGTCCGGGCGGCTCCACCGCCGTGCCTTCGGGCAGCAGGTGCAGCAGGCAGAAGATCGCCGGCTCGCCGTCCTGGCTGGCAATCTCGACGCTGAGTTCGCCGGGCAAATGGCGGCCGTCGGCGCAGGCGATGTGCAGGGCCAGCCGCTCCACCCGGCCTTCGGCGCGCAGGATGCTCCACAGCCGTGCGCGGATTTCCGGCTCCGGCCAAAGGCCTATTTCCCCGGGGAGCCGGCCGATCACCTGGTCACGACGGTAGCCGGTGCTACGCTCGAAAGCAGCGTTAACGCCCACGATGACGCCGTCGCTGGCGCGCAGCACCGCGACCAAACTATGCGACGTCTCGAAGCTGTCGACCAGGCGCATCCTTTTCCCCGGTAGCTCCCTCTTGGTCTTTGAGTATAGCCACCCCACCTGCCCAAACCGGGCGTCCCAGGAGCCAGACCGTGACCGATCCCACCGCGCAGGACATCCCCGCTTCCGAGATCACGCCAGAGCCGGTTTATCGGGCCCGAAGGCAGCTGATGGGCCTGGGCTTGGCCAGCCCGCTGCTGGCGCTGGCCGGCTGCGCCGGCGCCGAGGACTCGGAAGCCGCCGTGGCCGCATCGCCCGCGGCCGATACCGCCGATGGCTTTCGCACCGCCGACGAACTGACCCGGTTCGAGGACGCCGCCAGCTACAACAATTTCTATGAATTCGGCACCAGCAAGGTCGATCCCGCAGCGAACGCACACACCCTGCGCACCACGCCATGGTCGGTGGTGGTGGGTGGCGAAGCCGGTGTGACCGGCACGTTCACGCTGGAGGATTTCCTGAAGCCCCACGCCGTGCAAGACCGCATTTATCGCCTGCGCTGCGTCGAGGGCTGGTCCATGGTGATCCCCTGGCAGGGCGTGGCCTTGGCGGATGTTCTGCGCCGCTTCAAGCCCAACTCGCGCGCCAAGTACGTGGCGTTCACCACCCTGGCCGACCCGGAGCAAATGCCCGGCATCCGCTATCCCGCGCTGGAATGGCCCTACCGGGAAGGCTTGCGCATGGACGAGGCGATGAACCCGCTGTCGCTGCTGGCCACCGGCATGTACGGCAAAGCCCTGCCCAACCAGAACGGCGCACCGCTGCGCTTGGTGGTGCCTTGGAAATACGGCTTCAAAAGCATCAAGTCCATCGTCCGCATTGATTTCACCGAACAGATGCCGGTGACCAGCTGGAACCAGTCACAGCCCTCGGAATACGGCTTCTACTCCAACGTGAACCCGGCCGTGGACCACCCGCGCTGGAGCCAGGCCAGCGAACGCCGCATCGCAGGCACGGCGAGCAAGCTGTTTGCCAAGCGCATCGCCACCCTGCCCTTCAATGGCTACGGCAAGCAGGTGGCGGACATGTATTCGGGTATGGACCTCAGCCGGTGGTTTTGAGCGGCAAACCCATTGACTGGCGCTGGACGGGAATCAAGGCGGCGGCGCACGCGCTGGCGCTGGTGCCGCTGCTGCTGCTGGTGCAAGGCGCCCGAAACGACAGCCTGGGCGCCGACCCGGTAGCCGCAATCACCCACGCCACCGGCGACTGGACGCTGCGGCTGTTGCTGCTGGGCCTGGCCATGACGCCGTTGCGGCGGCTGCTGGGCCAGGCTTGGCCACTGCGCTTCCGGCGGCTGGTCGGCCTGTATGCGTTCTTTTATGGCTGCCTGCACCTGACTACGTATCTGGCGCTCGATCTGGGCGCCTATTGGCAGCAAATTTTCGCGGATATCGTCAAACGGCCCTACATCACGGTGGGCTTCGCGGCGTGGCTACTGCTGGTGCCGCTGGCGCTCACTTCCACCCGCCGCGCCATGCGCTGGCTGGGGCGGCGCTGGGGCCAGCTGCATCGGGCGGTGTACGCGGCAGCGGCGCTGGGCGTGCTGCATTTTATCTGGCTGGTGAAGTCGGACCTGCGCGAACCCTTGGTGTACGCGGCCATCCTGGCCGTGCTGCTGGGATTGAGGCTTTTTTGGCGGCTGCGCCGGAGCGCGGTTCAGCCGCCCGCGCGCGGCGCGTAGACCAGCAGCGCGGTCATGGCCGCCGCCAGCACGGTGGCGGCGGCTATCAGCCACCACAGCGCGCCCGGGTCCCGGGCCGGAGCAGGCACACTCGGCAAATACGGCGCGGGCGCCGGGTCGTTGGCCACCGGCACGCGAACGGCGCTCAGGGTTTGCGTGTGGGGATTGGCCGCAGGCTTCGGACCGCCCAGGTGCCCACGGGGCGGCAGCCCGGGCGCCTCCAGCACAAAACGATGCTGGTCAATGGCCAACTGGTCGCCGGGCGACAGCACCGCGTCACGCACCGTGACACCGTTCACCGTGCTGGTGTCGTTGCCCAAGGCCCGCAGCACCACGCGGTCGCCGTGCAGTTCCAACATGGCGTGGCGTTCGGCCACGCCGGCGTCTTCAAGCCGAACGTCGGCAGACCCCGACCGGCCAAACAGGCGCGGCTCGGTGAGGGTGTAGCTGCGGCCGAAGTGCTGGCCCGACAGCCCGCGCAGCACCACCCGTGCCGCGGAAACCCGCTGGGCCTCGTTCATGGCGGCGGGCGGGCTGGGCGGGATGCGGCGATCAATCTCGGGCTCGTCCTCGCCCCGGACCACCAGCCGCAGCTTGTCCAAGCAAACCAGATCACCGGGGCGAAGTTGGGCCAGTCGCTGCACCGGGCGGGCATTGAGATGGACGCCTGGGGCGCCAGCCGGCACCCGCAGCCATAGGCCGCGCCGGTCACGCAGGAAGCTGGCGTGGTGCTGGGCCAAGCCCAAGCCGGCCAGGCAGACGCTGCTGCCCGCGCGGCTGCCCACGGTCACTTCGCCCTGCAGGGCCACATTGGCGTGTTCACCATTGGGGAACGTCAGCTGCATCAGGATCCTCCGGCGCGGAATCTAGCACGGGCAATAGCCCGCACACTCTTGGTGGATACGGCAATTCAACGCAGAATAGGCCGTCTGGGGAGGGCCACATGTCCAACATCGATATTCGCCGCACGCACAAACGGCCGCTGAAGGAAGCCCGTTCGGCCATCGAACGGGTGGCCGAACATATCGCCGAGAAGTTCGACGTGGAGTACGGCTGGAACGGCAACAACATGGAGTTCTCCCGCGGCGGGGTTGACGGCAACATCGCCGTCACCCGCAAGGACGTGCATGTAACGGCCAAGCTGGGTTTCCTGCTGATGGCGATCAAGGGTCCGATCGAGCGCGAGATCGAGCGCTACTTGGATGAGGAGTTCGGCTAGGGCTGCTGACGAAGGGATCGGGGTCGGCGGCGAACAGCCTCCTGGACACGTCGCGCTCTCGCTGGCCAATGGCCCCGAGGAAATCACCGGCCCC
>JANORD010000274.1:0-4028 GCA_031415095.1 Lysobacteraceae bacterium
ACGCCGTGGACACCGGCTGGATCACCGACGAAGACCCGGTGGAGATCGCGGCGCGCAAGACCCTGGAAGAGCGCTTCCACCCGCCGCTGGACATCGTTGACGGCGCCGCCCGCATCGTCGATCCGATCATCGACGGCTTCAACACCGGGCAGCACGTGTGGGGCCAGTTCCTCAAGGATTACCGGCCCACCGACTGGTGACGGCCGTGCCCGGCTAGGGCGTGCCCGTGGCCTCTTCCCGAAGCCGGGCGTCGAGGCGCCCGTCGGCATCGCGCGCGTAGGCCGCGCAGCCGCCTGGCTGCAGCAGCTGCCCCGCCGCCTCGCGCTCGAACAGCTGCGATTGCGACGGATGCGCCGAGACCATCAGGTCGCAATCCAGCGCCGCCACCTGGTCCACGCTGGCGCGGAACTCGCGCATGCGCGCGCCGGCTTCGGCGCCGTAGCAGAAATCCGGCGCCGAGACCGGGTTCAGGCTGTCGGCGAACACCAGCTGCCGGCAGTCGTCGGCCTCGCAGCTGCGCCAGGTCCAGCTCGAGCCACCCGGCGTATGCCCCGGCGTGGCGATCATCCGCAGGGTCACCGTGCCCAGCGTCAGCGTTTCGCCGTCGCCCAGCACCTTCACCGGCGCGGCGACCGGCGGGAAATCCATCGCGTCGCCGTAGCCGTGCTGCGGGTCCTCGGGCAGCGCCGCGCCAGACTGCAGCGCCTTGGCACCGAGCGCGCTGGCCACCACCGTGGCCCCGGTGCGGCGCGCGATGGCGGCGATGCCGCCGGCGTGGTCGAAGTGCGCATGCGAGTTCAGCACGTAGCGCACGTCGCCCAGCGAAAAGCCCAGCGTCGCCAGGTTGCGCTCGATCACTGGCACCGACTGCGGCAGCCCGGCGTCGATCAGGACCAGGCCGGCCCCGGTGTCGATCGCCACCACGCTCAGGCCCTCCACGCCCACGTAATAGCTGCTGCCGTGCAGCCGGAATGGCGCGCGTTCCCGGTTCCAGTCGGCGCAGGCCGAGCAGTTTATGGCGACCGAGTCGGGCGGGGTGTCCATGCGGAGGCTCTCGAAAGAGTAGATTTGTCGAATAGTCTAAGTCAGGACCGTCCATGGCAGACCGCATCCATCCCATCCCCGCTGCTTTCGAACAGTCCGCGGCGATCAAGCCGGCCGATTACGCGCGGCTCTACGCCGAATCCCTGCGCGACCCCGACGCGTTCTGGGGCCAGGTGGGCCAGCGCCTGGACTGGTCGCGGCCCTACACCCAGGTGAAGGACGCCAGCTTCCACGCCGAAGACTTCCACGTGCGCTGGTACGCCGACGGCCAGCTCAACGCCAGCGTGAACTGCCTGGACCGCCACCTGGCCGAGCGCGGCGACAAGACCGCCATCGTCTGGGAGGCCGACGATCCGGCCACGCCGTCGCGCCGTATCAGCTACCGCGAACTGCACGCCATGGTCTGCCGGCTGGCCAATGCGCTTACCGCGCTGGGCGTGGTGAAGGGCGACCGCATCACCATTTACCTGCCGATGATTCCGGAAGCCGCGGTGGCCATGCTGGCCTGCGCGCGCATCGGCGCCATTCACTCGGTGGTGTTCGGCGGCTTCTCGGCGGAGTCCATTGCCAACCGCATCGCCGACTGCGCCAGCAAGCTGGTGATCACCGCCAATGAAGGACTGCGCGGCGGTAAGGCCATTCCACTCAAGGCCAACGTGGACGAAGCCTTGCGAAAGCCGGGCACCAGTTCAGTGGAAACCGTGCTGGTGGTGCGCCACACCGCCGCCGGCGTGCCCATGCAGATGCCGCGCGACCGCTGGTACGACGCCGTGGTGGATTCGCAGCCAGCAACGCATGCGGCCCAAGCGATGGACGCCGAAGACCCGCTGTTCATCCTCTACACCTCGGGCAGCACCGGCCAGCCCAAGGGCGTGATGCACACCACCGGCGGCTACCTCACCTGGGCCAGCTACACGCACGAGTGCGTGTTCGACCTCAAGCAAGATGACGTGTTCTGGTGCACCGCCGACGTGGGCTGGGTCACCGGCCACAGCTACGTGGTGTACGGGCCGCTGGCGAATGGCGCCACCACCGTCATGTTCGAAGGCGTGCCCAGCTATCCGGATTTCGGACGCTTCTGGCAGGCGGTGGACAAGCACCAGGTCACCATTTTCTACACCGCGCCCACCGCCATCCGCGCGCTGATGCGCGAAGGTGATGCGCCGGTGCAGCGCAGTTCGCGCGCCAGCCTGAGGCTGCTGGGCACGGTGGGCGAACCCATCAATCCCGAGGCCTGGGAGTGGTACCACCGCGTGGTGGGCGAGGGCCGCTGCCCCATCGTGGACACCTGGTGGCAGACCGAAACCGGCGGCATCCTGATCTCGCCGCTGCCGGGCGCCGTGCCGACCAAGCCGGGTTCGGCGACGCTGCCGTTCTTCGGCGTGCGTCCGGCGCTGGTGGATGCCCAGGGCGAGGTGCTGGAAGGCGCCGCCGAAGGCAACCTGGTGCTGCTCGATTCCTGGCCGGGCCAGATGCGTACCGTGTATGGCGACCACCGGCGTTACATCGAAACCTACTTCAGCGCCTACCCGGGCATGTACTTCACCGGCGACGGCTGCCGGCGGGATGCCGATGGCTACTACTGGATCACCGGCCGCGTGGACGACGTCATTAACGTCTCGGGCCACCGCCTGGGTACGGCGGAAGTGGAGAGCGCACTGGTGGGCCACCCGGCGGTGGCCGAGGCCGCGGTGGTGGGCGCGCCGCACGACATCAAGGGCCAGGGCATCTATGCCTACGTGACGCTGAGGGCCGGCATCGAGCCCACCGAAGCGCTGCGCAGGGAGCTGGTGGCGCACGTGCGCCACGACATCGGCGCCATCGCCACGCCCGACTGGCTGCAGTGGGCGCCGGGCCTGCCCAAGACCCGCAGTGGCAAGATCATGCGGCGCATCCTGCGCAAGATCGCCGAAGTCGGGCCCGAGGGCGTGGCGCACGAGGCGCTGGGCGACATCTCCACGCTCGCGGACCCGGGCGTGGTGGACAGCCTGGTGCGCGAACGCCAGCCGCGCTAGACACCTGCCCCGCCACTGGCGAGAATCGCCGCATGCACGCCACCTGCCGCGCCGAACGCACCTTGCCCTGCCGGCCTGAAGTGGCCTTCGAAATGGCGGTGGATCCGGACCGATTCCCGGCTTTTTTCTCCGGTTTCGGCCCCATCCCCGCCGTGCGCGGCATCCTGCTGCACGGCCCGCTGGCGGTAGGCACCACCCGCAGCATCCACAACGCCGACGGCGTGGTGCTGCTGGAAACCATCACCGCCCACGACCCGCCGGTGCTGCATGCCTACACGCTGACCGGGTTCCACCCGCCGTTTGGCTGGGGCGTGCGCCGCGGCGAGGCTACCTGGTTGTTCAGCGCGCACGAGTCGGGCTCGCGCGTGTTCTGGGACTACTCCTTCGAACTCACCCGGCCCTGGCTGTGGCCGATCGTGGCGCTGGTGCTGCGGTTGTTCATGGCCCGCGCGATGCACCGCTGCCTGAAGAACATGGCGCGCACGCTGGCGCCAGCGGCCTGATGGGCGAGTGGATCCTGCTGGCGATGGCGCCGGTGTTCCTAGGCGTGATCGGCTGGGAGGCCTGGTACTTCCGGCGGCGCAACCCGGCCATCTACAGCCTGCGCGACACCCTGGGCAATGCCGCGCTGGCGCTGATGCACCAGGCGGCGGACGCGCTGGCCTGGCTGGCGGTGATCGGGATTTACTGGTGGGTGTACCAGTACCGCGTGTTCGACATTCCCACGACTTGGTGGACTATCGCGCTGCTGTTCGTGGCCCAGGATTTCTTTTACTACTTCTTCCACCGCGCGCATCACCGCGTGCGTTGGATGTGGGCCTCGCACGTGGTGCACCACTCCTCGGAGCGGCTCAATTTCTCCACCGCGTTCCGACAGAGCCTTACGTACCCGGTTTCGGGCATGTGGGTGTTCTGGCTGCCGCTGGCCTGGCTCGGGTTTTCGCCGCCGCATATCGTGGCGGTGGTGGC
>JANORD010000275.1:0-3065 GCA_031415095.1 Lysobacteraceae bacterium
TTCGACATCGGCTGGGACTGGGTGCCCTTGAACCAGCGCCATGGCCGTGAGCGCTTTTACCAGCGCTTCCGGCCCTTCCGCGGCGGCAAGAAGCACCAGCCCCAAGACAGCTACTCGCTGCGCTGCATCCCGCAAGTTCACGGCGCGGTGCGCGACGCGCTGGAGCAGGCCAAGCGCGTGCTCGACATCGAGCTCAACGCCGTCACCGACAACCCGCTGCTGTTTCCCGATCTGGATGAAGTCCGCGCCGATGGGCGCCGGATCGAGATCGAGGACCAGGTGGTCTCCGCCGGCCACTTCCACGGCATGCCGCTGGCGCTGGCCATGAGCTACCTGAAGGCGGCCATCCCGGTGCTGGCGTCCATTTCCGAGCGGCGCTTGAACAAGCTGGTGGACCCGGCCACCAACGACGGCCTGCCGCCGTTCCTGATTGGCAACGAGGACGGCACTGAAAGCGGCTTCATGATCGTGCAGTACACCGCCGCCGCGCTGGTGAACGACCTCGCCAGCCGCGCGCATCCGGCCTCGGTGTATTCCATCCCCACCAGCGCAAACGCCGAAGACCACGTGTCGATGGGCGCCAACGAAGGCCGGCACGTGCTGGAAATGACCGACGACCTGGCCCACGTGCTGGCGCTGGAGATCTACACCGCCGGTCAGGCGCTGGACTACCGCCGCGACATGATCAACGCCGCACGCGAGCTGGCGCGCAGCGGTAATGTGCAGGCCCTGGCCGAGAAGGTGCAGGGCGCGCCGCTGCCCGGCCACCCGGATCGCGCTGCGTTCATGGCGGAAGTGGAAGGCCTGCGCGCTGAGTTGGCGGCCTCCGAGGAGTTCCAGCCTGGCGTCGCGGTGCAGGCCGCCTGGGCCGCGCTGCGTGAATCCATTGCGTTCATGGGGCGCGACCGCGCCATGGACGGCGACGTGGCCACCGCCGTACGGCTGGTGGACGAGGGCCGCCTGCTGTCGGCCGCACGGGCCGCGCTGGGCTGAATTTCAGTTCGACGTGAGCCCGTCGGCGGCATGCACGCAGTTGCGGCCGCGGTCCTTGGCGGCATACAGCGCGTCGTCGGCCTGCACCAGCGCCTCGTCTATGCCGATGCCAGAGCCCGGGCGCAGCACGAACGCACCGATGCTGGCGCTGAGCTGGATGTTGTTGCCGGCATAGCGCACCGGCGCGCTGCAAATCTTCTGGCGCAGGTGTTCGGCTACTTCCAGCAGTCGCTCGCCGTTCATGTCCGGCAGCACCACGGCAAACTCTTCGCCGCCAAAGCGCGCAATCAGCGCACCGTGCTCCACCAGCGCGTCGTGCAGGCAGGCGCCCAGCCAGCGCAGGCACTCATCGCCGGCCAGGTGGCCATGGCTGTCGTTGATGCCCTTGAAGTGGTCCATGTCGATCATCAGCACGCCCAGCGGCTGCCGGTGCTCGTTGGCGCGGTGGATTTGGTGTTCGAATAACTCGCGGAAATGCCGGCGATTGAACAGCCCGGTCAACGCGTCGCGTCGGCTGGAGTCGCGCAGCCGCTGGTTGGCATCGGCCAGCTGCTCCAGCGCCGTGCTCAGCTCCGACGTGCGGCGCGCGACGTGGCGCTCCAGCTGGTCGTTCTGCTCGCGCACCAGTCGCTCGTTCTCGCCGCGCAGCTTGGCGTAGCGATACGCCAGCGCGAACGACAGCAGGATCATCTCCAGCGCCGAGCCAATCTGGATGCCGTACTCGGTGAGGAAATTCTTGTTCAGCAGGCCCACGGACACCGACGCATACAGCGCCGTGCCTACCAGCAGGAAGGCCCAGGCCAGCAGGAACACCTTGGCCGGCGCGTAGCCCTGGCGGATGGAGGTGATGGCCAGGTAGAGGATGAAGGCGGCTCCGGGGAATACCGCCAGCGTCATCGGCCGCACCGCGCTGCGGTAGTCCACCACGAACGACAGCAGACCCATCACCACGAAGAAGCCAATGATGCCCAACGCGATCTTGTCAGCCGTAGGCTGGCGCTGCTTGAGCTCCAGGAACACTCGGCAAAACTGGTGCATGGCGATCTGCGATAGCGCCATGGAGACCGGGATGGCCTGGTTGGCCCACCAGGGCGAGTTCGGCCACAGGTATTCAAACGCCAACCCGTTGAGGCAGAACATGACCAGGCCAAACGCGCTGACATGGAACATGTACCAGAAGTGGCTGGCATCGCGCAGCGACAGCCAGAGCACCAGGTTGTAGCAAAACAGCGCCAGCAGGATGCCGTAGAACAGTCCGATCCCGAACTGCGAGTCACGTTCGAGTTCGGCGAACGCCTTGGGCGTGTACAGCGCCAGCGGCACCTGCATGGAGCTGCGGCTGCTCACCCGCACCAGCAGCTCGACTTCGGTGTGCCGGGGCAGGTCCACCCAGACGTTGGGATGGCGGTAGCGGATGCTGCGTGCGCTGAAGGGCAGGGTGTCGCCGGAGGCCGTGTGCTCGATGCGGCCATCGGGATAGCGCAGGTAAATGTCGACGTTGTCGAGCAGCGGGTAGTGCAGCACCAGCAGCCAGCGCTGCTCGGGGTGGGCCTGGTTGAGCAGCGAGGCATGGAACCAGTGCGCGCCCTGGGTGAAGCCGAACGCGGCACGGTTGCCCGGCAGCGGGGTGAACTGGCCGCGGGCTTGGCGGGCAAACATGGCGGCGGCATCGGCTTTGCCGTCCGCGTCTATGGCCACGGTCAAGTGAGGCGTCAGCTGCAGCGAGTCGCGGCCGGCATCTAGCGCGGGCACGCCAGCGCCCCAGGCCGGTGTCCCGGCCAGTGCCCAGCAAAGCCCCAGTAGCGCGAAGAGTGGTCGCATGGCCGGTGTGTTCCCCCTATGCCGCACTGTAAGCGGGGCTGCAGAACATAACCAACCGCAGGGCTTGCTTTTGTAACAGTACGCTATTACATTAGCGCAATGAAACGCCGCGACCCCGCCGCCAAACCCGACAGCCCTGGCCTGGAAAGCCTGCTGGAGGCGCTGCGCAGCCTAAAATCCACCGGCGAGCTGCGGGCGTTCCTGGACGACCTGTGCACCCCGTCCGAGCTCGAGGCCATCGCCGACCGCTG
>JANORD010000276.1:0-4324 GCA_031415095.1 Lysobacteraceae bacterium
CACGGAAAGACCTGCACGACCGACACCCCGGCGAGTACCGCCACCGCCACCGTCATTGCGAGGGGCGGGAGCGGCGTTCGCCAGTTCATCGGGCTAGTCGTTCGGGCCGAGCGTCTGCAATTTTCCTTGGGTCAGTTCCAGGGTGCGGTCGAGCTTGCGCGCGAGGCGGCGATCATGGGTCACCATGACCAGCGCCGTGCCGATTTCGCGATTGAGTTCGAGCAGCAGGTCGAACACTGACGCCGCCGTTTTTTCATCGAGGTTGCCGGTCGGTTCGTCACCCAGCACGCAGGCCGGACGCGTGACCAGCGCGCGAGCCACCGCAGCGCGCTGGCGTTCACCACCTGACAGTTCGCCAGGCTTGTGGCCCAGGCGATGGCCGAGGCCCACGCGCTCCAGCAGCGCCAGCGCGGGGGCGCGCGCTGCCGCGACCGGGCCGCCCCTGATGAGCAGCGGCATCATTACGTTTTCCAGCGCAGTGAATTCCGGCAGCAGGTGGTGGAACTGGTAGACGAAGCCCAGCGCCCGGTTGCGCAGTTCGCCGCGCGCCTGTTCGCCCAGCCCGGACATGCGCTGCCCGGCCACGTACACCTCGCCCGACGTGGCCCGGTCAAGGCCGCCCAGCAGGTGCAGCAGGGTGCTCTTGCCGGCGCCGGACGCGCCGACGATGGCCACGGTTTCGCCCGGGCGCACCGACAGCTCCAGCCCGTCGAAAACCGGCGTGCGCAGGTCGCCCTCTTCGTAGGTCTTGCCCAGGCGCTCGCAGCGGATGACATCGTCCATGGCGGCGGGCTCACTCATAGCGCAGCGCCGTGGCCGGATCGGTGCGCGAGGCGCGCCAAGCGGGATAGATCGTGGCCAACAGACACAGCACGAACGCGACCACGGCCACCATGGCGACATCGCTGGGAATGACCACCGTAGGCACGCCGCTGATGTAGTAGACGTCGGAGGGCATCAGCTCGGCGCCCACCAGCTTCTCCACGAACGCCACCACATGCGACAGGTTGCTGGCCAGCAGCACCCCGCCGGCGACGCCCACGGCGATGCCGACGACGCCGATCACCAGCCCCTGCACCACGAACACCCGCATCACCCCGCCGGGCGACATCCCCAGCGTGCGCAGGATGGCGATGTCGGACTGCTTGTCCTGCACCAGCATCACCAGCGACGACACCAGGTTGAACGCGGCGATGGCGATCACCAGCGAAAGCAGGATGAACATCACCGTCTTTTCCATCTTGAGCGCCCGGAAGAAATTGGCGTTGTCCCGGCTCCAGTCGCGCACGCGGTAATAGCCCTCCATCCGCTCGGACAAGTCGCGCGCCACCGGCCACGCATCCCAAAGGTCCACCAGCTTCAGCCGCACGCCGGTGATGCCCTCGCCCATCCGGCCCAGCCGCTGGGCATCGGACAGATGCACCAAGGCCAGGCCCAGGTCGTACTCCTGCGCGCCGGCTTCGAAGATGCCGACCACAGTGAAGCGCTTGGCGCGCGGCAGTGCGCCCAGCGGCGTCACGGTGGCCTCGGAGATGAACACGTTCACCGGATCACCCACGCCCACGCCCAGCAGGATCGCCAGCTCTTTGCCCAGGATGATGTTGAACTCACCGGGCTTGAGGTCGGTGAGTGCACCTTGGCGCATCTTGTCGGCGATCTCGGAGACCTTGGGCTCCTGCTCGGGAAGCACGCCGCGAAGGATTGCGCCGCGGCGCTGCTGACCCTGCAGCAGCGATTCGGTCTCGGTGTAGGGCGCCGCGCCGAGTACGCGCGGGTCTTCGTTGGCCAAGGCGATGGCGCGCGGCCAGTCCTGCAGCGGCCCGTCGATGCCCGACACGGTGGCGTGGGCCACCATGCCCAGGATGCGGTCGCGCAGCTCCTGCTGGAAGCCGCTCATCACCGAAATGGTGGTGATGAGCGCGATGACACCGATGATGATGCCCAGGATGGACGCCATCGAAATGAAGGAGATGAAACCGTTGCGCCGCTTGGCGCGCAGGTAGCGCAGGCCGATGGAGAGGGAAAGGGGCTGGAACATGGGGTCCTATGCTGCCACTGGCGGCAGCGGTTTGTCGTAACGCGCGCTGACTTGCGCGGCCAGCCGCAGCTGGCGCCTTTCGGCAGACGGCAGGGTATCAGGCCACCAGACCAGGCGGTGGCAGCGACCATCGCGGTCGTGACCCCAAAGCACCGCCATGGTGCCACGCTGCTCTACCCGCACCCGGGCCAGCTCCACCGGCACACGAGCCACGGAAATCCTTGCCGGCGCCGCGCCACCGGCCCAGGCCAGGGTCAGCCTGGGGCGCCGCCATTCGCGGTGCGCCAGGCGCAGGCCGTGCCCCAGCGCAAGCAACGCACCCAGCCACTTCATGCCGGCGGACGCGTCGGACAGGCCTATGGATGCCGCCGACAGCAGCGTCAGGGCGATCAGCGCGGCCACCAGCCACCGCGAGGGCTGCCAGTCAATGCGGCAGATCGATGATTCGGACCACGAGCGATTCAAGCGCGGCATCCTCCGGGCGCTCACGGCCCATGAACCACCGCCACAACTTATCGTCCTCGCTGTCGAGCAGGCGTACGAAAAGCCCCCGCTCTACTTCGTCCGCCTGCGCCCAGCGGCCGTCGAGATAACGCAGCATCAATTGGTCGAGTTCGCGCATACCGCGCCGGCAGCGCCAGCGCAGGCGGCGCAGCTCGGGATCATCGCTCACCCGGCCAGGACCCAGGCCAAGCGGCCGGTGTAAACGAACAGCGCCACCGTGGCCAGCGCGTAAGCGGTGAACCGATGCATCACCCGGTTGTAGGTGCACTGGATGACGCTGTGCGCGGCGCGCAGCGCCACGAACGCCCAAGCCAAACCAAGCAACAGGGCGTCGCCGACGCCAGCTACCGCGGTGGCCAGCACCAGTGCATAGAACAGCACCGGCACTTCGAACAGGTTGCTGAAGTTGTCGCTGGCGCGGGTGTCCAGCAGCAGCCCTTTGTTGGCCGAACCGGCGAGCGACTGCGGGGCAATGCGCCGGCGCTTCATTTCGTCCAGCCGCAGCTGGTAGAGCCGCAGCCACACCGCCAGCGTCACGCCGACCATGGCCAGCAGCGGCAGCAAAAGCACGGTGACGGATGCGGCGGCCAAGGTGCTCAGGCTCCGCGCCGCTGCATCATCAGTTTCTTGATCTCACCAATGGCCTTGGCCGGGTTCAGGCCCTTGGGGCAGGTGCGCGTGCAATTCATGATGGTGTGGCAGCGGTAGAGCTTGAACGGATCCTCCAGCGCATCCAGCCGCGCCCCGGTGTCCTCGTCGCGCGAATCCACGATCCAGCGGTAGGCCTGCAGCAGCACGGCCGGGCCCAGGTAGCGGTCGCCGTTCCACCAGTAGCTGGGGCAACTGGTGGAGCAGCAGGCGCACAGGATGCACTCGTAAAGTCCGTCGAGCTTGGCGCGGTCGGGCTTGGACTGCAGGCGCTCCTTGGCCGGCGCCGGGCTCTGGGTGCGCAGCCAGGGCTTGATGGAGGCGTACTGCGCGTAGAAGTGGCTCAGGTCCGGCACCAGGTCCTTGATGACCGGCATGTGCGGCAGCGGGTAGATCGGCACTTCCTTCTTGCCGCACTCGTCGATGCCTTTGGTGCAGGCCAGGGTGTTGGTGCCGTCGATGTTCATCGCACACGAGCCGCAAATGCCCTCGCGGCAGCTGCGCCGGAAGGTCAGCGTGGGGTCGATCTCGTTCTTGATCTTGATCAGCGCGTCCAGGACCATCGGCCCGCAGCTGTCGAGGTCCACGTCGTAGGTGTCGGTGCGCGGGTTTTCGCTGTCGTCGGGATTCCAGCGGTAGATCTTGAACGTGCGCACGTTCTTGGCGCCAGGCGCCGGGAAGT
The DNA here is from genome assembly GCA_031415095.1 of Lysobacteraceae bacterium. Classification (GTDB taxonomy): domain Bacteria; phylum Pseudomonadota; class Gammaproteobacteria; order Xanthomonadales; family Xanthomonadaceae; genus Arenimonas. The sequence continues at coordinate 3,873 of JANORD010000276.1, forward strand.
GCTTGCCGGCCTGGACCTTGGAATTCTTCGGAAGGGTGAACTCAGCCATTGTCGTAACGTCCTGCGCGATTTCAACTGTAGGAGGGACTTCAGTCCCGATGCCTTGTCTGCGAAAAGCTTCGGGACTGAAGTCCCTCCCACTGTGAGAAGGGGGTCAGTAGGTGCGGGCCTTGAGCGGCACCACGTCCACGTCTTTGCTAAGGGTGTACATATGCACCGGGCGGTAGTCGATGGCGGTCTTGCCGGCGTCGTCCACCCAGCACAGGGTGTGCTTGTGCCAGTTGACGTCGTCGCGATCCTTGAAGTCCTCGCGGGCATGGGCGCCACGCGACTCCTGGCGCGGTTTGCCGGGCTCAGGCTGGCTTGAGCCCAAGAATCGTCTAGAAGCTCTGGCTCTGCTCGGTCTCGGGTCGCGACGCCGCCCGGGCACGGGCCGCTACTGGGGCGTGATG
>JANORD010000277.1:0-6920 GCA_031415095.1 Lysobacteraceae bacterium
GTGAAGTTCACTCCTCCGTAACGCCAAGATCCAAATCCCGTAACGGTCAACCACACAAAGAAAGGCACTCTTATGCTGCAGGACATCCTTCTCATCGCCGCCGCCGCGCCGGCCGCCGTTGGCGGCGCTGCCAACAACGCCGAAGCCCTGAACCAGATGGGTTTCTCCCACCTCTTCCAGGAAATGGTGGCAAAGCCCGGTGACTACCTGGTCTCTTGGGTAGTCTTCCTGATGCTGGTCGTGATGTCGTTCGGCTCGTGGTGGTACACGGTCGTGAACTTCATCAAGAACACCGTGGTTTCCAACCGCGCCGACACGGTGGTCCGCACGTTCTGGGAAACCCCGAACGCCCAGGACGCCATCCGCTTCATGGAAGAGCAGCCGGCCAACGAGCCCTTCTCCAAGATTGCCTTGGACTGTGCCCAGGCCGCCGCCCATCACCAGCGCAATGAAGGCAGCCGCCTGGTGGATGCCCTGAATCGCTCGGAGTTCATCGACCGCGCGCTGCGCCAGGCCGTCACCCGGGAAAGCGCCCGCCTCGAGAACGGCATGACCTGGCTGGCCACCGTCGGCGCCACCGCGCCCTTCGTCGGCCTGCTCGGCACCGTCTGGGGCATCTACGGCGCCCTGATCCGCATCGGCGCCACCGGCCAGGCCTCCATCGACGCCGTCGCCGGCCCGGTGGGCGAGGCGCTGATCATGACCGCCTTCGGTCTGTTCGTGGCCATCCCGGCCGTGCTTGCGTACAACGCGTTCAACCGCGCCAACCGCAACACCTACGCCAAGTTCGACACCTTCGCGCATGACCTGCACGACTTCTTCGCCACCGGCTCGCGCGTCGGCGACGTGCCGGGCAAGCGCTAAGTCGTCCGGCAACCAGGAGCAGTCGCATGTCCTTCTCAGGTAACAGCGCCAGCGGTGGACCCATGGCGGACATCAACGTCACGCCCCTCGTGGACGTGATGCTGGTGCTGCTGATCATCTTTATGATCACCGCGCCGCTGATGTCGCATAAGGTCAAGGTCGACCTGCCCCAGGCCACGCTGGCGGAGAAACCAAAGATCGACCAACCGCCGATCACGCTGGCCATCACGGCGGCCGGCAAGGTCTACTGGAACGACGAGGCGGTGTCCCCCGACATGCTCGACGCGCGCTTGGCGGTCCTCGCCCAGCGCACGCCGCAGCCCCAGGTGGACGTGCGTGCCGACAACATCACGAAGTACTCGGTGATTGCCGACGTGGTGAAGAAAGTGCGCCTGGCCGGCATCCGCAAGGTGGGCTTCGTGTCCACCCCCGAGCGCTGAGGAGAATCCAGCATGTCATTCGCCTCGAACTCCGGCAGCGGCCCAATGGCCGACATCAACGTCACGCCCCTGGTGGACGTGATGCTGGTGCTGCTCATCATCTTCATGGTCACCGCGCCGGCCTTGTCCTACCAGATCCAGGTGGACCTGCCCCAGCGCACCACCAACCCGCCGCCGCAGCCCAAGGATCCGCCGGAGCCTATCCGTCTGCGGATCGAAGCCGGCGGCACGGTCACCTGGAACAACTCCCCGATTCCGATGTCGGTGCTGCAGTCGTCGCTGGAGGTCGAGGCCGAACGCACGATCCAGCCGACCCTGGAGATCGAGACGGACCCGGATGCCCAGTACGAAATGCTGGCCAAGGTGCTCTCGCGCGCCAAGAACTCCGGCATGGTCAAGATTGCCTTCGTGGAACCGGGCGCTTAGAGCTCCGCTTCCCGCAGCCTGCAGCAACGCCGCCTCCGGGCGGCGTTTTTTTGTCTCAAAGGCGGCCGCCAGGCGCGCCGGCGTGGCGCACGTGGGCATCGCCGACTGAGCCTCAGCCCGGCGCACGCACCGCGGCGATGACGGCCAGGTAGGCCTGCACGGTGGGCACCAGTCCGGCGTGCAGCGCTTCACTGAACAGCGCGTGGCCGATGGAGACTTCCAGCACGCCTGGAACGCCGCGCAGGAATTCGCCCAGGTTGGCCTGGCTCAGGTCGTGGCCGGCATTCACCCCCAGGCCGAGCGCCTGCGCTTCGTGCGCCGTGCCGGCGCACGCGGCCAGCGCCGCCGAAGCATCGCCATCGGCGTGGGCTTGCGCGTACGGGCCGGTGTAGAGCTCGATCCGGTCCACGCCCATGCCGGCGGCTTGCGCCAGGCCGGGCGCGCCGGCGTCCATGAACAGGGAAACGCGAACCCCGAGCGCTTTGAGCTGCGCCACCAGCGGCCGCAGGCGTTCCGCGTCGCGGGCGAGGTCGAAGCCATGGTCGGAAGTCAGCTGGCCGTCGCCGTCGGGCACCAGGGTGGCCTGGGTGGGCCGCACCGCGGCCACGAGGGCGAGGAAACCCGGGTAGCCCTCGCGTGGCGGCGCGAAAGGATTGCCCTCCAGGTTGTACTCGACACGGCCCTGGACCAGCCCGCCCAGGGCCAACACGTCGTCGCCGCGGATATGGCGCTGGTCGGGGCGCGGATGCACGGTGATGCCGCCGGCGCCGGCCTCTATGGCCACTTGGGCCGCGTGCAGCACGCTGGGTTCGGCCCCGCCGCGCGAATTGCGCAGCACGGCCACTTTGTTGACGTTGACGCTGAGCATGGTCATACCGCCAGCCTACCGCGCCGGGAGCGCGCGCGAAAACCCCGGCTCGCCGTGCGCCGCTTTGGGCGATAATTGCGGGATGTTTCCCCGCTCCCTAACCCGCGCCTGCCTGTTGGCCGCAGCGTGCCTGATGTCGGCACCCGCGCTGGCCGACGCCGTGGCCGGCATGCCGCTGATGCGGCACTACAGCGCCAAGGACACCCAAGCGCCGCCGGGCACCCTGGCCTTGGCGACGGGCGTGGATGGCGCGATGTTCGCGGGTAACGCAGAGGGCGTGCTGCGCTATGACGGCCTGGACTGGCGGCTTACCGAACTGCCCGGCCGCTCCATGGCGCGCTCACTCGCCACCGGAAAGGATGGGCTGGTCTATGTCGGCGGCTACGACACGTTCGGTCATCTAGCGCGCCACAGCGACGGCAAGTACCACTACGAAGAGCTGCTGACGCGCGCGGGCCTGCGCGAGGCCAAGCGCCACGTGGGCGTGGTGTGGGACGTGTTGCCAACCGACGAGGGCGTTTACTTCCACGCCGAGCAGGCGCTGCATTTCGTCCCCTACGGCCGCGGCGATGCCAAGCAGTGGCCGCTGCCGGCGGAGGTGCGCAGCTTCAGCGTAGCCGACGGCCGCCTTTACGCGCGCGTGCAGGGCCGCGGCTTCTGCCGTTTCCAGGACGGCAAATTCACGCTTGAGCCCGGCGGCGAAAAGTTCAAGGACCAAGCCCTGGCGGGGCTGGTGGACCACGGCACGTGGCGCCTGTTGGTGGGCCGCAGAGGCTTGTTCCGCGCCGACGCCAAGGGCATCACCCGGCTGCCGGGCAAGGCGGGCAAGCTGCTCGCGGGCGCGAACAGTTACGTGGTGCGGGCGCTTGATGACGGCAGCTTTGCGGTGGGGACCTTGGACGGTGAGTTGTTCCGGGTTGGCTCCGACTACAGCTTGCGCGAATCCCTGACCCTGGGCGGTTTCAGCGTCCAGGCGCTGGCGCTCGATCGCGAAGGTGGGCTGTGGGCCGGCACCGAAGGCGACTTGGTGCGGCTCTCCCTGCCCTCGCCGTGGTCCTTCCTGGGCGAGGCACAGGGCCTGGCCGGCAGCCCCACCGATTTCGAATGGCATGACGGCAGCCTGTGGTTGGCGTCCTCCCGCGGCCTGTCCCGGCTGGTGCCCGGACCGGGCGGCGGCCTGAAGAGCCAGCGCCTGCCGTGGGCCGAACTCGAAGTGAACGCGCTGCATTCCACCGCGGCGGGCCTGCTGATTGGTCGCCGCGAAGGTCTCGACACCCTGGATCCGGGCAGCGCCGAACCGCGCAGCCTGTTCCGCCACCCCAGCCACGGTGTGTTTTCGCTGCAGGCCTCCCGGTTCGTGCCGGGCCTGGTGCTGGGCATTACCGAATCCGAATTGGTGCTGGTGCGCGAGCGCGCCGGCCGCTGGCAGTTGGTGTCGCGCATCCCGCTCGACGGCATCAGCGTCTGGGGGCTGGAAGAGTTCGCCGACGGCGAGCTGTGGATGGGCAATTCGCGCGGTGCCCTGCAGCGTTGGCGAGTGGACCTGGAAACAGGCGAAGTGTTGGAGCGTGAGAGCTTCGACGACGCCAGCGGCTTGGCGGTGGATGCCGCGTCCGGCACCCACGCCTACCAGCTTGATGGCCGCATCCATGCCGTAAGCGGCCAGCGGGGCTTTCGACGGGAAGGAGACCGCTTTGTTGCCGATAACGCCCCGCCGGTGAGCCTGGTGCAGCGCCCGCACGAACTGACGGTGCAGGAAACGGCGCTAGGCGCCTACGCCTACACCACGCGCCAGCTGTGGCACCGCGCCAACAACGCCCAGGAGTGGCGCCAGGTCCATCCGGGCTCCGATGTCGCGGCTGGCTACACCTACCTGCGCGTGGGCAGCGACGGCGTGCTGCGCATCGCCACCTGGACCGGCGTACTGCAGTACGACCCGCGCGAGACGGCGCCCGAGCCACAGCCGCTCACGCTGCGTATCGACAGCGTGCGGGCGCGTAGCCAGGCCAACGAGACCGCGCTGGCGCTGGCAACCGAAAGCGAGTCGCAATCGGTATCGGTTCCGGCCGGCCATAGCCTCGATCTTCGCTTCGCCATGGTCAGCATGGAAAGCGGCGCTGAATTTCGCTATTTCCTGCACGGCGTCACCCCCGAATGGAGCCAATGGGACAACCGCGACCTGTTCATCCGCGCCTTGCCCGCCGGCCGGTACGAGCTTGAAGTGCAGGCACGCACCCGCAACGGCCGCGAACCTGCCGCCATCCGCTATCGCTTCGAGGTGCAGCCGCATTGGTACCAGCAATGGTGGCTGCTGGCGCTTGCCGTCTTCGCGCTGGCGGCGCTGGCCGTGGCCGCGACCCTGTGGGCCGTGCGCCTGCGCACCGAGAGGTACCTCGCCGCCAACCTGCGGCTGGAAGCCCGGATTGCCGAGCGCACGCGCGAACTCGAAGAGGTGAACCGCCAGCTGGCCGAACTGGCCACCGAGGATGCGCTGACCGGCATCGCCAACCGCCGGGCGCTGGAAAATGGCCTGCGTCGTGTGTGGTATCGCTGCCTGGACCAGCGCCGCCCGCTGTCGGTGCTGATGATCGACGTGGACAACTTCAAGGCCTACAACGACGCCCACGGCCATCTTGAGGGCGACGTGCAGCTGCGCGGCATCGCCCAGCGCCTGAACCAGCTGCACGACCCGCAGCGCGAGCTGCTGGCGCGCTACGGCGGCGAGGAGTTCGCCCTACTGATGCCTGGCGTCCACCAGGCGGAGGCGCTGCGTCGCGCCGAGGCCATACGTGCCGCCGTCGCTGGCAGCGATGCCGGTATGACGGTGAGCATTGGCGTGGCCGGCTTCGTGCCCGACGTGCAGGTGGAGCCCGAAACCCTGCTGCGCCGCGCCGACGCCGCGCTGTACGAGGCCAAGCGCGCCGGCCGCAACCGTGTCCGTGCCGACCGTGGCTGAGCCGCGAAAATCCGGCGCGCCGCGCCCCGAGAAAATCTGCCCGGTCTGCGGCCGGCCGTTCCAGTGGCGCAAGAAGTGGGAGCGCGATTGGCCCAACGTGGTGTATTGCTCGGACGCGTGCCGCCGGGGCACGCCCCGCTGAGCAAAGAAAACGGCGGCCGAAGCCGCCGTTTTTTGCGCCGCGCGCTGTTCAGGCCTTTTTGACCAGCCCGATGATGGCCAGCAGGATCACCGCGCCGATAAAGGCCGTGACGAACCCACCCATCTGGCCGCCGAAACTGATGCCCAGCTTGGGCAGCAGCCAGCCGCCGAAGAATGCGCCCAGTACGCCGACGACGATGTTGACCAGCACGCCGAAACCGCGACCTTTCATGACCATGCCGGCCAGCCAGCCGGCCAGCGCGCCGATAAGCAGGAAAATGAGCAGATTCATGGACCCCTCCCAGGGCTAACGATGCAGCCGCATCAAGGCCGCAGCAAAAGAGCTGCGGTGGAAGCAGGCTAGCACGCGCGCCTGCGTCAGCCCGGTTCGTCGCTGGGCGGCGCCTTTCGCGCCTGCGCCTGTTCGCGCAGCTTGCGCAGCTCATCCGCACTCATGATGTAGCTGATGTCGCGCGACTGGCTGGAGATGCGCGAAGACACCCAGCCCAGGATCCACGCCACCAGGAAGGCCAGCGAGGCGGCCAGGAACACCAGGACGCCCAGGGTGGGCAGGCTGCGGATCATGGCCAGGCCGAGGCAGAGCAGGGAAGCAAGCAGATACAGCCAGTGCATGGGAAGCCCTCGCGGTTTTTTCGGAGTTTAGCTCAAGCCGGGCCGGACTCCGATAGTGCCGGTCTCCGGCTTACAGCAGCGGCGAAAACAGCCGCGCGCAAGCTTCTACAAGGCGCTGGGCAAACGGGTCCCTGGGCCGGTCGGCGCGCACTTCGCGGCATTGCGCAAAATCCTGCACCAGCTGCGCCTCCATGCGGGTGCCCAGCGTCGCATCATGCAGCAGCAGGTTGAAAACCTCACTGATCATTTTGATGTGGATGATATCAACATTGTTGTGGGCTTTAAGAAGGAGCTTATTCTTGAAAGCTTCCCCAACCTGACGTTTATTTATAACCAACTCTTCGATCAAACCAATACCTCTAAAAGCTTGCTGAAAGCACTGAAAAAGTTTCACCGTGAGCCAGTGATGTGGTTGAATGGTGATGTTGTGTTTGATTCTGATATCATTAAAGAATTGATGCCTACCATCGTTGCAAACAAATCTTTCGTTTGCGTAAACACGCAAAAAGTTGGCGAGGAAGAAGTAAAATACACACTCGATGCTCAGGGGTCTATCCAAGAGCTTTCTAAAAAAGTTATAAACGGAAGTGGG
>JANORD010000278.1:0-3607 GCA_031415095.1 Lysobacteraceae bacterium
CTGTCACCTGAATGACATGTGACCGGGATAGGGTGTTAAACTCTCGTTAGTAAATCAAAGCAGGGTTGACCACCATGACCAATCGTAATCGGGTTCGGCTGTCGCAGCTGTCCATTGGCCTCGCCATCGCCCTCGCGGCGGCTCCGGCGTTCGCACAGAACACCACCTCCGCCATCGGCGGCCGGCTCGTGGGCGCGGATTCGCAGCCCGTTACCGGCGCCCAGGTGACCATCCTGCATACCCCGTCGGGCAGCGTCAGCAACGCCGTCACCGGTGCCGACGGCCGGTTCGCCGCGCGCGGCCTGCGCGTTGGCGGTCCGTACACCATCACCTTCGTCAAGGATGGCGTCACCGAGACCCGCGAAGGCGTGTTCCTGACGCTCGCCGAGACCACGGCGGTGGATGCCACCCTTGGCGAGGACACCACGACCACCCTGGCCGCCGTGGAAGTGACCGCCACATCCACCATCTCGGAGGTGTTCAGCACCACCAACATGGGTGCGGGCACCAACATCAGCGCCGAGCAGCTTAAGAAATTCGCCTCGCTGCAGCGCAACCTGCAGGACTACGCCCGCCTCGACCCGCGCCTGTCGCAGACCGACAAGGAGCGCGGCGAGATCTCGGCCGGCGGCCAGAACAGCCGCTTCAACTCCATCACCATCGACGGTGTCACCACCAACGACACCTTTGGCCTGGAAGCCAACAACCTGCCGACCATCAAGCAGCCGATCTCGATCGACGCCATTGATTCGGTGCAGGTGAACATATCCAACTACGACGTCACCCAGAAGGGCTACACCGGCGCCAACATCAACGCCATCACCAAGTCGGGTACTAATGATTTCCGCGGCTCGGTGTACTACGTCTACCGCGACGACAGCTGGGTGGGCGACCGCTACAACCGCGTTACCGGTGATTTCTTCGACGCCCCGGCGTTCGAGGAAGACACCAAGGGCTTCACGTTCGGCGGCCCGCTGATCAAGGACCGCCTGTTCTTCTTCGCGGCCTATGAAGAGCTGGTGAGCACGCGCGGCGGCATCACCTTTGGCCCGCTGGGCGGCGACCTGACGCCGGTGGCGATCACGCAGTCGTCCATCGATAGCGCGCAGAGCATCGCCAACGGCACCTGGGGCTTCGATGCGGGCAACCAGGAAGCCGACGAGGCCGAGATCAAGGTCGAAGACAGCCTGATCAAGTTCGACGCCAACTTCAGCGACCGCCACCGCGGCAGCCTGCGCTGGAGCAAGACCGAACAGGATGAGCCGATCTATCCCACCAACTTCAACAACGCCATCTCGCTGGACTCGCACTGGTACACCCAGGCCAAGAGCATCGAGACCTACGTGGGCCAGTTCTTCTCCGACTGGTCGGAGAATTTCTCCACCGAGCTCAAGGTGTCCTACCGTGACTACGCCTCCGAGCCGCTGAACAACGCCAACCTGCCGCAGATCCGCCTGAACTTCGCCGGCGCACTGCCGGCCGGTTCGCCGGCGGTCGCCAACACCAGCGCCGGCCTTGTGTTCGGCACCGAGCGTAGCCGTCACTTCAACGACCTGGCCAGCGAGACATGGAATACCTACCTGGCGGCCAACTGGTTCCTGGGCGACCACGCGGTCAAGTTCGGCCTGGATTACGACGACAACGACATCTACAACGCCTTCCTGCAGGATACACGCGGCAACTACACCTTCAACTGCATCAACGGCGCCGCCGGCTTCTACCAGTTCCAGCCGGGCGCGCTGACCTGCAACACGGCCACCCGCGCGCAGAACGAAGCCGCGGTGCTCGAAAACTTCCGCCGCGGCCGTCCCGGCAGCTACCAGGTGCAGATCGGTGCCCCGGGCTTTGACCTCAATGACGGCGTCGCGGTCTGGGACTACCAGAATCTCGGCCTGTTCGTGCAGGACACCTGGGCGGTCAACTACAACCTGACGCTGATGGCCGGCGTGCGCGTTGACCAGAAGACGATGGACACGGCGCCCTTGTTCAACGCCGCAGCGGCTGCTGCCACGGTCCCGGGTGTGCTCACCGGCAACGTGAACCCGCAGACCGGCACCATCACCCGTGCCACCGGCGGCTTCGGTATCCGCAACGACAACACGCTGGACGGCAACAGCCTGTTCCAGCCGCGCCTGGGCTTCAACTACACCTTCGACGCCGAGCGTCCGACCCAGCTGCGCGGCGGCATGGGCTTGTTCGAAGGCGCGGCGGCCAACGTCTGGCTGTCCAACCCATACTCGAACACCGGTATCGCCACCCGCGTGGTCGGCTGCGGCATCGCCGGCTTCGCTGCTTGCCCGACCACGGGCGGCTTCTTCAGCCCCAATCCCGACACCCAGCCGGTCAACTTCGTGGGAGCCGTCCCGGCCGCCAACGTGGACTTCCTGTCCACCGACCTCGAGCAGCCGTCGGTCTGGAAGTTCAACCTGGCGTTCGAACATGAGCTGCCGTTCGCGGGCATGGTGGTGTCGGCCGAATACATCCGCACTGAAGTCGAGAGTGGCATCTATTACAAGCACCTCAACCTGGGCAAGGCAACCGCGAAGGGCACCGATGGCCGTGACCTGTTCTATTCGCCGCAGGGCTTCAACACCGCCTGCTGGAACAGCAACGGCTCGGCCATCACCACCGCTGCCTGCACCGGCAACCGCGGCCGCGCCCTGAACAACGCCAGCTTCAACAACGTGCTGCTGGCCGAGAACACCGACAAGGGCGGCGGTGACAACTTCACCTTCAGCCTGAGCGGCCGGTTCCTGGAAGACTTCGACTGGAGCATGGGTTATTCCTACACCACCGCCACGGAAGTCAGCCCGCTGACCTCGTCGGTGTCCAACTCCAGCTGGCAGTCGGTGGCCGTGTTCAACGCGAACGAAGAAGTGGATGCGAACTCCGCTTACTTGGTCAAGGACCGCTTCATCGGCCAACTCGGCTGGAGCCGCGCCTTCTTCGGCGACTACCAGACCCGCATCGGCGTGGTCTACGAAGGCCGCGCTGGCAAGCCCTACAGCTGGGTCTACAACAACGACCTGAACGGCGACGGCAGCATCAACGACCTGATGTACATCCCCACCGCGTTCGGCTCGGGTGAAGTGGTGTTCCGCGACCTCAATGCCAACGGTAGCGGCGACGAAGAGGCCCGCTTCTGGCAGTTCGTCAACGACAACGGCCTGAACCGGTTCGCCGGCGGCGTGGCGGATCGCAACTCCTCCTTCGCGCGCTGGACCAACAACTTCGACGTGCGCATCAGCCAGGAGCTGCCCGGCTTCATGAAGGAGCACAAGACCGTGCTGACCTTCGACATCCTCAACTTCGGCAACCTGCTGAACGAGGACTGGGGCCGGATCGACGAGGTGGGCTTCCAGGCCCAGGGTGGCCTGTCGCGCGCCTTCGTCGAGAGCCTGGGCCTCACGCCTGATGGCCGCTACGTCTACGGCGTCAATACTTCGGTGGAAGACCTGACCACCCGCCAGAACCGCGGCGAGTCGCAGTGGGCGGCGCAGTTCACCATCAAGTACGAGTTCTGATCCACGCGCCATCGAAACACCGGACGGCCGGCGGGAAACCGCCGGCCGTTTTATTTTCCATCCCCATCCCCATCCCCATCCCC
>JANORD010000279.1:0-2193 GCA_031415095.1 Lysobacteraceae bacterium
AATGACCCTACATCCACGAGCACGGGCACAAGTGGGTTCGGGGCTTACGCCTTAAGCGGCGAGAGCGTAGTTGTCGTCGTTGGCAACTAAGTTTTGCAGCTGGATTAACGAGGAAAGCTACCCCCTCGGCATGCACCAGTCGACTTTGCGACCCCCGTCGAAGCCAGGACACCCCCGGAAACGTTGGAAACCGTAAAACAACCGACGCCGCAAGTATGGGGCCGCACGCCGGTCGCCACAAGGCGCGGCCGGGGCCCCGTTCAGGCGTCTTTGTTGTGCTTGCGCATGACGCGCTGCTTGTCGCGCTGCCAGTCGCGGTCCTTGCTGGTCTGGCGCTTGTCGTGGGCCTGCTTGCCCTTGGCCAGGGCCAGCTCCAGCTTCACCTTGTTGCCTTTCCAGTACACCGCAGTAGGGATGAGGGTGTAGCCCTCGCGCTCGATGTAGCCCACCAGCTTGTCTATTTCGTGCCGGTGCATCAGCAGTTTGCGCGTGCGGCGATCGTCGGCCACCACGTGGGTGGAGGCCTGGCTGAGCGGGGTTATCTGGGCGCCGAACAGGAAGATCTCGCCGTTCTTCACCAGCGCGTAGGCGTCGCCCATGTTCATGCGGCCGGCGCGGATGGACTTGAGTTCCCAGCCCTGCAGGGCGATACCGGCCTCGTAGCGGTCCTCCAGATGGTAGTCATGGCGGGCGCTGCGGTTGAGCGCGATGGTCTTGGGCGCGCCCGCCTTGTCCTTGCTGGTTCCGGTATTCTTGACGACGTTGATCTTGGACATGTTCCTTCCTTGGCGGTCATTGTCGCCCATCGCGGGCCGGCTGGGGGAGGGCGCCACCACAGGCACCCGATGACGAGCATCCATCGCCACGCGCTGGTCCGGCACTCGGCCCTGCGCATGTACACCCTGGTGAACGATGTCGCCGGCTACCCGTCGCGTTTTTCTTGGTGCGATGCCTCGGAGGTGCTCGAGTCCAGCGACGAGCACATGCTGGCCCGCCTGGACCTGCGCCTTGGCGCGCTGACCACGCGCTTCACCACGCGCAATACGCTCAGTCCGCCCACCCGCATCCAACTGCAGCTTGAAGAGGGCCCGTTCCGTCGGCTCACCGGCGAGTGGCACTTCCACACCTTGGCCGAGGACGCCTGCAAGGTCAGCCTGACGTTGGAGTTTGAGGTAGCGGGAAAAGTGATTGGCTCGGCCTTGGCCATCGGCTTCCAGGGGCTGGCGGACCGGATGGTGGACGATTTCTGCCGCGAAGCTGACCGGGGCTGAGCCGTGACGGCCCTGATCCAGGTAACGGTGGTGTATGCGCTGGCGGATCGCTGCTGGACCGTGGCGCTGGCCCTTCCCGCGGGCAGTCGCGTGGCGGATGCCTTGGCCGCGGCCGACATGCCCGCACGGGTGCCAGGCCTGGTGGTGGACGCGGACGACTTGGCGGTATTCGGCCACACGGCGGACAGCCAGACGCCGCTGCATGACGGCGACCGCGTGGAAATCCTCAGGCCCTTGCTGGCCGACCCGAAACAGGCGCGCCGTGAACGCGCCCGGGTGGCGAAGAAGACTTAACCGCCCGTGGACGCCTGCGGCGGCGGGCGACGCGGCTTGTCCTTGTCGCGCGCCAGGTTGCCGAACTTGCGCATTTCCTTCGACAGCGCCAGGTCGGCCTCGGGGAAATATTCCCCTTCCCAGCGGGTGAGCGAATCACCGTCGAACCACAGCGTCAGCGACTTGACCTCGGTGTCGCCCACGCGGCGGCGCTCGGTGGCGGTGTAGTCCCAGCGGCCCTGATGGAAGGGATCGGCGATGGGCGGCGAGCCGAGCAGGCTGTAAACCTGCTGGCGCGTCATGCCTTCGGTGAGCTGCGCCACGTTCTTGCTTTCCAGCAGGTTGCCCTGGAAAACCGGCTGCCGGTAAACGATGCCGCAGCCCGCCAGGAGCAGGGTTGCGATCATGAGAGTGAAGGCCTTGCGCATTGCCGTGGGCATCCGGACCAGTGATAGGGCGATGATACACTAGCGTCCGCAGCCGCCTGCCGGCCGCGTCGCCAGGCATTCAGGAGACATCATGGAATCGCAGGATCTGCGCAAGGCCGGCCTCAAGGTCACGCACCCCCGAATCCGCATCCTCGACGTACTGGAATCCTCCAGCCCCCGGCACCTGACCGCCGAGGATATCTACCGACACTTGATGGACA
>JANORD010000280.1:0-6016 GCA_031415095.1 Lysobacteraceae bacterium
CGCAAAGGCACTGCTGCCGGGTCAGGGCAGGTTGGCGGCTATGCGGGCGCGTTCGGCGTGCAGGGCGGCGGGCATGCGCTCGCCGTAGCTGTCGAGGTACTCGCCGATGCTGGCCATCTCGGCCTTCCAGCCTTCCAGATCCACGGCAAGCAACTGCTCCAGGGTGGCGGCATCCATGCCCAGGCCAACGGTGTTGAGGTCGGACGGCTTGGGCAGGTTGCCCACCGGGGTTTGCACCGCATCGGCCTGGCCGGTGACGCGCTTGAGCATCCACTCCAGCACGCGCAGGTTGTCGCCGAAGCCCGGCCACATGAACTTGCCGTCGGCGTTCTTGCGGAACCAGTTGACGTGGAAGATCTTCGGCAGCTGCGCGCCCGGACGGTCGAACGACAGCCAATGGGCGAAGTAGTCGGCGAAGTTGTAGCCGGCGAACGGCTTCATCGCCATCGAATCGCGACGCACCACGCCCACGGCGCCGGTGGCGGCAGCGGTGGTTTCAGACGCCATGGACGCGCCGACCAGCACCCCGTGGGTCAGTCGCGCGCTTCGAAGACCAGCGGCACCAGCGACTCGCGGCGACCACCAAACATGATCGCGCTCAGCGGGACGCCCTGCGGGTCTTCCGCCATCGCTGTGTAGCTGGGGCACTGGCGGGCGCTCACGGTGAAGCGTGAATTGGGATGCGCCGCCGGGCCGTTGGCCGGGTCGTACGCACGCCCCTGCCAATCCTTGGCCGGCGTGCCGTCCGGCAGGCCTTCCCACCAGGGCTGGTTGTCGGCGGTGACGCCCACGTTGGTGAAAATGGCGTCCTTGGACAACATCGCCAGCGCGTTGGGATTGGTCTTGGCACTGGTGCCGGGCGCAACGCCGAAATAGCCGGCTTCGGGATTGATGGCGTACATGCGGCCGTCGGCGCCGGGGCGCATCCAGCAGATGTCATCGCCCACCGTCCAGACTTTCCAGCCATCGCGCAGGTAGCCTTCCGGCGGAATCAGCATCGCCAGGTTGGTCTTGCCGCAGGCCGACGGAAACGCCGCGGCCACGTAGTGGGTTTCGCTCTGGGGATTCTCGATGCCGACGATGAGCATGTGCTCGGCCAGCCAGCCCTCGGTGCGCGCCTGGTAGCTGGCGATGCGCAGCGCGTGGCACTTCTTGCCCAGCAGCGCATTGCCACCGTAGCCCGAGCCGAAGGACTTGATGCTGAGTTCTTCCGGGAAATGCATGATGAAGCGGCGCTCGGGGTCGAGTTGGCCGATCGAATGCAGGCCCTTGACGAAGGAACCCTCGCGCTCGATCCGCGCCTGCGCCGCCGCGCCCATGCGCGTCATGATGCGCATATTGGCCACCACGTACGGGCTGTCGGTGATTTCCACCCCGCAGCGGGCCAGCGGCGAGTCGATCGGGCCCATGCAGTACGGCACCACGTAAAGCGTGCGGCCGCGCATGCAGCCGGCATACAGCGCATCCATCTTGGCGTGCGCATCCGTTGGCGCCATCCAGTGGTTGTTCGGGCCGGCATCGTCCGGGTCCGTGGTGCAAACGAAGGTCAGGTGCTCGACGCGCGCGACGTCACTGGGGCTGGAGCGATGCAGGAAACAATTGGGATGGGTCTGCTCGTTGAGCGCCAGCAGGTCGCCGGTGGTGAGCATCAGTTCGGTTAGCCGAGCGTTTTCGGCATCCGACCCGTCGCACCAATGCACGGCATCGGGCTGGGTGAGGCGGGCAACCGAGTCGACCCAGTCGTTGAGAGAGGCAAGTTGGCTGGACATGGCGCAAGGGCTCCTGGCGGGGCCGGCAAAGGGAAAGACGGTGCGGCGCGCGAAACGGCGCCGGCTTATGCATACGTATTCTATCGGCTCATTGCCGGCCTGTCCCCGCGGGACAGTGACGCGTCGCCGTGCAGCTAGACCGGGATCAGGGTGGACATCACGTGGCCCACGTAGGCTTCGAATTCATCGTGATGAAGACGCGGCTGGCCCAGCTGCAGCGACAGCTGCAGAAAACCAACGTAGGCCGCGTAGGTGAGCCGTGCGCGGTTCTGGGCATCCAGGCGCGGCAGGCCGGCCTGCCGGAAGCTGGCCGTGAGGTAGTCCAAGCGCCGCTGCGACACCCGATGCAGCACCGGCTGCACCACCGGATGGTCTAGCGCCTTGAGCAGCTCGGAATAGATGATGTGCGGCCTGAGTTCGTGCGCCACCAGCCCGAACAGGGCCTTTAGCCGCGCGCGCGGGTCGGAAATGGCCTCGAGCTGCCCAAACACCGTCTCCTGCTCCAGCCTTTCCCAGCGCTCCAGTGCGGCCACCAGCAGGGCCTCGCGGGATGGGAAATGCCAATAGAAGCTGCCCTTGGTAACGCCAAGGCGACGGGCCAGGGGTTCCACGGCCACGGCCGCCAAGCCTTGCTCGGCGATAACATCCAGGGCCGCCAGCGCCCAATCCTCGGCGCTTAGTCGGGTGGGGCGTTCTAGCTTGGGGGCGGGGGCAACCATACGGTGGCAGTCTACTGTCTGGGGATGGGGGCAGGTGAGCGGGCTGGGCTGCGACCTGCCGGCTCATCATGCACCATACGCATTAGTATTGACACTCCGGCCAAGCCTGCCCATACTTTTGCGTATGGTAACGCCAGCCCCCGCCCATAAATCCACTGACTACATCCCGCTGCGGCTGGTGGCGAGGGACGGACTGCGGCTGGCCGCAGACACGTTTGCCGGGCGCGCACCCGGGCTGCTGCTGGCGCATGGCTTTGGCCAGACCCGCCAGGCATGGCGGACCACGCAGCTGCGCCTGAGCGATGCCGGGCACGCCAGCCTGGCCTGGGACGTCCGCGGCCACGGCGAATCCGACGGCAACCCCGCGCATGTGCCCTATCAGGGCGAGCAACTGGTGGACGACGTCTGCACCGCCGCCGCCGCCGCAGGCGCCCGCCCCATCCTGGTGGGTGCGTCCATAGGCGGACTGACGGGACTGCTGGCGCAGGCGCGCGAGCGGCCGTTTTCGGCCTTGGTGCTGGTGGACATCACCCCGCGCTGGGAAGCCGCCGGCCTGGAGCGCATCCTTGGCTTCATGAGCGCGCATCCCGAGGGCTTTGATTCCTTTGACCATGCGGCCGAGCAGATCGCGGCCTACCTGCCGCACCGGCGCGAGAAGAAAACGCCGCAGCAGCTCGCACATCTATTGGTGGAGCGCCCCGACGGCCGCTACGCCTGGCACTGGGATCCGCGCCTGCTCACCGAATTCATCCCCGGCAGCGGCGAGCTGCAGGAACAGATCGAGCAAGCCTGCCGCCAGCTCGACGTACCCACGCTGCTGGTCAGCGGCGGCCGCAGCGACCTGGTCACCGCGGACACCGTTGCCCACTTCCTGGAACTAGCCCCGCACGCCCGCCACGTCCAGTTGCCACAGGCAACGCATATGGTGGCCGGCGACGACAACAGCGCCTTCACCGACACCCTGCTTCATTTCCTTTCCGCCCTGGCCACCCCCACGGCCGCCCACGGAGCAACACCATGAGCATTCTTGCCCCCTTCCTTGCGCTGGCCCTGGTCACGCTCCTGGTGGCCTACCACCGGCTCAATCTGGCGATCTTCACCGCGATGGCCGGCTCGGCCCTGGTGGCGGTGGCGCTGGCTGGCGCCAACCTGACGGCCACGATCGTGGCGGCCGTGATCCTGGCGCTGGGCACCCTGCCCCTGCTGATCACGCCGCTGCGCCAGCCGCTGATCACGGCGCCGCTGCTGAAGTTCTACACCAAGATCCTGCCGCCGCTTTCGGACACTGAGAAAACGGCGCTGGAAGCCGGCACGGTGGGCTTCGAAGGCGAGCTGTTCTCCGGCATGCCCAAGTGGGAACAGCTGCTGGCCCAGCCAAAGCCGGTGCTCACCGCCGAAGAGCAGGCGTTCCTGGACGGCCCAGTGGAGCAGGCCTGCCGCATGGCCAACGACTGGGACATCACCCACGTCCGCAACGACCTGCCGCCCGAGCTGTGGGACTACCTGAAGAAGCAGAAGTTCTTCGGCATGATCATTCCCAAGGAGTTCGGCGGCCTGGGCTTCTCGGCGTTGGCGCACCACAAGGTGATCCAGAAGCTGGCCTCCATCTCGGCGACGCTCAGCTCCACCGTGGGCGTGCCCAACTCGCTGGGCCCGGCTGAACTGCTGCTGCACTACGGCACCGATGAGCAGAAGAGCCACTACCTGCCGCGTCTGGCCGACGGCCGCGAAGTGCCCTGCTTCGCCCTCACCGGCCCCACCGCAGGCTCCGACGCCACCTCCCTGCCCGACTTCGGCATCGTCTGCGAAGGCGACTGGAACGGCGCCCGCGTGCTCGGCGTCAAGCTCACGTTCGACAAGCGCTACATCACGCTGGCGCCGGTGGCCACCGTGATTGGCCTGGCGTTCCGCCTGCATGACCCCAACAAGCTGCTCAGCGACGTGTCCGACCGCGGCATCACGCTGGCGCTCATCCCGCGCGACACGGCGGGGCTGAACATCGGCCGTCGCCACTTCCCGCTCAACTGCGCCTTCCAGAACGGCCCGCTGCACGGCAAGGAAGTGTTCCTGCCGCTCAGCCAGCTCATTGGCGGTGAAGACTTCATCGGACAGGGCTGGCGCATGCTGGTGGAGTGCCTGTCGGTGGGCCGCGCCATAACCCTGCCCGCCACGTCGAGCGGCGCCGCGAAACTGGCGGCCGTGGTCACCGGCGCCTACGCGCGCATCCGCAAGCAGTTCGGCCTGTCCATCGGTCGCTTCGAAGGCGTGGAAGAGGCGCTGGCGCGCATCGCCGGCAATGCCTACGCCTGCGCGGCGCTTTCGGAAGCCACGGCCGCTGCGGTGGACCGCGGCGAGAAGCCCGCGGTGCCGTCCGCCATCGCCAAGTACCACGCCACCGAAATGGCGCGCGAAGTGGCCTGCGACGCCATGGATATCCACGGCGGCAAGGGCGTGATCCTGGGCCCGATGAACTACATGGGCCGCGGCTGGCAGGCGGCACCGATTTCCATCACGGTGGAAGGCGCCAACATCATGACCCGCAGCCTGATGATCTTCGGCCAGGGCGCCATCCGCTGCCATCCCTGGGTGCTCAAGGAAATGCAGGCCGCGACCCATCCGGATCCCGCCACGCGCCTGCGCGAGTTCGACGCCAACCTGTTCGGCCACATTGGCTTCGCCATCTCCAACGCGGTGCGCAGCTGGGTGCTGGGCCTCACCGCCGCGCGCATCGGCAAGGCGCCGGGTGATGCTTACACCAAGCGCTACTACCGCAAGCTCAACCGTTATTCGGCCAACCTGGCGCTGGTGGCGGACACCTCGATGCTGCTGCTCGGCGGCAAGCTCAAGTTCAAGGAAAAGCTGTCGGGCCGACTGGGCGACGTGCTGAGCCACCTATACATCACCAGCGCCATGCTCAAGCGCTACGAGGACCAGGGTCGTCCGGCCGCGGAACAGCCGCTGCTGGCGCTGGCCTTCCACGCTTCGGCGCACAAGATCGAGCTGGCCTTGTCGGGTGCGCTGCGCAACTTCCCGATCCGGCCGGTGGGTTGGCTGCTTTGGCTGCTGGTGTTCCCGTTCGGCCGCCGCGCGCAGGCGCCCTCGGACCGCTTGGGCCGCCGTGCCGCCGCACTGCTGATGTCGCCTTCCGACGCGCGCGATCGCCTGGCCGACGGCGTGTTCCTGACGCCCTGCGAAAACAATCCGGCCGGCCGCATCAACAGCTACCTGCCCAAGGTGATCCTGGCCGAGCCGGTGGAGCGCAAGTTCCTCAAGGCGCTCAAGAACAGCGACATCCAGGCGCTGGATTTCCCCGCGCAGCTGGCCGAGGGCGTGGCCGAAGGCTGGATCACCGCCGAGGAAAAGCTGCAGCTTGAAGAACTGCGCACGCTGACCTGGGAAACCATCACCGTGGACGACTTCGACCCGGCGGACCTGGTGTCGGCGTCCCTGCACCGCGGCGCAGCGTCGCTGCAGAACCGCGCGGCCTGAGTCTATGGCCTGACCCTGCAGGAGGGACTTCAGTCCCGA
>JANORD010000281.1:0-11681 GCA_031415095.1 Lysobacteraceae bacterium
TGCGCGAGTTGTCAGGGCGGGGCATCCGCCCCAGCGCCTTCTGCTGCGCCACGTACGCGCGGATGTGGTCACGGAAGCCAGCGGCGTCCCCAGGCGTAGCCAGTTCCACCCAGTACTGGATCCAGGTGCAGTTGGAATCCAGGAAGCTCTGGTAGTCCGACCCTTGGTCGGCGCCGTCGCAGCTGGTCCAGCCTTCGTTGCGGTAGTAGCGCGACGTGGCGTTGGAGAACGGAATCCACAGCTGCTCGGGCCGGCTGGTGGGGCTGGAGCCATTCACGCGATAGAACTTTGGCGCCGGCGCCCAGTCGCCGATCACGCCGGTGACGGTGTATTCGCGCTCGTCCACGCGCAGCGACTGGCCCACCGCCGATTCGCTGCCAAACAGCCGCTGCGCCAGCGCGCTGCCAATCACGGCTACGTTGGCCTCGCGCGCATCGTCGTCGGCTGTCCAGCCCGCGCCTTCGCGGAACGGCACGTCCAGCATCGCGAACAGGTCGGACGTGGTGGCGATGCCGGGCTCGAGCGCCGCCGGCAGCGCTTGGCTGCCGCCGTCCACCGCCGGGGCGATGCCATAGAGCACCGTGCGGCGCACGCCGTAGCCAGCGCGCAGCAGGTTGCTGGCATCGGTGTAAGTCAGCTGCAGGTCCGGCGTGGCCAGGTCGCTGGCACCCTCCAGCGGCCGGGTGTCCAGCCGGGGCATGTACAGCCGGTCGCTCTTGCCCGGGATCGGGTCGCCCGACAGCACCAGCAGCAGCGTCAGGCTGGTCATGCTGGCGGCGATGCCGATGGCTAGGATCAGCACCATCAGGGCGGTAAGCCCCGGCGCGCGGCGCAGGCTCTTTATCCCGAGGAAAAAGTAGTACTTGAGCATGGCCGGCTGCGCGCGCTATGCGCTGCGGGTGGCCACGGCGGGTGGGATGCGCGACGCCCGCCACGCCGGCCCAAACGCCGCCAGCAGGCCCAGCAGCCACAGCGCCACCATGCCGATGGGCAGGTACTGCACCGGCAGCCGCGCCACTTCCAGCTGGCTCACCAGCAGCTGGTTCAGCGCCAGCGCCAGGCCCACGCCCACCACCACGCCCAGCGTGGTCACCATGAAATTCTCCACCAGGAAGTAGCGCAGGATGTCGCGCTGGCGGGCGCCGATGGCCCGCCGCACGCCGATCTGCTTGCGCCGCTGGCTGACCCACAGCGAGGCCATGCCGACGATGCCCGAGGCGGTGACCAGCAGCAGCAGGCCCATCATGGTGACCAGCATCCAGGCCAGCGAGCGGTCGGCGCGATAGCGCTCGGCGCGCGCTTGCGGCATGGAGGTAGTGCGCAGGTGCACGCGGTCGCTGCGAGCCGCGATGAGCGCGTCCTCCACTTCGCGCATCACCCGGTCCAACTGGCCCGGCTCGGTGCGCACCAGGTAGGCGGCGCTGGGCTCGAGCTGGCGCATCGGCACGATCATCGAATACTCGGCGTTGGGTCCCAGCTGTCCCCAGGGACTCTGCAGGCGCTCGACGATGCCGACAATCTCGAACACCGAGGCGTCGTCGCCGCCGCCCAACTGCGCGGTGCGACCCACGAACTCCTTCTCGCCGGGAAACAGCTGCCGGGCCAGCGCCATGCTCAGGATCGCGTGCTTGGGTGCGATGTTGGCGATGGATGGCTCGACCACCTGCACTTCGTCCGCGGTGAAATCGCGGCCGGCCACCAGCTGCAGCCCCAGCGTATCCACCAGGCTTTCGGAGCTGAAGTAGAACGCCGTGTTGGTGCCCTCGGCCTCCGGGTCGGCGTTGGGCTGCACGGTGAGGCTCCAGCCCGACTGCGTCAGCGGCGCCATGTTGGCGGTAGCAACGGCGGCCACGCCCGGCAGCGCGCGCATCATCGCCAGGTCGGCATCAAGCATCGCGGGCACATCCACGCCTTCGCGGAAGCCATAGAGCCGGATGAAGAAGGTGTTGGCCTCGTCGGCGCCGGTGGGGCGCGCCGCGATGGCCAGACGGTCCTGCACGATGTAGAGCGCATTGCCCAGGATGGCCAAGGTCAGCGCCACCTGGGCGGCGATGAGAAACGCGCCGGTCTTGGAGCGCAGCAGTGCGGAGAGGATGGGGCGGATTTCCATGGCGGTCCTCACTGGGTCTTGAGCTGGATGGCGGGAACCACGAGGCAGGCGCGCCAGGTGGGCAGCAGGCCGGCCAACAGCGCGGCCAGGACAGCGGTGGCCACGGTGGCCAGCAGCATGGTCGGGCTCATGTGCGCCACGGCGGCCACTTCATCGGATTGCTTGGCCAGCAGCCACAGGCCGCCGAACGTGAGCCCCAGGCCCAGCAGCCCGCCGGCAGCGCCGACAACGCCGGCCTGCACCAGGTACTGCTGGAAAATCTGGCCGCGGGTGGCGCCCAGCGCGCGGCGCACGCCGATCTCGCCGGCATGGGCGGTGAACTTGGCCAGCAGCAGGCCCACCGTGTTCACCATGCACACCAGCAGGAAGCCCAGCGCCAGCAGCGTCTGCAGGATGGTGTCGTCGCCGAGCACGTCGTTGAAGTCCATCCACTCGCGCACGTCCATCAGCCGCGAGCGTTCGCCGATCTCCAGCCGTCCCAGCTTCTTCTGCTCGTCGATGTAGCCCGCCAGGCGCTCGCGGTAGGCGACACGCTCGCCGGCGCTCTCCAGCTCCACCCAGTACTGCATGAAAACGCACTCGGAGTTGAGCAGGCCCACGTAACCGGGCTCGGGGCCGTCACCAGTGCAGTTGACGTTGCCGTTTGGGCCGGATTCGTTGGCGATGGCATTGCGCAGCGGAATGAAGAGGTCATCGGTGTCGCTGAAGCGGTTGGGGCCGCCGATGAGCCAGTAGTACTTGGGCATCGGCCGCCACGGCGCCAACACGCCGCTCACCACGTATTCCTTCTCGAACAGGCGCAGGCGCTTGCCGGTGGGGTCGGCATCGCCGAACAGGCGCTCGGCGAACTTGGCTGACAGCACCACTTCACTGCCGCCGCGCGCGTCGGTTTCCGCGCTCCAGGGGCCGCCGTGGCGGAACGGCGCCTCGAACATCGCGAAGAAATCCGCGCCCACGGCCATGCCGCTGACCAGCACGTTGCCGTCGCCGCCCGCGGGCTCCATCACTCCGCCCACGGCATACATGCCGGTGCGGCGCACGCCGTCGCCGGCTTCAAGGAACTCGCGGATATCGAGCCAGCTCTGGTGCGCCGGCGGTTCGCCGCCGTCCTCGGCCTCGGCCTTCGGGGTGTTGTCCACCTGCACCACGAACAGGCGATCGCTCTTGGATGGAATCGGGTTGCCCGACATCGCCCGCATCACGGTGAGCGTGGCCATGCTGGTGGCCACGCCGATGGCCAGCGTCAGCACCATCAGCGCGGTTAGCGCCGGGTTGCGGCGCAGGCTGCGCAGGCCAAGCTTCAAGTAGTAGCTGAACATGGGGTGCTCCCGGATTAGGCGGCGCTGGAGACTGGGACGGCGTGCTCCAGGTCGCTCACCTGGCCATCGACGATGTGCACGTTGCGGGCGGCGCGTGCGGCCAGCTCCGGATCATGGGTCACCATCACGATGGTGGTGCCTTCGGCGTTGATCTGCTCCAGCAGCTCCAGCACGCCGCGCGCCATCTGGGTGTCGAGGTTGCCGGTGGGTTCGTCGGCCAGCAGCAGGCGCGGCGAGCCGGCCAGCGCGCGGGCGATGGCCACGCGCTGCTGCTGGCCGCCGGACAGTTCGGCCGGGTAATGCTTGGCGCGCGAGGCCAGGCCCACCTTGCCCAGGGCGTCCTCGATGCGCCGCTTGCGCTCGGCGGCGGGGAAGCCGCGGTAGCGCAGCGGCACGTCCACGTTGTCGAACAGGTTCAGGTCCGGGATGAGGTTGAAGCCCTGGAAGATGAAGCCGATCTTTTCGTTGCGCAGCCGCGAGCGGGCGTCGTCGCTCATGCCGCGCACTTCCACGCCATCGAGCAGGTAGGTGCCCTGGGTGAAATCCTCCAGCAAGCCGGCGATGTTGAGGAAGGTGGTCTTGCCCGAGCCCGAGGGGCCGGTGACGGCCACGAACTCGCCTTCGCGCACGTGGATGTCGAAGCCGCGCAGGGCGTGGGTTTCGATCATGTGGGTGCGGTAGACCTTGCTGAGCTGGTTCATGCGGAGCATCGGAGTGTCCTTGTTGGAATGGGGTTCAGTCGTTGAGCTGGACGCGCTCGGCGTCTTCGAAGGTGTCGGTGCCGGCGATGACCACTTTGTCGCCCACGGCCAGGCCGTCGAGCACTTCCACGGTGGCCACGCTGCTGGCGCCCAGGCGGATGGGTCGGCGCACGGCGACGTCGCCGTCCACCACCCAGGCGGTGCGGCCGCCCTGGGCTTCGATGAAGGGGCCGCGCGGCAGCATCAGGGTGTCGGCGCGCTCTTCGATGAGGATGCGGGCGTTGGCGCGCTGGTTCTGGCGCAGGCCCTCGGGCTGGGCGCCTTCGAAAGCGACCCGCACGCGCACGCGGTTGGCCACCACTTCCGGGGAGATGGCGCTGATCTTGCCGGTGGCCTCGACGCTGCCGATGCGCACGCTGGCGCCCATGCCCAGGCCCAGGTCGTCGGCGTAGGTTTCCGGCGCTTCCAGCTCCACTTCCAGGCGGCTCAGGTCCACCACGGTGACCAGCGGTGCGTTGGCCACCACCACCGCGCGGTCGGTCACCGCCACGGTGCCGACGATGCCGTCCACCGGGGCGCGGATCTGCAGGTCGTCCACGCGGCGCTGCAGGTTGGCCACCACCAGGCCCTGGCGCTCCAGCGCGCGCTCGCGAGTGGTGAGGTCGAAGCCGGTGCTTTGCTGGGCCAGGCCGCTGTCGGCGCGGGCGTGGCCCAGGCGGATTTCCGCCGAGCGCACCGCGTCGCGCGCGGCCAGCAGATCCACTTCCGAGACCACGCCCAGGCCGTGGCCGCGCTCGGAGCGCTGCAGGTTGCGCTGGGCGGTGGTGAGCGCCAGGTCGGCTTCGTCCTGCGTGCGGCGCGCCAGCAGGTTGGCTTGGCGCGCGGTGATGCGCTGGCGGCCCACTTCGGCGTCCAGGCTGGCCAGGGTGGATTCTTCGCGCGCCAGTTCATTGGTGAGTTCGGGCGAATCAATGCGTGCAAGCACGGTGCCGCGCTTCACGGTGGCGCCGGCCTGCACGTCCAGCGTGACCGTGCCGCCCACCGGCGCATACAGCGTGGGGCTGACCGCAGCCACCACTTTTCCTTCCACCGCCACGTCGCGCACGAAAGTTCCCAGCGTCACTTCGCCCACCCGCACCCGCGCCGCCGACACCGAGCGCTCGCTGGACGACCAGCCCAAGGCCAGCAGCGCCGCGACCACCAGGACGGCCGCAACGGCGCCGACCTTGCCCCAGCGCGAAAGCCGGCGCTGTGCCGCGTTGGTCGGAGCGGGGCGGTCCTGGGCAGAGGTGTCGCGGATCATGGGCAGTCCGGGTTGATGGATGGGAGTGCCAATGCAGGAGCCGTGCCAAGTCCCAAGTCATTGAAAAACAAAGGCAGGCACCGTGTCCGCGCGTCCGCCCCGCGTCCGCCCCGGACGCCCCGCACCCACCCCCAAACCACTGTAGGAGGGACTTCAGTCCCGATGCCCTTAAACTACCCAAAGCAAACCCCCGGAAACCCCCTCCATGTGCGGCATCGTCGGCATCAGCGCCCAGCGCAACATCGTCCACCATCTGATCGCCGGCCTGAGCGCACTGGAATACCGAGGCTACGACTCCGCCGGCGTGGCCCTGCAGTCCCCCGACGGCATCGTTCGCCTGCGCGCCAAGGGCAAGGTGCGCGAGCTGGCCGAACTGCAGGCGCAGTCGGGCCTGGACGGCCACTGCGGCATCGCCCACACCCGCTGGGCCACCCACGGCGTACCCAGCGAAGGCAACGCCCACCCGCATCTGTCGGGCCAGGTGAGCGTGGTGCACAACGGCATCATCGAAAACCACGCCGCGCTGCGCGCCGAGCTGCAGGCGGACGGCTTCATCTTCAGCTCGCAGACCGACACCGAAGTGATCGCCCACCTGGTGGAGCGCGCGCAGCAGCGCGGCCTGTCGCTGCTGGCCGCGGTGCAGGAAACAGTGCCGCGCTTGCACGGCGCCTACGCCATCGTGGTGGTGTCGGCGCGCGAACCCGGCGTGCTGGTGGGTGCGCGGCTGGGCTCGCCGCTGGTGGTGGGCTTGGGCGAGGGCGAGCAGTATTTCGGCTCCGATGTGCATGCGCTGGTGCCGCTGACGCGGCGTTTCCTGTACCTCGAAGAGGGTGATGTTGCGCGGCTTGATACCGCGGGCGTTCACGTGTTCGGCGCCGACGGCCAGCCGGTGCAGCGGGCGGTGAAGGAAACCCAGTTCAACGCCGATGCCGTGCAGCGCGGCGAGTACGCGCACTACATGCTCAAGGAAATCCACGAGCAGCCCCAGGCCGTCGCCGACACCTTGGAAGGCCGCATCGCCGGCGGAAAAATCCTCACGCAGATCTTCGGCGTGGACGCCGAGCAGCTGCTGGCCGATACCCAGGCCGTGCACATCATCGCCTGCGGCACCAGCTTCCACGCCGGCCTGGTGGCGCGCTACTGGATCGAGCAGCTGGCCGGCGTGCCCTGCACCGCGGAAATCGCCAGCGAGTATCGCTACCGCGATCCAGTGGTGAAAGCCGGCACGCTCTTCCTCACCATTTCCCAGTCGGGCGAGACCGCCGACACCCTGGCCGCCCTCAAGCTGGCCAAGCAGCTGCCGTACCTGGCGCAGATGGCCGTGTGCAACGTGCCTGAATCGTCCATCGTGCGCGAATCCTCGCTGGTGCTGATGACCCGCGCCGGCCCCGAGATCGGCGTCGCGTCCACCAAGGCCTTCACCACCCAGCTGGTGGCGCTGGCCCTGTTCGCGCTGGCGCTGGCACGCAGCAAGGGCTTGGACGATGCCCGCTACGCCGACGGCGTGGCCCAGCTGGAGCAGCTGCCGGGCCTGATCGTGGAAACGCTGAAGCTGGACGGACAAATCAAGGAACTGGCCAATCGCTTCGCCGATAAGCACCACGCGCTGTTCCTGGGCCGCGGCACCCACTGGCCGGTGGCCATGGAGGGCGCGCTCAAGCTCAAGGAGATCAGCTACATCCACGCCGAAGCCTATGCCGCCGGCGAGCTCAAGCACGGCCCTCTGGCGCTGGTGGACGAAGACATGCCGGTGATCGCGGTGGCGCCCAACGACCGCCTGATTGACAAGCTCAAGTCCAACCTGGAAGAAGTGCGCGCCCGCGGCGGCGAACTCTACGCCTTCGTGGACGAAACCGTGGCCCACGGTTTGGACGCGGCGCACGTGGTGATATTGCCGGCCTGCGGCGAAATCGCCGCGCCGGTGGTGTCCACCATTCCGCTGCAGCTGCTGAGTTACTACGTGGCGCTGCTCAAGGGTACCGACGTGGACCAGCCGCGGAATTTGGCCAAGTCGGTGACGGTGGAGTGACCGGGCGTCGTTGCCCGTAGCGAGCAATCCTGTCAGCCTCCTGCGGTCTAATCAGGCTGGGGGCTCACCGATGCGTCGCCTTTTTGTTGCGCTACTTGTTGTCTTCAGCCTGCCGGCCGCCCTTCAGGCGCATTCCGGAAACAGCTTCGCGCCTCCCGGCCCGGGCATCGCGCCCAAGGAAGCCTTGCTCGTGCCGCCCGCCGACGCCGCGCGCTTCGTGGTGGTGTCGGACAGCGCGCAGCACGGCCAGCAATGGCGCTGACCCTGCCCGATGGCCGCATTGCCTATCGCCACAGCCAGTCGCTGCGCGGCTGGATCACCGAGACCGACGCCACCCTCACCTTGGGCGCGGACGGATCGCCGAGCGACATCCATATCCGCGGCGTCTCACCCAGCGGCGACGCCGCGGAGAGCTTCACGCTCGGCCCGGACGGCACCGCCCGCTGGACGTCCCTGTCCGATAGCGGCAGCGGCCCGGCACAAGGCGCGGCCTATGTCACGGCGGGCGGCCCGAGCCTGCTCGAAGAACACCTGATCAACCGCCTGGTGGCTGCGGGCGAGGACGGCATCGCGCTGTTGCCCAGCGGCCGCGCCAGGCTACAGCGAGACACCCTGGCCACGGTCGAAGGCCCGGGCGGGCCGAAGCCGGTGCAGCTCGCCTTCGTCCGCGGCCTCACCACCTCGCCATTGCCGGTCTGGCTGGATGAGCAGGGCCAGTGGTTCGCCACGGTCGGCTGGATCTCGCTGATGCCCGCTGGCTACGAAGGCAACGCCCGCGCCCTGCGTGCCATCCAGGACAAGGCCACGGCCGAGGCGGTGAAGTCGGTCGCCGCCCGTTTCCTCACCGCGGCCGCCAAGGCCCCGGTGCTGTTCGACAACGTCCGCATTACCAGCCCAGACGGCAGCGGCTTCCTGGAGGGCCAGGCGGTACTCACTCGCGACGGCAAGATCGTCGAGATCGGCGCCGCCGGTTCGCTGACCGCGCCCACGGGGGCCCGGACCATCGACGGCCGCGGCAAGACCCTCGTCCCCGGCCTGTGGGACGCACACATGCACATCGGTGACGATTGGGACGTGCTCACCAATGTCGCCACCGGCCTGACCAGCTTTCGCAGCCCCGGCACCCTGATAGACCGCGCGGTGGACGTGCGCGCCCGCCGCGCCGCCGGCGAACTGCTGATGGCCGAGGGCTGGGTGCAGCCCATCATCGACCGCAAGGACCCGCTGGCCGCCCAGGGTGCCACCACGGTGTCCAGCGTCGAAGAGACCATTGCCGCGGTGCGCGAAGCCAAGGCGGCCGGCCTCTGGGGCGTGAAGTTCTACACCAGCATGAACCCGGCCTGGATCGCGCCGGGCGCGGCCGAGGCCAAACGGCTGGGGCTGCACGTGAGTGGCCATGTGCCCGCGGGCATGCGCCCACTGGAAGCCGTGCGGGCCGGCTATGACGAACTGACCCACATCAACTTCGTGGTGATGCAGGGCATGCCCCAGGAAGTGGTGGACGTGGCCAACACCGCCGCCCGCATCGAGGGGCCGGCGCGCCATGCCAAGGACCTGGACCTCGACGCGCCGCCCATGCGCGACTTCATCGCCGAACTGGCCAATCGCGGCACGTGGGTCGATCCCACGTTGGTCGTTTTCGAACAAAGCCTCACCATGGACGGCGGCGTACCGTCCCCGGCATATGCGCCGTTCATGGGGATCACGACGCCGGTACTGGACCGGGCCTTCAAGGCCGGCGGCCATCCGCTGCTGCCCGGCCTGACCCGCGACGACTACCGCAAGAGCTTCGCCAAACTGGTTGAACTGGTCGGCGCGCTGCATCGTGCCGGGGTACCGATTGTCGCGGGAACAGACGGCTGGGGTATCGAGCTCGTGCGCGAACTCGAGCTCTATCAAAAGGCCGGCATGACGCCAGCCGAAGCGCTGGCGACGGCCACCCTCGCGCCGGCGCGGCTGGTGGGAGTGGACGGCCGGACAGGTTCGATCGCGGTCGGCAAGGAGGCCGACCTGGTGCTGGTGGACGGCGACGTCAGCCGCGACCTTGGCGCGCTGCGCCGGGTGGAGCAGGTGATGATGGACGGCACGTTGATGGACGGTGCCGCGCTGCGGGAAGCGGCGGGCTTCACCGGCCGCCCTCGCTGAGCCAGGCCTGCCGGCGCATCGACGCTTCATCTCCCATCTGATTTTGTTCATTGACTACAATAGGGCATGCCGCGAACCGGTCCCATCCTGATTCTTCGCGCCGGCGCACTGGGCGACATGGTCCAGTTCTCGGCCGTGTTGGCCGCCTTGGCCGAACACCATGGTCAGCCGGTGGATGTGTGCACCAATGGCGGGTTCGCCGATGACGCGCTGACGAACCTGCCCGCCGTCGGGCGCCTGTTCGCGATGCACCACCGTCGGCGACCGGCCTGGTTGGCGCCAGACCTGTTCCGGCTTGGCCGCAGATTGGCGCGGCGCTCGTATTCCGAGGTCTACGCCTTCGACCGATCGCGAGTGCTGGAATCGGCCCTCGAGCGCTCGGGCGCGCGCATCCATACGCCCACCGTGGGCACGGGAGCACACAACCTCGATCGTCTTGCGGAGGGTCTGCGCAATGATGGGGTTGCCATCGAAGGGTCGTTCCTGCCGCAGGTGGTCGTTACGCCCGAGGAAGAGGCAGCTGCCCAGCACCTGTTGCTTCGACACGGCATCGCCGGCCGGCCGGTGATCGCGATACAGCCGGGCAACTCGCGCACCCTGCATCCCTTCCACCGCTTTCGTCCACAGCGCAACCTGAAGTCATGGCCCACCGAATCGTGGATAGCGGCGGTCGAGGCCCTTGCCATCGTCCATCCGGAGGCGGTGTTCGCCCTGCTGGGTGCGCCCAGCGAATGGGGCATCTGCGAAGAGATCAAGGCCGCTCTGTCGCCGGCGGTCCAAGGACGCTCGGCAAACCTCGCCAAGGAGCTGCCCGTGCGCACGCTGGCCGCGCTGTTGGAAGCCGCGCTCGGCTGCCTGAGCGTTGATACCGGTCCGGCGCACCTGGCGGCCGCTGTCGGCTGCCCGCTGGTGGTGTTGTTCGGGCCGGCGGATCCCAGGGCCATGGCCCCGCGTGGCCCCGCCGCCGTGCACAGCGTGGTCTCCGGCGTTGCCTGCAGTCCCTGCTACGGCACGCCGGCCCGGGACGCCTGCCGCAATAATGTGTGCATGTCCCAGTTGAGCGTGACCAGCGTCATGGCCGCCTGGAAGCAACTCGATCTGGCCGGGGCGCGGCCTGGGCCGTGACAAGGCGGCCCTGGCCTACGTCCATGGTCCAATTCCGCCCGATGCCAAGCGGCGGTACCCTCGGCGTGTTGGCGGCAATGCCAAGCTCCATTCCGAACGATCAGGGCCCAAGCGCGGTCCTGCCCCGTCGATCTGACCCCCTGCCACGGATCCAGTGCCCATGAAGAAATCAATTATCCATGCGTCGTGGCTGTGCGGCGGCCTGCTGGTTTGCCTGAACGCCAGCGCCCAGGAGCCAAGCACGTCCGCCGACAACGGCACCGACCCGACCAAGTTCATTACGATCGCCGAGGGCAAGTACGAGTATCTGGATTTGCAGGGCGGCTTTGGTAGCTCGACCTTGCGGCTCAGCTATACCCAGCCTTTCGGCGGCGACAAGTACAACATCCGCGCCCGCTTGCCGGTAGCTTCTGTCGATGTCTTCGGCAACGACGGCTACGACATTGGCGACTTCTCGGTGGAGGTCGCGCATGTGTTTGGCCTGAGCAAGAGTGGGGCCTTCGTCGCCAAGGGCGAGATGGTGTTCGACACCGCGGCGCGACCGGAGCTGGGCACCGGCCAGAACGTGCTCAAGGGAACCCTGATCTACGCCAAGTTCCTCAAGGGCGGCAGTATATTTGCGCCGGCGATCGTCCAGAGCAACAGTCTCTGGGGCGAAGACGATCGTGCGGACGTCAACTTCACGACCTTCGATTTCTACTACGTGCCCAAGCTCAGCGACGCCCGAAACCTGATCACCTACGATCCCTCGCTGAACTTCGACTGGGAGAACAACAAGGACTTCGCCGGACTGGCCGTGACCTTCGGTCGGGTGCTGGGTCCGCAGTTCGGCGGCAAGGGCATTTTGTTCGTCAAGCCATCGGTGTTTGCAGGCAGCGACAGGCCGGGTGACTGGGGCATGGAAGTTGGGTACAAGGTCATCGCTTTCTGAGGAACTGGCCGAGGCTGG
>JANORD010000282.1:0-9026 GCA_031415095.1 Lysobacteraceae bacterium
TCGGGACTGAAGTCCCTCCTACAATTTTGAGGCAGGGGGCAGGGGTTCAGGGGGTGCGGCGTTTGCGCTTGGCGTCATCGGAGCGCAGCTGCTGGATGCGTTCGAAGTAGCCCGGCTCGATGCCGGTGACGTATTCGCCGCTGAAGCAGCTGCTGTCGAAGCGACGACCCGGATGCTTGGGGCCGGCGACGGCGCTTTCCAGATCGGCGAGGTCCTGGTAGATCAGCCAGTCGCAGCCCAGCAGCGTCTGGATCTCCGCCTCGGTGCGGCCATGCGCCACCAGCTCGTGTGCGGAGGGCATGTCGATGCCATAGATATTGGGATAGCGCACCGGCGGCGCGGCCGAGGCCAGGTACACCTTCTTGGCGCCGGCGTCGCGCGCCATCTGCACGATCTGCTGGCTGGTGGTGCCGCGCACGATGGAGTCGTCCACCAGCAGCACCACCCGGCCCTTGAACTCCAGCGGGATGGGGTTGAGCTTGCGGCGCACGGACTTCACCCGCTCGCCCTGGCCGGGCATGATGAAAGTGCGGCCGACGTAGCGGTTCTTGATGAAGCCTTCGCGGTACTTCACGCCCAGCACGCTGGCGATTTCCAGCGCGGCGTCGCGTGACGTGTCGGGGATGGGAATGACGGTGTCGATGCCGTGGTCGGGCCGCAGGCGCAGGATTTTTTCGCCCAGGGTCACGCCCATCCGCATGCGCGCCTTGTGCACCGAGATGTCCTCCATCATCGAGTCGGGCCGCGCGAAGTACACGTACTCGAAGATGCACGGCGCATACGCCCGCGGTTCGGCGCAAACCTCGGCATGCATCTGGCCGTCGGGGCTGATCACCACCGCCTCGCCGGGCTTGATGTCGCGCTCACGCACGAAGCCCAGGATGTCCAGCGCCACGCTCTCGGAAGCCACGGCGTACTCGGTACCCAGCAGGCCCACGCGCTTGCCCAGCACCAGCGGCCGGATGCCGTGCGGGTCGCGGAAGGCCACCAGGCCCAGGCCCAGCACCATGCTCACCACCGCATAGCCACCGGTGCAGCGCCGATGCACGCCGGCCACCGCGGCCACCGCGGCCTGCGCCGACAGCTCGCCCTGCATGCCCAACTCGTGCGCAAACACGTTCAGCAGCACTTCGGAATCCGAGTCGGTGTTGACGTTGCGCTTGTCCTGCTCGAACACCATCCGCCTCAGCGCATCGGTGTTGATCAGGTTGCCGTTGTGCGCCAGCGCGATGCCGTAGGGCGAGTTCACGTAGAACGGCTGCGCCTCGTCCGAGCCCTCCGAACCGGCGGTGGGATAGCGGCAGTGGCCAATGCCGACGGTGCCGGTGAGCAGGTCCATCGCCCGCTCGTCGAACACTTCCTTCACCAGGCCGTTGCCCTTGTGCAGGCGCACCTTGTTGCCGTCCATGGTGGCGATGCCGGCGGCGTCCTGGCCGCGGTGCTGGAGCACCGTGAGGCCGTCGTACAGGGCCGCCGCCACGTCGGTGGCGCCGGCAATTCCAATGATGCCGCACATGTTCAGCTCTCCGGAACGGGGACGACGGCCGCTTCCGGCGGCGCGTCTTTTGCAGGGATATCGTCGGGCACCAGGCGCGCGCCAAACTCGATGTATTCGGCGGCTTGCGCCGGCAGGAACGTTTCCATCCACTCGGCGCCGCGCTGCACGCCCGGCAGCAGCCGCGACTGCTGCCACCAGCTTTCCTGCGGCAGCGCCGTGAAGCCCATCAGCAGCACCGCCACGCAGGCCAGCACCAGGCCGCGCAGTAGCCCAAAGCCCAGGCCAAGCACCCTGTCCGTGGGCGAAAGGCCGGTATTTGCGATGACCTTGCCGATGGCCCAGGTGACCAGGCCACCCGTTATCAACACCACCAGGAACACGCCGGCATAGCCCAGGAACAGCCGCGCGCTGACCTCTTCCACGCCCGACAGCCGCGCGGCGATATCCGCGCCAAAGGCCATCGAGATCCAGAACGCCGCCACCCACACCGTGAGCGACAGCACTTCAACAACGAATCCGCGCCACAGGCCCACGCCCATGGAAACCCCCAGCACCGCCAGCAGCGCGAAGTCGACTCCGTTCAACGCCAGCGCCCCACGCGGCTCACGGATGCGAAACGATGATGGCGTCCTTCAGGCCCAGTTGGGTGCCCACCGCCACGCGCAGGCGTTCGGCGGCGGCGCGGTCGGCTTCCGGACCCACGCGCACGCGCCAGACCGCACCGCGGTCGGTGTTCACGCGCTGATGGAAG
Source organism: Lysobacteraceae bacterium (assembly GCA_031415095.1). GTDB lineage: Bacteria > Pseudomonadota > Gammaproteobacteria > Xanthomonadales > Xanthomonadaceae > Arenimonas. The sequence goes on from JANORD010000282.1 coordinate 2,250, forward strand.
GCTACGAAGCCGGCCGCACGTGCGCGATCGCGCAGCGCATTGGCATCGGCTTCTGAACTCAGTGCACCCAGCTGCACGGCGAAACCGACGCTGGCGACGGTGCTGGCGCGCACGGGTGCAGCGGCGGACGCTGTGCTCGAAGCGGCGGCAGGCGCGGCATCCAGCGCCACCACCGAGGCCGAACCGCCAGTCACGCTTTCAACCCGCAGGCGCGCGGCTTCCGCCGCGGTGCGATCGCCGTACGGGCCAACGCGCAGGCGCATCGCCGGCTTGCCGGAGACGTCCACCGATTCACTGGTGAGCAGCGGCAGGCCACTGGAGCGCAGACGGTCGGCCAGCGCGCGGGCGTTGTCCAGGTTGGAGAAGCTGCCCACGTTCACCGCATAGCGGCCGCCGGCGGTGGTGACCGGCAGCGGCGCCGCGGCGGTGACCGGCGCGGGCAGCGGCGCAGGGGCCGCGGCGGGCGTGGGCAGGCTCGGGGTTGATGCGACGGGTTCGGCGGGCGTGGGCAGCGCCGGCTGCGGCAGGCCGGTGGCGGCGTCCACGGCGGTGGCGGTTTCGGGCTCGGCCGCCGCTGCGGGATCGAACTCGGTGCGCGCTGCCGGCAAGCCGGTCTGGTCCACGGTGGCCACGGCATTGGGATCGTCAGCGGCGGGCGGCGTGGGGTCCAATCCCAGCACGCCTTGCTCGGAAGTGACCGGCGCGGGCACGGTGAGCGGCAATTCGCGGGTCTCGAACTGCTGGTCGGGCGCGGCTGGCAGCGCGATGGGAACCTGGGCCGCATCCGGCTCGGTGCCGTCGGGGCCCTTGAGCAGCATCGGCAGGAAGATCATGGCCAGCGCCACCAGCACGGCGGCGCCAATCAGGCGCTGTTTGAGTGCGGAATCCATCAGGCGTCGCATCCGGCCGGGGAGTGGCGCGAATTATAGCCGGGTTGGCGGCCCGCCCCGCCTAAGTGGCCGCCAAGGCTTCAGCCACGGTGTGGAATGAGCCAAACACCAGCACCCGCCCCGCGGGACCCGCCTGAGCGGCGGCAGCGGCCAGCGCGGCAGCCAGGCTGGGATGCAGGTGCAGGGTGGCGGGATCCAGCGCGCCCTCCAGACGCTGGGCCAGCGCCTGCGCCGAGAGCCCGCGCGGGCCCGCATCGGTGATCGGGCCCAGGTGCCAGGCGAGGACGTGCGGCGCCACCGGCGCCACGATGCCCAGCAGGTCTTTGTCGGCCAGCGCGCTGAACACCGCCACCGTGGGCCGGGGGTTCGCAGCCAGCCAGAGGCCCAACTGGCGCGCGCCCTGCGGATTGTGCGCGACGTCCAGCACCTGCTCGGGCGCGCCCGGCAGGCGCTGCAGGCGACCCGGTACGCGCGCGTTTCGGACGCCCTTGCGGATGGCTGCGTCGGAAACCGCCAGGTCCAGCGCCCGCAGCGCCGCGATGGCCGCCGCGGCGTTCTCGCGCTGCGCGGGCGCTTCCAGGGCCGGATTCGGCAGGTCTATCTGGTAGCCGGGCTCGCGCCAGCGCCAGCCGTCCTCCAAGGCGTCGATCAAGTAGTCCGAATGCCCGCGGATGGCGAATGCGCCCAGCGCATAGGCCCGCTGCAGCACCGAGGACGGCGGGTCCCTCTCCGCCAGCACGCAGGGCTTGCCGGCGCGCAGGATGCCGGCTTTCTCGAAGCCGATCGCCTCGCGGTCCGTACCGAGGAATTCCTGGTGGTCCAGGTCCACGGTGGTGATCACCGCCACGTCGGCATCCACGATGTTCACCGCGTCCAGGCGCCCGCCCAGGCCTACTTCCAGCAGCGCCAGATCCAGCCCGGCCTGCTCGAAAATAAGCAGCGCGGCCAGCGTCCCGAATTCGAAATAGGTGAGCGCGATCTCACCGCGCGCCGCCTCGATGCGCTCGAACGCCGCCACCAGCGCTTCATCGCTGGCGTCCACGCCGCCCACGCGGATGCGCTCGTTGTAGCGCAGCAGGTGCGGCGACGTGAAGGCACCCACGCGCAGCCCGGCGGCGCGGGCGATGGCCTCCAGGAAAGCAACCGTGGAGCCCTTGCCATTGGTGCCCGCCACCGTGATCACGTGCTTGCCGGGGCGCTGCAGGCCCAACGTGCGCGCCACCGCGGCCACCCGATCCAGGCCCATTGCGATGGCCTGTGGGTGCACTGACTGCTGGTAGTCGAGCCACTGTTGCAGGTTGCGCTTCATGTGGCGGATTATCGCGCCATGACACGACTCCCGACCACCTTCGCCCTGCTCGCGCTTGCCGCGCTCGCAGGCTGCGGCAAAACGCCGCCCCCGGAGCTGGCAACGTACGCCAACGCCACGCTCACGCCTGGCGCCGGCTTGGGGGATCTGCAGCTGGGCAAGACGACGCTGGCGCAGGTGCTGGCGAAACTGGGGCCGGGCCAGGTAGCCCTGCTGGCCAGCGACGAATCCGGCTACGAGCTCAACTACGCTGACGGCGAACTCGCCCTGCTGTTCATGGTGCAGGGCGGGCCATGCTGGGTTGCACAGCGCGACTACTCGATGCGCAAGGCGGCCGACGACCTGCGGGCCTTTATCGCTGCCGTTCCGGCCTGCGCCGGACTGCCGCTGAGCAGCATCTCGGTGCGCGGTGACTTCTATCGCGGCGCCACCAACAGGGGCATCCGGATCGGTGACGACCTGGCCACGGCCCACGTCCACGGCGAACCGCAGATCAATCCGCCGGCAGACATGCATGCCGGCATGCACGACGCGCCGGCGCTGCGGGCGCAATACCCCGACGGCCTTTCCCTGTTCGTCACCGAGGTTCTCCCTGACAAGCCGGCGCCGGTTTTGATGATGCTGGTGGTTGCGCCCCGCACCGAGTATTAGGCGCGGGCCGACGGCCGCAGCCGTAACGACAGACACATAGCCGGCCCCGGTCCGGGTTACGCTATGCCCAGCCCCCACCCGCCGGAATGCCCATGGCCAAGCCCAATTATTCGTTCGAAAAGCGCCAGCGCGAGCTGGCCAAGCAGAAGAAGAAAGCCGAGAAAGAGGCCGAGAAGGCCATGAAGAAGCGCGCTGGCGCCGAGGAAGGCACCGAGGCCGACGCTCCCACCGACGAGGCCGCGGCGCCCGCCGACGAGCCCTGAACCCGCGGGCGCCTAGAGCGCCCGGTGCACTGCCTCGCCGAAGAATTTGGTGTGGTGGCTGCAGTCATTCAAGCGCACCACCTCCAGCGCGGTGGCCCGTGGGCCCTCCAGCAGGTTGATGGTGGTGGGCGCCTGGCGGAAGCTCCACAGGCGCGACAGCGGCAGGCCCAAGATGCGGCACAGGATCACGCGGTTCACTGCGTCATGGGCCACCACCAGCAGTGTGTCGTCGTCGCCCAAGCCCTCGCAGGCGCGGGCGAAGGCTGGCCAGGCGCGGTCCAGCACCTCCCCGATGGATTCGCCGCCGCCGGGCATCTGAACGGTCTCGGGAGCCTCGCGCCAGGCGCGCAGGCGCACCGGATCGCGTTCGCCGATTTCCGACGCCAGCAGGCCTTCCCAGTCGCCGTGGTTGATTTCCTGCAGGTCGCCGTCGAGCTGAAGCATCGGGGCGCGCGCCTCACCCAGCGCGAGCTCGGCGGTGCGGCGCGCGCGGCTGAGCGGTGAGGCCACCGCGCGGGTGATGGCCACGCTGGCCAAACGTTCGCCCAGCAGCCGGGCTTGGCGTTCGCCGTTTTCCGACAGCGCAATGTCGCGCTGGCCCTGGTAGCGGCCTTCGGCATTCCAGGGCGTTTCCCCGTGACGGGCAAGCAGTATTTTCATCACACCAGCTTAGTCACCCCCTCCCCAAAAGAAAACCCAAGAACGGTGTCAGAGTGAGTTCCTGGAACTCACTCTGACACCGTTCTTGGGGGTGGAAGCGTGACGATTGACCTATGTCGGGGCGGGCGGGAGGGTTCAGAATCGGGGGCCCGCCGCGCTGCCGACGGCCCATCCCATCCAATATGCGCCCCGACGGGGCCTGGAGACTTCCGTGAATCCTCGTTCCATCAAGCCCCTCGCGCTGGCCCTCGCGGTCACCGTTGCCCTCGCCGCCTGCCAGAAAGCCGAAACTCCGGCGCCCGCCGCACCCGTTGCCGCCGAACCCGCCAAGCCGGTGATCGATCTCGCCGCGCTCAAGACCCCCAGCATCTCGCTGCAGGCCAGCGACGTGGACGAAAACATCCAGGCCTGCCAGGACTTCGACGCCTTCGTGAACTCCAAGTGGCTGGCCGCCAACCCGGTGCCCGCCGACCGCACCACGTGGGGCCCGTTCGTCGTGCTGTCCGAGCGCTCGCTGGAAATCCAGCAGAAGCTCGTCGAAGGCCTCGCCGCGCAGGCCAACGCCACCGGCACCGCCAAGCTAATTGGCGACGTCTGGGCCACCGGCATGGACGAAGCGGCCATCAACGCCGCCGGCATCGCCCCGCTGCAGCCGATGCTCGACCAGATCGCCGCGCTCGACACGCCCGAGTCCATCGCCAGCTTCCTCAACACCACCTATGCCAAGGGCCAGGGCTACGTCTTCGGCTTCGGGCCCAGCCCGGACTTCAAGGACTCCAGCGTCAACATCGCATACGCCAGCCAGGCTGGCCTGGGGCTGCCCGACAAGGGCTACTACTTCGACGACAAGCACGCGGAAGTGCGCACTGCCTACCAGGCGCACCTGGCCGCCATGCTCACGCTGGCCGGCGCCGATGAGGCCACCGCTGCGGCGCAGGCCGCCGACATCATGGCCTTCGAAACCCGCCTGGCCAAAGTGTCGAAGTCCAGCGAGGAACTCTCGCGCGACGTGTCGCTGTACTACAACCCGGTTAGCGTGGCCGACGCCGATGCGCTGACCCCGAACTTCAAGTGGTCCAGCTTCTTCGCCGCCCAAGGCATCGAAGCGCCGGCGATGTTCTCGCTGGCCCAGCCCGACTTCCATGCCGAAGTCAGCGCCATGATCGCCGACGTGCCGGCCGCCACCTGGCAGGCCTACCTGCGCGCGCAGACCCTGGACAACGCCGCGCCCTTCCTCTCGGATGCGTTCGTGCAGGAAAACTTCAACTTCTACAACAAGACCCTACGCGGCCAGTCCGAGATGCAGCCGCGCTGGAAGCGCGTGCTCAACACGGTGAACAGCCAGATGGGCGAAGCGCTGGGCAAAGAGTACGTGGAAGTGGCGTTCTCGCCCGAGGCCAAGGAGCGCATGCAGACGCTGGTGGCCAACCTGGGCACGGCGCTGAAGGAGCGCATCGAGGGCCTGGAGTGGATGAGCCCGGAAACCAAGGAAAAGGCGCTTGAGAAGTGGGCCTCGTTCACGCCCAAGATCGGCTACCCCGACAAGTGGCGCGACTGGAGCGGCCTGGAAACCAGCCGCACCAGCTACGTTGACAACCTGATGGCCGCCAACGAGTTCAACTACAAGTTCAACCTGGCCAAGATCGGCCAGCCGGTGGACAAGACCGAGTGGGGCATGAGCCCGCAGACGGTGAATGCTTACTACAACCCGCTGGCCAACGAGATCGTGTTCCCGGCCGCCATCCTGCAGCCGCCGTTCTTTGACCCCAACGCCGACGACGCGGTGAACTACGGCGGCATCGGCGCGGTGATCGGCCACGAGATGATCCACGGCTATGACGACCAGGGCAGCCGCTTCGACGCCAAGGGCAACTTCGTCAACTGGTGGAGCGACAAGGACAAGGCCGATTTCGAAGAGCGCACCGGCCGCCTGGTGGAACAGTTCAACAGCTACGAGGCCATCGATGGCCTGCACGTGAACGGCAAGCTGACCCTGGGCGAGAACATCGCTGACCTGGGCGGCGTGGCCGTGGCCTACGACGCCCTCCAGCGCGAGCTGGCCACCAAGAAAGTGGCGGAGATAGACGGCTACACCCCCGACCAGCGCTTTTTCATGAACTGGGCCACCATCTGGCGCGTCAACTACAAGCCCGAAGAGCTCAAGGTGCGCCTGACCACCGATTCGCACAGCCCGGCCCGCTTCCGAGCTTCGGGTGCCCCCGCCAATCTCGAGGCGTTTGCGCAGGCGTTCGGCTGCAAGCCGGGCGATGCGATGGTGCGCGAAGGCGATGCCAAGGTTGCGATCTGGTAACTCGATAGCCGCGTCTGGTCAGGAAAAAGCCCGGGGAGACCCGGGCTTTTTCTTGGGTGGCTCCTGTGCCCGCTGTTTTCGAGGCCAGGCTGCGACCCGGACCCCCGGTAGCGGTAGAATCGCGGTCCCCTACCGTGGAGTCCGCGATGCCCATCCGCATGCGCCCCCTGCTTTCGCCGCTGTTTGCTGCCCTCCTGCTCACCCTGGCCGCCGGCCCTGCCGCCGCCCAGCGCGCACCGGCTGCCGCGGCCTGCACCGATTTCTACGGCTACACCAACGCCGCCTGGCTGAGCCAGAACCCGCTGCCGGCCGGGCGCACCAGCTTCAGCCGCTGGGATCAGCTCAACGACCTGGGCCAGACCCAGCGCGACCAGGTGCTGGGCGCCACCACGGCGCCCGCCGGCGCCAACGTGTCCATTCGCCTGGCCGACCTGTTCGCCAGCGCCCAGGACGAGGCTGCCATCGAGGCGCTGGGCGCCAAGCCGCTGGCGCCCCTGCTGGCCATCGTGAACAAGATCCGCAAGCCCAAGGACGTGGCGCCGGCCATCGCCGCCCTGCATGCCGCCGGCATGCCGGTGCTGGTGGACCTGCGCGTGCTGCGCAACAACCGCGGCACGCCCTACGCCCAGGTGGGCGTGGGCGGCATGGGCCTGCCCGACCCGGGCTTCTACGCCAGCGCCGACCCGCTGGTGC
>JANORD010000283.1:0-13115 GCA_031415095.1 Lysobacteraceae bacterium
TCGGGACTGAAGTCCCTCCTACAAGGGCTTATTTCTCGGGGTTGTCGAAGGGGTTCAGGCGGTTGAGCAGGGTTTGGCCTTCGGGCCAGTTGTTGCCGGTCAGGTAGTCGTGATCGGGGTAGTTTTGCTCAAGCACTTTGCGGGCATCGGCGGCCAGCTCTTCCTGGCCCAGGCCGGTGTAGGCCGCAGCCATCAACGCTATGGCGTCGCCGTCGAACTCGCTCTGTGGATAGGTCTGCAGCAGGTTCTTGCCGCGGTTGGCGGCGGCCACGTAGGCCTCGCGGCGCAGGTAGTACAGGCCCACGTTGTACTCGTGCTTGGCCAGCAGGTTGCGCAGGAACACCATGCGCTGGCGCGCATCTTCGGCGTAGGCGCTGTTGGGGTAACGGCCCACCACGTCGCCAAAATCGGTGAGGCTCTGGGTGGGGGCACCCAGGTCGCGCGCCGACATGTCCTGGCGCGCCACCCGCAGCAGCACGCTGGAGCTGCGGTCGAAATTGATCAGCGCCTTGAGGTAATAGGCGTAGTCAATGTGCTCGTGCGTGGGGTAGGTGCGGATGAACCGGGTGATGGTGGAGGTGGCTTCCTCGGTCTTGCCCTGCTTGTGCTGCACGTAGGCCAGCTCAAGCTGCGATTGCTCACTGAAGGCGCCGTAAGGGAACCGGGCCACCAGGCGCTGGTAGTAGCGGGCCGCGCGGTCGTAGTTCTGGCCCTCCAACGAGCCCTTGGCCTCGGCGTAGAGCTCCTCCACCGGCAAGGTCTCCGTTTCCTCTTCCTTGTCGCCGAACAGCTTGCCCATGCTTTGGCAGCCGCCCAGGCTGGCCACGAGCAGCAAAACGAGGAAAACGCGCAGCAGGACGGTCAGTCGGGTCATCGGGAGGGCAGGTCTGGGCGCTGGAGGCAGCGAGTTCGGGGATAATACCGGAAAGCCCGCTGTCGCCTCCATGAACGGGGCGTGGCCACCCCGGCCAAAAGAGACCCGTATGAACCCCCAGACCCCACCCGAATCCGACGACAGCGACCGCGAACTGCTTGAAGCCAGCATCCCCCTGGCCTCGGCCGGGCGCCGCTTCGACCAAGTGCTGGCCGAACTGTTCCCGGACTTTTCCCGCTCCCGGCTCACCGAATGGGTGAAGTCCGGCGATGCCCTGCTGGGCGGCCGCTTGGTGAAGCCCAAGGAAGCCGTGCGCGGCGGCGAGCCCGTCACGCTGTGGGTGCGCATCGAAGTGGAGACCGACGCCGAGGCCGAAGACATCCCGATCGAGGTGCTCCACCAGGACGAGGACGTGCTGGTGGTGAACAAGCCTGCGGGCCTGGTGGTGCACCCCGGCGCCGGCAATCCGCGCGGCACCTTGGTTAACGCCCTGCTGCATTTCGACGCCCGCCTGGCCGGCCTGCCGCGCGCCGGCATCGTGCATCGGCTGGACAAGGACACCTCGGGCCTGATGGTGGTGGTGCGCAGCCTGCGCGCCCACACCTCGCTGGTGGAGCAGCTCTCGGGCCGCGAAGTGCACCGCCAGTACCTGGCGGTGGTGCAGGGCACGATGGTGGCCGGCACCACCATCAATGCACCCATCGGCCGCCACCCCACCGACCGGGTGCGCATGGCCGTGGTGAAGGAAGGCACCGGCCGCGACGCCATCACCCACTACCGGGTGCGGGAGAAATTCCGCGCCCACACCCTGGTGGAGTGCCGCCTTGAAACCGGCCGCACCCATCAGATACGCGTGCACATGGCGCACGCGCGCCGGCCCATCGTGGGCGACCCGCTTTACGGCGGCTCCTTCAAGCTGCCCAAGGCCGCCACGCCCGAGCTGGCGGCTCGGCTGCAGGGCTTCCGGCGCCAGGCCCTGCATGCGGAAAAACTCACGTTCCGCCATCCGGTGAGCGGCGAGCCGGTCACCACCGAAGCGGCCTTGCCCGAAGACATGCAGGGCCTGCTGCTGGACCTGCGCGTTGACACTGCCGCCGCCAAAGGCTGAGCCGATATGAGCGCGCCGGCCTGGCATGACGCGCAGTGGCCGGCGCCACCCGGCGTGCGTGGGCTCAGCACCCTGCGCAGCGGCCCCGGCCTGTCGCAGCCGCCCTACGATCGCCTGAACTTCGGACTGCGCTGCGGTGATGACGCCGCCCACGTGGCCGGCAACCGCGCGCTGCTGGCGGAATGGCTGGCGCTGCCTTCGGTGCCGCGCTGGCTCAACCAGGTACACGGCGTTGCGGTGCATCGGTTTGAAGCCGGCGCCGACGATGGCGCGGAACCGCAGGCCGATGCCGCAGTCACTTCCGAACCCGGCGTGGTGCTGGCCATCCTCACGGCCGATTGCCTGCCGGTGCTTTTTGCGGCGCGCGACGGCCGCGAAATTGGCGCGGCGCACGCGGGCTGGCGCGGCTTGGCTGCGGGCGTGCTGGAAGCCACGGTCGCCGCCATGCGTAGCCCGGCTTCGGAGCTGGTGGCGTGGTTGGGCCCCGCGGCCGGGCCGCAGGCCTACGAGATTGGCGCCGAAGTCCGCGATGCGCTCCTGGCCCACGACGCCACGTCCGCGACCGCGTTCACCCCGACGCGCCCCGGCCACTGGCGCGTGGATCTGTACGCGCTCGCGCGCCAGCGCCTCGCCAGCGTGGGCGTGCGCGAGGTCAGCGGCGGCGGCGAGTGCACGCTGTCCGATGCGCGCCACTACTTTTCGCATCGGCGTGATGGCCGCACCGGGCGCATGGCCACCCTGGCCTGGATCGAGCGCTAGCCGCCCCGCCACGAAGTCATGACTTCGGGCACCTTACGGCGCGCACGGCGCCATGCCATCGTCTCGCCACCCTTGCTGGAGCCCGCCATGCGCCTTGCCCTTGTCTTGCTGTCGTTCGCGCTACTTCTGGAACCTTGCGCGGCTCGCGCCGCTACCGTCGAGCAAGCCACGGCCCTGCTGGTGGCCAAGGACCCGCGCGCCGAAGCGGCCATCACCGGCCTGCTGAAGGCGCAGCCCGACAGCGCCGACGCGCACATCCTGATGGCGCGCCTGCAGCTGCAGCAGGGCAAGGCCGACGACGCGGTGGAGTCGGCCGAAGAAGCCGTGGACCTGGATGACGCCAGCGCGCAGGCGCACTACTGGCTGGGCAATGCCTATGGTTCGCGCATCGGCCAGGTGGGCATGCTGTCGCAGGCCATGATGGCACCCAAGCTGCGCGACGCCTTCGAGCGCGCGCTGGTGCTGGACCCGAACCTGCACGACGCCCGCGGCTCGCTGGTGCAGTACTACCTGCAGGCGCCGGCCATTGCCGGCGGCAGCGTGGACAAGGCGCGCGCCCAGGTGCAGGAGCTGCTCAAGCGCGATCCGCCGCGCGGGTACTACGAGCAGGGCCAGCTGGCGATGTTCGAGAAGAAGCCCGCCGAGGCCGTCAAGGCGTTCGCCGCGGCCTCGGCCGCCAAACCCGACAACGCCACATATCGCATGGGGTTGGGCGTGGCGCTGCAGGAAACCAAGCAGTGGGACGCCGCCTTCGCGCTGTTTGAAAGCTGGACCACGCGCGAGCCCAAGGTCGCGATGGCCTGGTACCAGGTGGGGCGCACCTCGGCGCTGTCGGGCCAGCGGCTGCACGTGGGCGCCGCGGCGCTGAAGAAGTTCATGACTTTTCCCGCCGCGCCCAACCTGCCCACCGCGGCCAACGCCCAGTACCGCCTGGGCCAGGTGCAGGCCCACGCCGGCGACAAGGGCGCGGCCAAGGCGTCGTTCCAGGCCGCGCTGAAGGCCGATCCGGACTTGGCCGACGCCAAGGCGGCCCTGGCCGCGCTCTGAGCCCAGCGCATACGTATTCAGGGGCCCGTAGCCCGGCAACTGGGTACGCTCGGGGAGCACTGGACCGGGAGGGTTTCCATGCTTCGCAACACCTGCGCTGCCCTGTTTGTATTCGCCCTGGCGCTGCCCGCGCAGGCCAAGCCTGAAACCGTGGCGCGCATTGATTCGCCGGGCAGGGTGCTGTCGGTGGAAGTGGCCTTGGACGAAGGGCGCGCCAGCTACCGGGTGCTGCGCTTTGGCGAAGAGGTGATCGCGCCCTCGCGCCTGGGCTTCCTGCTGCGCAACGCCGGCAAGTTCGAGCGCAACCTGGTGCTGGCCAGCCAGTCCAGCCGCGACCACGACGAAACCTGGGAGCAGCCCTGGGGCGAAAGCCGCTTTGTGCGCGACCACCACCGCGAGCTGCGCGTGCGGCTGGTGGAAACCATCGCGCCCAAGCGCGCGCTGGACGTGGTGTTCCGGGTGTTCGACGACGGCGTGGGCTTCCGCTACGAGTTTCCGGAACAAGCCTCGCTTACCGACGTCATCATTGATGATGAGCTCACCGAGTTCGTGGTGGCCGCGCCCGCCACCGCGTGGTGGATCCCGGCGGGCGAATGGAACCGCTACGAATACCTGTACCAGCGCACGCCGCTGGCGGAAGTGGGCCAGGCGCACACGCCTATCACCCTGCGTACCGACGGCGGCCTGCACATCGCGCTGCACGAGGCGGCGCTGGTGGACTATTCCTCGATGTGGCTGCGCCGGGTGGAAGGCCAGCGCTTCAAGGCCCAGCTGTCGCCGGCTTCGGAAGGCTGGAAGGTGCGGCGCCAGGCGCCGTTCAACACGCCTTGGCGCACGCTGCAGATCGCCGACAGCGCGGCGGCGCTGTACCAGTCGTCCAACCTCATCCTCAACCTCAACGAGCCCAACGTTTTGGGCGACGTGAGCTGGGTTAAGCCGTCCAAGTACGCCGGGGTTTGGTGGTCGCTGCACCTGGACCTGCAGACCTGGGCCACCGGGCCGCGCCACGGCGCCACCACCGCCAACACCCGCCGATACCTGGATTTCGCCGGCAAGAACGGCTTCCGCGGCGTGCTGGTGGAGGGCTGGAACCCGGGCTGGGACGGCCAATGGTTCGGCAACGGCTGGGACTTCGATTTCACCCGCGCCACGCCGGGGTTCGACATCGATGCCTTGGCCAAGCACGGCCTGGCCCAGGGCGTGCACCTGGTGGGCCACCACGAAACCGGCTGCGCCGTCAGCCACTACGAGCGCCAGCTCGAGGCCGCCTTCGCGCTGTACGAAAAACACGGCATCGACCAAGTGAAAACCGGCTACGTCTGCGACGCCGGCCAGATCGAGCGCCAGGACGCTTTGGGCGGCCCGGTGCTGCGCGAATGGCACGACGGCCAGTGGCAGGTGCGCCATCACCTGAACGTGGTGCAGACCGCGGCCAGGCACCACATCGCGGTGAACGCGCACGAGCCGGTGAAGGACACCGGACTGCGCCGCACCTACCCGAACTGGATATCCCGCGAAGGCGCGCGCGGCATGGAGTACGCGGCCTGGGGCAACCCGCCCAACCCGCCCGAGCACGAGCCCAACCTGGTGTTCACGCGCATGCTTTCCGGGCCGATGGATTTCACTCCCGGCATCGTCAGCCTGCAGGGCCGCGGCGAGGCGGTGCAGACCACGCTGGCCAAGCAGCTGGCGCTGTACGTGGTGATCTACAGCCCCATCCAGATGGTGGCCGACCTGCCGGAGAACTACGCCAAGCAGCCGGCCGCGTTCCAGTTCATCAAGGACGTGGCGGTGGACTGGGACCAGACCCACGTGCTCAACGGCGAAGTGGGCGATTTCGTCACCATCGTCCGCAAGGCGCGCGGCGGCGAGCAGTGGTTCCTGGGCAGCCTCACCGATGAAAACGGCCGGCTGCTGTCGGTGCCGCTGTCCTTCCTGGACGCGGGCCGCACCTACACCGCGGAAATTTATCGCGATGGCGACGCCGCGCACTGGCGCACCCAGCCCTTCGATTTCGCGGTGGAGCGGCGCGAGGTGACCGCGTCCGATACGCTTGATATCCGACTTGCGGCTGGCGGTGGCCAGGCCATCCGTTTCGTTCCCAAACCTGGTTGACGCCAGCGCCCTGCCCGGCGCGACTTGCAATCCTTGAGCTATGGGTCGTGGGCGTCGGCGCGCTGCTCCTCACGGGCCGCTCGCCAGACGTCCTTGGCCGCATCGGCGTTCACGTAGGCGATGCCGAGCCCCACCGCCACATCAGGCCAGATCGAAGGATGCAGGGCGGTGGCGCCGGCGGCGGCGATGATGGCGATATTGGCCAAGGCGTCATTGCGCGCCGACAGGAAGGCCGCTTTGGTCAGGCTGCCCCGGTGGTGCCGGAAGTGCGCCAGCAGCAATGCGCAAGACAGGTTCACGACCAGGGCGCCCAGGGCGGTGACGCCCAGCGCGACCGGCTCGGGTGCGACCGGTACAGTGAACTTGCTCCACAGGGCCCAGAGCATCGCCAATGCAGGCAGCAGCAGTAGGCCTGCCAGCGCCATGCCAACGCGCGCCCGCTGCTTCGCGCTCCAGTTCAGCGCCAGCAGGATCAAAAGATTGACCGCGGCATCCTCTAGGAAGTCCACGCTGTCGGCAAAAAGTGACACCGAGCCAATGGCCATCGCCACGGTGAACTCGACGCCAAAGTAGGCCAGGTTGAGCAGGGCAACGAGGCCAACCAACTTGCGGAGCGCCAAGTTGGTCGTCGTATTCATGCCCGATTCCCGTTTGGAATGCCCGATCTTGGCGGGTTCACGCCTTCGCCCTGTGCACTTGCCATCTTTCGCCGGCCGGCAGGCGGCAAACCAACGTCTATCCGCTAGTCGAACAAGGGGGAGGTCAAGACGGTGGACTGCCTGCCGCCAGCGCGGGCGGCCGCTTGGCGCAGGGCTTGGAGGGAAACCTCAGGCTGCTTCATAAGCTCGCGAACCACGGTGTCCAGGCTTGCCTTGTCGCCGCTGAACCGGCGGATCTCAGCGTCCAGTTGGCTGAACACCACCACCGCGCGGGCCGTGCGCTCGCCCCGGGACTGCGCGGCGGCGAGGGACTCCACCCCTTTTCCATGTTCCTGCATCCAGCGGAGGGCAGACCCGGCGCGCTCGTTCGAAAGCAGGCCCGCGCGCCGGTTGAGTTCGATGGAGTAGAACTCAGCTAGGCCCTCGGCAATCCAGTCGGCGTCCCTCACGCCGCGGATGCGGGTGATGGCGTGGGTCATCTCGTGGACCAGCGTGCTCGTGCCGTTCTCGCTGATCAATGGCCGGTTCGCGTGCACGAACAGCGATCGCGGCCCGGAGAGTCCACCGTGCCACATGGGGTCCCCTGCCGTTACAACTAGCAACTTGGGTGGAAGGTCGCCAAAGGCGCGGCGGTATTCGGGAACCAGCAGGTTCAGGAAGGCCAGGGCGTCCAGCCTGCGCAGGTCCTGACCGATCGGTCCCGCGACCACGACCTGCGTACCGGCAACGCTGTCCCGCCGCACGCCCAAGCGGCCCGCCACTACCCAGCCCATCGGGCGATCAAAGCTGCGATGGGGTGTCGCAACGACGAAAGTGTTTTCTTCCCGCGCGCGACCGTAGGGCGTGTCAACGCTTTCCCATCCCTCCGGCAGTGGGAACACCAGCCGGGCCCGTGCGTCGGCATCCCGGGTTGCACGCACGGCGGCGGGAGGAATCAAGTCGTCCGCGCGCACCAGCACCCACTCCATCGTCATCAGCGCGTCGAAACCGCCGGCAGCACGCTGGTTCTTGACCAGATAGGAGTAGCGCAGCTCCTGAGGCCGGTCCGTTTCAAGGCTCCAGACCACCGTATCGCCGTTGCGGACCACGGTGCCGTCGCCCTCGACCTGGCCATAGCGGTCCGCCGGCATCCTCAGGCGCACTTCACTGACGCTACCGCTGCCGGGCGTCACGCCAATCGTGACCCGCGCCACGCCTTGCGCCGGCACGAATACCACGGTGTACAGGATGTCGTAGCTGGGGTCATTGTCGGGTGCGGCCGCAGGCTTGCGTGTTGCGAGGAACACGGCAATCGCGACGACGGCGACAAGGGTGCCGGCAATGGCGAAATTGATCGCAGCCATGCGCTTTGCGGCGTTCTCGATCTCGGTCACTTCAGGTTCAACTTCGAGGGGCAAGGTAAGCGGATGATCGTACACCACGGCTCGTGAACAGATGCCTGGGTCCTCAAGGTCGACCCGTTGGCGCTCCGTGCTCGGACGTCGTGCAAACCCAGGCGCCCGCGATCGCTCCCTTCCCTGATGGCGAAGCGCCGGGTATACAGTTCCGACGCGTCTGATGGCGACGGGCGTACGTCCGCCGCGGCTTGCGAGGAACCGACCCATGCGTATGGAGAAGCTGACTTCGCGTTTCCAGCAGGCCTTGGGCGACGCCCAGTCGCTGGCCGTGGGCCGCGACCACAATCTGATCGAGCCCGCGCACCTGCTGCAGGCGCTGCTGGACCAGTCCGGCGGCAGCACGCTGCCGCTGCTGGCCCAGGCCGGCGTGAACGCGGCGGTGCTGCGCCAGCGCTTGGCCGAGGCCTTGGACAAGCTGCCCAAAGTGTCGGGCCAAGCTGGCGAAGTGAGCGTGGGCAACGACCTGGGCCGCCTGCTCAACCACTGCGACAAGCTGGCGCAGCAGCGCGGCGATGGCTTCATTGCCAGCGAGCTGTTCGTGCTGGCCTGTCTGGAGGACAAGGGTGCCGCCGGCCAGGCGCTCAAGGCCGCGGGGGCGAACAAGGCTTCGGTGGAAAAAGCGATCGAAGCGCTGCGCGGCGGCGAGAAAGTGCAGGACGCCAACGCCGAGGAAAACCGCCAGGCGCTTGAGAAGTACTGCCTGGACCTCACCGCCCGCGCCGAGGCCGGCAAGCTCGACCCGGTGATCGGCCGCGACGAGGAAATTCGCCGCACCATCCAGGTGCTGCAGCGGCGCACCAAGAACAACCCCGTGCTCATCGGCGAACCCGGCGTGGGCAAGACCGCGATCGTGGAAGGCCTGGCGCAGCGCATCATCAACGGCGAAGTGCCCGAGGGCCTGCGCGGCCGCCGCGTGCTGTCGCTCGACATGGGCGCGCTGATTGCCGGCGCCAAGTTCCGCGGCGAGTTCGAGGAGCGCTTGAAGGCCGTGCTCAGCGATCTTTCCAAGCAGGAAGGCAACGTCATCCTGTTCATTGACGAGCTGCACACCATGGTGGGCGCGGGCAAGGCCGAGGGTTCGATGGACGCGGGCAACATGCTCAAGCCGGCGCTGGCGCGCGGCGAACTGCACTGCATCGGCGCCACTACGCTTGACGAATACCGCAAGTACGTGGAGAAGGACGCCGCGCTGGAGCGACGCTTCCAGAAAGTCTTCGTGGGCGAGCCGTCGGTGGAGGACACCATCGCCATCCTGCGCGGACTCAAGGAGCGCTATGCGGTGCACCACGGCGTGGAGATCACCGACCCGGCCATCGTGGCCGCGGCTACGCTTAGCCACCGCTACATCGCCGACCGCCAGCTGCCGGACAAGGCCATCGACCTGATGGACGAAGCGGCTTCGCGCATTCGCATGGAGATCGACTCAAAGCCCGAGGAAATGGACCGCAAGGAGCGCCGCCTGATCCAGCTCAAGATCCAGCGCGAGGCGCTGAAGAAGGAGAAGGACAGCGAATCGCGCCAGCGCTTGGCCGACCTTGAAGCCGAGATCGTAGTGCTGGAGCGCGAGTTCAACGACCTGGAGGAAATCTGGAAGGCCGAGAAGGCCACGCTCACTGGCGTCACCCGCATCAAGGAGCAGTTGGAGCAGGCGCGCCAGGAGCTGGAGGCCGCGCACCGGCATCAGGAT
This sequence comes from Lysobacteraceae bacterium, assembly GCA_031415095.1. Lineage (GTDB taxonomy): Bacteria > Pseudomonadota > Gammaproteobacteria > Xanthomonadales > Xanthomonadaceae > Arenimonas. The sequence goes on from JANORD010000283.1 coordinate 9,647, forward strand.
TTCGCCAAGGCCAGCGAGCTGCAGTACGGCCGTATTCCCGACCTGGAAAAGCAGGCGGCGGCGGCGCAGCTGGTGGAGTCCAAGGGCTTCGTGCTGCTGCAGGACAAAGTCACGGCCGAGGAAATCGCCGAGGTGGTGGCGCGCTGGACCGGCATCCCGGTGAGCAAGATGCTGGAAGGCGAGCGCGAGAAACTGCTGAAGATGGAGGACGCGCTGCACGCGCGCGTCATCGGCCAGCACGAAGCGGTGATTGCCGTGTCCGACGCCTTCCGCCGCTCGCGCGCCGGCCTGTCCGACCCCGACCGCCCCAACGGCAGCTTCCTGTTCCTGGGCCCCACGGGCGTGGGCAAGACCGAGCTGTGCAAGGCGCTGGCCGGCTTCCTGTTCGACACCGCCGACGCCATGGTGCGCATCGACATGAGCGAGTTCATGGAGAAGCACTCCGTCGCCCGCCTGGTGGGTGCGCCCCCTGGCTATGTGGGCTATGAAGAAGGCGGCTACCTCACCGAGGCCGTGCGCCGGCGCCCTTACTCCGTGCTGCTGCTGGACGAAGTGGAAAAGGCGCACCCGGATGTGTTCAACATCCTGCTGCAGGTGCTCGACGACGGCCGCCTCACCGACGGCCAGGGCCGCACGGTGGATTTCCGCAACACGGTGATCGTGATGACCTCGAACCTGGGCTCATCGCTGATCCAGGAGCTGAGCACCGACGACAGCGCCGAGAGCTACACGCAGATGAAGGCGGCGGTGATGGGCGTGGTGCAGGGCCACTTCCGGCCCGAGTTCATCAACCGGCTCGACGACATCGTGGTGTTCCACCCGCTGGGCAAGGCGCAGATCCAGGCCATCGCCCGCATCCAGACGGCCTACCTGGGCAAGCGCCTGGCCGACCGCCAGATCAAGCTCGACATCACCGAAGCGGCCATCGCGCTGCTGGCCAACGTGGGCTTCGACCCGGTCTACGGCGCCCGGCCGCTGAAGCGCGCGATCCAGCAACAGCTGGAAAACCCGCTGGCCCAGCGCATCCTGGCTGGCGAATTCGGCGCCGGCGATACGCTGCGCATCGACGCCGCGGCGGGCTCTCTCACCTTCCAGAAACCGTGACCCAAGTGGGTTGGCAGGTTTCCTCGTCCATGTAGGAGGGACTTCAGTCCCGATAGCCCTTGGCCAAGAGCATCGGGACTGAAGTCCCTCCTACAGGAGGGTTGGGCTTACCAGCTGTACCTGGCGTTGAGGTACAGGAAGGCGCCGTTGAAGCCGAACGGTGCGCTGCCGCTGTAGGGCAGCTGGCCGGAGGTGGAGTTGGCGAACAGCACCTCGTCGGGATACGAGTCGAGCACGTTGTCGCCGCCCAAGGTGAAGGCCCAGCGGTCCATGTTGTAGGTGGCCGACAGGTCCAGCGTCCACTCCGAGCCAAACGTCTGGTCGTTGACGGGGTTGGCGTTGCGCACCGTGAATTCGCCAAAGCGGTTCGTGGTGGCCGAGAAGGCAAAATTACCGACATTCCAGATGCCGCCCAGCAACAGCTTCTCTTCGGGCGAACCCACTTCAAAGCGGCCCAGCTCCACCCGGCCAAAGCGCACCGCGGTGGGATCGATCGCCGTCAATGCCGCCGGGTTGGGCGCGATGCGGTCGATGTCGGTGCTGTTGTAGTTGTAGCCCACCGTCAGGTCCAGGCTGCTGCTTTGCAGCTGCCAGGAATAAGTGCCGATGGCGTCCACGCCCTGGGTGGTGGTGTCGATGGCATTGGTGAAGTAGCGGCCGCCGCCCACGCCCGGGAAACCGTTGGCCTGCAGGAAGTTGCGCACCGCCGTGCTGGTGAGGTTCTCCGACAGCGTGATGCGGTCCTTCACTTCAATCTGGTAGGCGTCGATGGTGATGTAGAGCGCGTCCACCGGCTGCAGCACCAGGCCAAGGCTGAAGTTGGTGGATTCCTCGGCCTTCAGCGGCTCGGCGCCCAGCGCGATGGCCGCCGGGTCGGTGACGCGCGCGGTGACGATGTCGAAGGGCACGCCGCCGATGAAGTTGGTGGCCGTGGACGAGAAGTACTGCTGCTGCAAGGACGGCGCGCGGAAGCCAGTGGACACGGTGCCGCGCAAGGCCACGGCCTCGGTGAAGGCGTAACGGCCGGAGAACTTCCAGTTGGTGTCCGTACCGAAATCGCTGTAGTCCTCGTAGCGGGCGGCCAGACCCAGCGACAACTTTTCGGTGACATCGGCTTCCAGGCCGCCATAGATCGAGAGGTTGTCGCGGTCGAAGTTGCCGCTGTTGCTGGGCCGGAAGCCGGCGAACACCTGCGAGCCGGGCAGGTTGGCAAACGGCCCCAGGGCATACGACAGAGGCTCGCCGGCCGACTGCTTGAAGGTGTCCTCGCGCCACTCGACGCCGTAGGACAGCGTCACCGGGTAGTCCAGGCCCCACTCGAGCGCTTTGTTGAAATCGGCGTTCAGCACCTGCTGCTCGACTTCAAGCGCGCCCGCGTAGAACTCGGTGGGAGAGGTGGGGCCCAAGCTGCGGTTGAGGGTGTTGAAGATGTCGAAGGTCAACTCGTTGTTGCCGTAGGTATAGCTGAGGTCGTAGTTGGTGCCGCCGCCGGTGCTGCCCTTGTAGCCGCCGGTGAAGTGGTAGTCGGTGGAGACGTTGTTGATCTTGGGCAGGAAGCCGTTCGGGTAGATGGACGGGATGTTGCGGGCGTCGCCAGCCGGGCGGAAAAAGCCGTTGGAGATGGCGTCGCGCTTGGTGTAGATGCCGGTGCCGTAGAACGCACCGCTGTCGTTCATCGGGATCTCGGCGTTGAAGGTGAGCGAACCGTTGTCCACTTCCGGGTCGCCCTGGCGCTGCACCACTCGGCCCAGCGGCGCCGAGGTGGCCGAGGGCGTGCCGATGAAGGGCCGCGCGCGATCGGTGTTGTCCTGGCTGCCGTACTGCCCGGACAGGTGCGCGAAGCCTTCGCCAAGCTTGAAGCCAGCGTCTGCGCCGCCCTGGTACTGGCGGCCGTCGCCAGCGCTGTATTGGCCGCCGCGCAGCGCAACGCTGCCGCCCGATTCGCGGCCTTTGAGCACGATGTTGATGACGCCGGCGATGGCATCGGAGCCGTACTGGGCCGAAGCGCCGTCGCGCAGCACTTCCACCCGGTCGATGGCCGAGATGGGAATGGTGTTGAGGTCCACCGGCGAGGAGCTACGACCCTGCGAGCCGTTGACGTTCACCAAGGCGCCGCTGTGGTAGCGCTTGCCGTTCACCAGCACCAGCACGTGGTCGGGCGAGAGGCCGCGGATTTGCGCCGGGCGTACGGTGTCGGTGCCGTCGTTAATGGCCGGGCGCGGGAAGTTCATCGAGGGCAGGGCGCGCGAAAGCGCGGTGGCCAGCTCGACGGTGCCGGTGGACTGCAGGACTTCACGCGTCAGGATGTCGATGGGCGCCAGGGACTCGGCCACGGTGCGGTCGGTCACCCGGGTGCCGGTGACGA
>JANORD010000284.1:0-6608 GCA_031415095.1 Lysobacteraceae bacterium
GTTGAGGTGGCCGGCTGCCGGCGAGGCCGAGCGCGCGCGCCCGGCGTCGCTCAGCGACTGGCCCTTGCCCAGGCAAGAGTCCAAGTGATGGCGGATCTGATACCAGGCGCCCTGGTTCATGGGCTCTTCCTGGCACCACACCACTTCCTTGGCCGCGGCGTGGCGCGCCAGTTCGGCCACCAGTTCGGGGCGCGGGAAGGGGTAGAGCTGCTCGATGCGAACGATGGCGACATCGGTGATCTTCTGCGCCTGCGCCGCCTCCACCAGGTCGTAGTAGACCTTGCCGCCGCAGACCACCACGCGCCGGGTCTTCTTGGCGTCCTTGGCACTGCTGTCCGCGATCAGGTTCTGGAAGCTGCCCTTGGCCAGCTCGTCCAGCGTGGACACCGAGAGCTTGTTGCGCAGCATGGATTTCGGCGTCATCACCACCAGCGGCTTGCGGGTGGCGCGCAGCATCTGCCGGCGCAGCATGTGGAACATCTGCGCAGGCGTGGTGGGCGTGCACACCTGGATGTTGTCCAGCGCGCACAGCTGCAGGAAGCGCTCCAGGCGCGCCGAGCTGTGTTCGGGGCCTTGGCCTTCGTAGCCGTGCGGCAGGAACAGCACCAGGCCGCAGAGGCGGTCCCACTTGGACTCGCCCGAGGTGATGAACTGGTCGATCACCACCTGGGCGCCGTTGGCGAAATCACCGAACTGGCCTTCCCAGATGTTCAGCGTGCTCGGCTCGGCGGTGGAATAGCCGTACTCGAACGCCATCACCGCTTCCTCGCTGAGCAGCGAGTCGATGATCATCACGTGCTCGGGATTGGCCGCCAGCTGCCGCAGCGGCAGCGATGCCTCACCGGTTACTTGGTCGTGCAGCACGGCGTGGCGATGGAAGAACGTGCCGCGGCCGGCGTCCTGGCCCACCAGGCGCAAGCGGAAGCCCTCGGAAAGCAGGCTGGCGTAGGCCAGGTTCTCGGCAAAACCCCAGTCCATGGCCAACGCGCCGGCGGTCATCTTCTGCCGGTCTTCGTAAATTTTTGCCACGCGCGGGTGCAGCTTGAGCCCGGCGGGCAGGGTGTTGATGCCGACGGCAAGCGCATCCAGCGCGGCGCGCTTCACCCCGGTGGCTACCTGGTCGGACAGCTTGCCATGCAGCCACGGCGTCCAGTCCACCGCGAACGGATCGGGACCGACGGTGGCAAGTTCGGTCGTCACTTCGCCGCGGTCCAGGCGGTCGCGGTAGGCGTCCACCAGCGCCTTGGCGCCGGCGGCATCGAGCACGCCCTCGGCGGCCAGCTGCTCGGCGTAGAGCTCGCGGGTGGTCTTGCGGGCGCGGATGTTGAGGTACATCAGCGGCTGCGTCGCGGCGGGCTCGTCGGCCTCGTTGTGGCCGTGGCGGCGGTAGCAGACCAGGTCGATCACCACGTCGCGTTGGAATTGCTTGCGGAAATCGAACGCGATCTGGGCGCAGAACGCCACCGCCTCCGGGTCGTCACCGTTCACGTGCAGCACCGGCGCGCCGATGATCTTGGCCGGGTCGGTGCAGTAGAACGTGGAGCGGGCGTCGTCCTGGCGGCTGATGGTGAAGCCCACCTGGTTGTTGATGACCACGTGCACGGTGCCGCCGACGGCGAAACCGCGCGCCTGCGACATCTGGAACAGTTCCATGATCACGCCCTGGCCCGCGAACGCCGCGTCGCCATGGATCAGCACGGGCAGCACCTGCTGGCGCTTGCGGTCCTCGCGGCGCATTTGCCGCGCGCGCACCGAGCCGGCCACCACCGGATCGACGATTTCAAGATGCGACGGGTTGAACGCCAGCGCCAGGTGCACCGGGCCGCCGGGCGTGGCCACGTCGGAGGAATAGCCCATGTGGTACTTCACGTCGCCCGAATGCGCCGGGTCGTCGTTGTGCTCGAACTGGCCGCGGAATTCGTTGAACAATTTGAGCGGCGGCTTGCCCATGGTGTTGATCAGCACGTTCAGCCGGCCGCGGTGGGCCATGCCGATCACCACGTCCTTGATGCCGTCGCTGCCGCCGCGACGTATAAGGGTGTCCATCAGCGGGATCAGCGCGTCGCCGCCTTCCAGCGAAAAGCGCTTCTGGCCCACGAAGGCCGTGTGCAGGTAGCGCTCGAGGCCCTCGGCGGCGGTGAGGCGCTCGAGCAGGCGGGTTTTGGCCTCCGCGGCAAACCCGAACTTGCCGGCCGCGCCCTCCAGGCGCTGCTGCATCCAGCGCCGCTGCAGGGCGTCGGAGATGTGCATGAACTCGGCGCCGATGCTGCTCGAGTAGGTGGCGCGCAGCTTGGCCAGCAGGTCACGCAGCTTGAACTTCTTTTCCGGGTACCACGTGTCGGCCGTGAACTCCCGCTCCAGGTCGGCGTCGGACAGGCCGTGGAAGGGCAGGTCCAGGTCGGGGGCGTCCTGCTGGGCCAGCATGCCCAAGGGATCCAGACGGGCACCCAGGTGGCCGCGCGAGCGATAAGCGGTGACCAGTTTGCCGACGGCCGTTTGCTTGCGGGCGGTCTCGTCGTCCACGGCGCTGGCCGGGGCACCGGCACGGGCGGCGGCCTGCACGCTGGCCATCACGGCCGAATGCGGCACATCGCCGGCTTCGCGGCCCTGGAAACTATCGAAGTAGGTTTTCCAGGCGGGGCTGACGCTGGCGGGGTCGGCCAGGTACTGCTCGTACAGATCTTCGATGAAAGCGGCGTTGCCGCCGGCAAATTGAGAGGTCTGCTTGAACTGCTTGATCAGGCTATCCACGACCCTGGCCTGGCCCCCGTTGGAGCCGTAAGTGATTGATGGAATGGGATGTCTGGCGATCGCCGGGCACGGCGACTAGGCCGAGGATTATAGCGGGCGCGCCCCGGCTTTAGAACCCGGCCAGGGGGCGGGCATCAGATGCCCAGCACCCGAAGTTCGGAGCAGGCACGCGAGCGCTCCCAGACGCGGCCGAAATGCTCGGCCAGTTGGCGCGCGCGCGCCGGCTGCGCCGGGCTCCAGTCGCCCTCGAAGCGGCTGCCGAGCAGGCGGAACAGGTAGCCATCGCGGTCGTTGGCCAAAAAGGCCGACGGGTACTGGTGGTCCACCGGATCGGTGGGCGTGCGGAGCTGGAACACCGTGCTCATGCGCTGGCACAGGGCCAGCAGCGGATGGCCTGCGCCCTGCAGGGTGGCCGGTTCCTGCAGCAGGATCTGCACCACGCCGCCGCGGCCGGCAATGGCGAACTGCTTCAGCGCCTCGAGCACCTGCGGCTGGGCGTAGAGCGCGGGTTCCAGATCGCGGCTGTAGATCCAAAGCTCGCGTCGCGCGGCCTGGATCAGCGTCAGGGTGGCCTCGATGGCCGCGGCGAGGGTGTCGAACTCCTGCAGCGGCTGCGACGGGCCCCGTGCCTGGGCCTCGGGCCGCGACGCCGGCCGCAGCGGCTCCAGCGTTTGGCGCATGGCCTGGTGCTCGATGCCGGCCTCCCAGAACCGCTCGCCCACCGGGCTGAAGCCATGGCGCGCATAAAATGCCTCGGCGCTCACCTGGGCGTGCAGGCTCACTTCGGTCCACGCCTGCTCGCGCGCCAGCGCCACCAGGGCCAGCAGCAGCGCGTCGCCCACGCCCTTGCCGCGCCACTCGGGCAGCACCGCCATGCGGCCGATCTTGCGCTCCGGCGTGAGCCGCCCGGTGCCGATGGCCTGGTTGTGGCGGTCGCGCGCCAGGACGTGCTGGCACTGCGGGTCCAGCGCGTCCCATTCTTCTTCAATCGGCACCTGCTGCTCGAGCACGAACACGGTCTCGCGCACCAGGCGCAGGTCCTTGAAATCCAGCCGGTAGTCGGCGGGCTCGATGCGGAATTCGGTCTCGATCATGGCGTCACCGGCGGCGTGGTTTTTCGAGATGGTAGTGGCCTTGGGCCAGCAGTGCCTGCAGCGCGCTGCGGCCGTCGGCATCCAGCGCTTTCACTTCGGCGTGGGCCAGTGTGTCGCTGCCCGCCAAGCGGCGCGCCGAGGCGACGCCCATGGCGAAGTTCAGCCCGTTGGCATGTAGCCGCGCGCGTTTGCCCTCGCGCGCCCAAGCGTGGCGCGCGTGCGGATGCCGGTGCAGCCGCCCGCCGCGCGCCAACGCGTCGTTCACCGTGTCCAGCGACGGCGTGCGGGCCGGCGCGACCAGCTCGCCGGCCGACCGGTACTGGGTGATGAAGCGCCCGAACCAGCGCCGCATCGCCCCCTCATCAAGCAACCCAAGCCCCCCCGTATGAGGGACTTCAGTCCCGATGCTTTTTGCGAAGGGCATCGGGACTGAAGTCCCTCCTACAGGGGGCGCTGTGGGGCATAGGGCGGCGGTTAGGGCGGCGCGGACGCGGGCGAAGGCGGCTTCGTCGATTTCATACGGGTCGGCTGGCAGCGCCAAGTCCGGGTCGCCATAGCGCGCCTGCTCGGGCAGCGCAGCGGCCAGCTCCTCGGCAAAATCCACCAGCAGTTCGGCCTGCGACGGCGCCCGCATGCCCACCGAAAACGTCAGGCAGGCGTCCTGGGCCACGCCGTGATGCGGCACGCCGGGCGGCAGGTAGAGCATGTCGCCCGGCGCCAGCACCCAGTCGTGGTCGGGCGTGAATTCGCTCAGCAGTTTCAGCTCGACATCCGGGCGAAACCCCTGCGGCGCGTCGGGGCGGCTGTCAATTTGCCAGCGGCGATGGCCGTGCGCCTGCAGCAGGAACACGTCGTACTGGTCCACGTGCGCGCCCACCGAGCCACCGGGCGCGGCGAAACTCACCATTATGTCGTCCAGCCGCCACGCCGGCAGGAACCGGAACGCGGCCAAAAGTGCGCGCACGTCGCGGTCCCATTTGTCCACGTCCTGCACCAGCAGCGTCCAGTCTTTCTTCGGCAGCTTGGGGAAGGACTCCTCGGTGAACGGGCCGCTGCGCAGCTCCCAGCGGTCGCGCTTGCGGTCGTGCAGCACCACGCGCGACAGCGCCGCTTCCTCGCAGGCCAGGCCCGCCAGGTCTTCGGGAGTGAGGGGGCAGTCGAAATCGGGAAACGCAGCGCGCACCAGCAGCGGCTTCTTCTGCCAGTAGTTACGCAAGAAGTGCTCGGGCGGCATGCCCAACGGCGTGTGCCCCCGGCCGTCCACTTCAATGGGCAGCGTTGCCATGTGCAGGCTCAGATATCGCGCGCCAGGCGCTCGGCCAGGCCAGCGTAGGTGCCCGGCGTCAGCGCCAGCAGGCGGGCCTTGGCGTCGGCCGGCAGCTCCAGCCCGGCAATGAACGCGCGCATGGATTCAGCGGTGATGCCCTGGCCGCGCGTGAGTTCCTTCAGCTGCTCGTACGGATTGGGCAGGCCATGGCGGCGCATCACGGTTTGCACTGGCTCGGCCAGCACTTCCCAGGCGGCGTCCAGATCGGCGGCCAGGCGCTCGGGGTTGGCGCTGAGCTTGCCCAGGCCGCGCTGCAGGGCGTCCAGCGCGATCAGCGTGTGGCCAAACGCGGTGCCCAGCGCGCGCAGCACGGTGGAGTCGGTGAGGTCGCGCTGCCAGCGGCTGATCGGCAGCTTCTCCGAGAAGTGCGCCAGCAGCGCGTTGGCCAGTCCGAAATTGCCTTCGGCGTTCTCGAAGTCGATCGGGTTCACCTTGTGCGGCATGGTGGAACTGCCCACTTCGCCGACCTTCACCGACTGCTTGAAATAGCCCAGCGAAATGTAGCCCCAGACATCGCGGCACAGGTCCACCAGCACGGTGTTGATCCGGCGCTGGGCGTCACACAGTTCGGCGATGCCGTCGTGCGGCTCGATCTGCGTGGTGTAGGCATTGAAGTCTAGGCCCAGCGATTCGACGAAGCGCTGCGCCAGCGCCGGCCAGTCCACGGCGGGATACGCCGCCACGTGCGCGTTGTAGTTGCCGACTGCGCCGTTGATCTTGCCGGGGAACTCCACCCCATGCATCACCGCTACCTGGCGCTGCAGGCGGGCGACAACGTTGGCGATTTCCTTGCCCACGGTGGTGGGCGAGGCGGTCTGGCCGTGGGTGCGCGACAGCATGGGCAGGGCCGCGTGCTGGTGCGCCATGGCGCGCAGCGCTTCCACCACGGCCCAGGTGCGCGGCGCCATCACCTGGGTGTAGGCCTGCTGCAGCATCAGCGCATAGCTGAGGTTGTTGATGTCCTCGCTGGTGCAGGCGAAGTGCACGAACTCCAGCGCCGGGCCGAGCTCGGCGTCGTCCTTGAGCCGTTCCTTGATGAAGTATTCCACCGCCTTGACGTCGTGGTTGGTGGTGCGCTCGATCTGCTTCACGCGGGCGGCGTCGGCCACCGTGAGGTCTGACGCCAGCGCCCGCAGGCGGGCCGCGGCGGCAGGTGAGAAGGGCGCCAGCTCCACGATGCCGGGCTCGTCGGCCAAGGCCAGCAGCCACTCCACCTCGACGGTGATGCGTGCCTTGATCAGCCCGTACTCGGAAAAAATCGGCCGCAGGTCCTCAACTTTGGCGGCATAGCGGCCATCGAGCGGGGACAGGGCAGTGAGGGCGAAGTCGGACATGCGCAGGCTCGAGGCGACGGATGGGTCGCATCATTCTACCTCCGCCCGTCCCTACCCCCCACCTCCCCCCGCACCCCTGTAGGAGGGACTTCAGTCCCGATA